>CAXUJF010000016.1:25849-29761 GCA_964250865.1 uncultured Streptosporangiaceae bacterium
AATCTCTAACGTGCCGCCCTGTGCCTGGGCGGGCCTGGGGGTGACCTGGGTTGGGGGGGGTTCTCGGCAGGCATGAAGTCGTCGTCGATTCGAGCTGCGGTGAGCGAGTCGCGGGTTGACTGCGCTATGGCGGGCGTGGCATCTGTGCTGGTTGGGATCACTGGCTGGGAGCGGATCACAGATGCATGACTTATCCGGTGGCGCCCGATGCCGCTGCCGTGCGGCGTGCCGGTCAGGCTGACGCCGTCGAGCGCAAGACCCTGGAAACGCGCCCACGGCGCAAGGACGGCACCGGGACCAGCTGCGGGGCAGATCGTGCTGGCCGCCGCCAGTGGCTGGGCTAATGCCCGGATCGCCCGTGAGCTGGGCATCGCCTATCAGGTAGGCATACAACGCTGGGCCCGGGCGGATGCCCACCCGGGCCCCGCGACAGGAAGACGAGCCGTCGGTACGTTGCCCCGGTCACGGCGAGATCGGTGCCGGGCCGCGCGGCCTGCTGCGCCATGGAATCGCCGGGAGTGGGAGCCGGGATCCGGAGCACCTTGGCCAGCCCGGACGGCAGCCACCAGTTGGCCCGGCCGAACAGGGCGACCAGCGCGGGGAGAAGCAGGCAGCGGATGACCAGGGCGTCGATGAGGATGCCGGCGCCGAGCCCGGTGGCCAAGATCTTCAGGTCCGTCTCCGGCCCGGTGGACATGGACAGGAAGCTGAGCATCAAGATCGCCGCGGCGCTGGTGACCAGGCGGCCGGTGCGGCCCAGGCCCTCGGTGACCGCGTGCCGGGCGTCACCGCTGGCGTCGTAGGCCTCCCTGATGCGGGTGAGGATGAACACTTCGTAGTCCATCGACAGGCCGAACAGGAAGGCGAAGACCATCAGCGGCACCCACATCGTGATCGCCCCGGTGGCCGGGATGCCCCACAGCGCGTGCGAGCCGTGACCGTCCTGCCATACCCAGGTGAGCACGCCGTAGGCGGCGGCCAGCGAGATCAGGTTGAACACCACGGCCTTGGCCGCAAGCAGCACCGAACGGAAGGCCCGGGTCAGCAGCAGGAAGGTGGCAATGCTGATGATGGCGAGCATGAGCGGGAAGTCGCCGTAGACCGCTTGGTCGAAGTCGATCAGCGACGCGCCGTCGCCGCCGATGCCGATCACGTGCGGGCTGGCCAGCAGGGTGTGCTCCAGCCCGGTGGTGGTCGTCTGGCCCGCGGGCACATTGCTCTCGGCGGAGGGGATGACCGTGACGATGGCCGTGCCGCCCCGCTGGTAGTCCGGCGTGGCCGGCGCCACCGCGGCGTACACGCCGGGCACCCGCGCGGCCGAAGCGGCCACGGCACTAGCCGAGGAGGAGGTCAGCACCTCGGCCGGGGTGAGCACGCCGGAGGGGACGCCGCCGTCGGTCAGGGTAGCCAGCGCGCTGTGCGCGGGCCCGCTGGGGGCCTGCGCGGAGCTGCCGGGCTCGCCCAGGTGCAGGGACAGCGCGGGCAGCATCAGCGCGGTCAGGATGCCGAGCCCGGCCAGCGCGGCGATCCAGCGGTGCCGGTAGACCCCGCGGGCCCAGGCCGAGAACACCCGGCTGGCGCGGCGCTCGGTCCTCAGCCGCGGCCAGTCCAGCCGCGGGCCGACGGTGGCCAGGATCACCGGCAGCAGGGTGACGGCGACGGCGACCGACATCAGCGGCACCAGCACGCCGCCGTAGCCCACGCTGCGCAGCATGGGCACTGGCAGGACGATCATCGAAAGCAGCCCGATAGCTACGGTCAGGCCGGAGAACACCACGGCCCGCCCCGCGTGGTTCATCGCCTCGGTCACGGCGGCCATGTTGTCCCGGCCGGCCGCCCGCTCCTCGCGCCAGCGGCTGACCACGAGCAGCGAGTAGTCGATGGCCACACCCAGCCCGATCAGCGCGATCAGGAACTCGACGATCTGGCTGACCCCGGTCACCTCGGTGAGCCCGCCAACGAGCAGGAACGTGGCCAGCACCGAGATCCCGCCGATGAGCAGCGGCAGCAGGGCCAGGAAGCTGGCGAACACCAGCGCCAGGATGACCAGTGCGCCGAGGGCGCCGATCACTGCCTCGGCCATGATCCCCGTGCCCTTGGACGACGGCTGCCCGTTAGCCAGCAGCTGCGAGCCGGTGACCCCGACGTGCCAGCCGGCCGGTGCGGCGGCCGTGACGGCGTGGCCGATCTGCGGCCCGAGGTTGCTGCCGCCGAAACCAGGTACCGGAGCCGTGTAGACCAGCGCGAAGGTGGACCGCCCGTCGTGCGTGACGAACGCCGGGTCATGCGTGGTCGCGTAGTCCGCGATCCGCACGCCCGGGACCGCCCGGGCCAGGGCGGCGAACGCCCGGCCGGTGGCGGCGGCGGTGGCCGGATCGGTCACCTTCTGCCCGGCTGGCACGGTGATCACCGGCAGGTAAGGGGCCTGTGCGCCGCCGTTGCCGTACTGGCTGGCAATCTGGTTGTCGACCTTGAACGCTTGTCCCGGCATCGCGAAATTGTTGGTCATCCGGTGGGTCGTGCCGCTGATGGTCATCACGCCGGCGGCCGCCACGAGGACCCAGAACAGGACCACGAGTGCCTTATGGCGGAGTACGAAGCGGGTGAGCGCTGGCATCGTAGCCTCCGAGTCTGCGAGCCGGCGGCCATTCCGCCAGCTGCAGCTCAAGACTGCCGTCCGAACCCCAGGCCCGTCGTCCGGCTGGGGATGGCACCTGGCCGTACCCCCGCGGGCTTAACCGCGGCCCGCGTACTCTCGGGGGAGTAGCCAGACGATCAACCGGGGGAGGGCGCCGCCAGGCCGCCAGCATGCCTAGGCTTACGTGCATGAACGGTGTCGAGGCCATCCGGCGGTGGTGGCGCCACCCGCCTACCAGAGACGCGGTCGCGGCGCTGGCGATAACCGCCGTGCTGCTCTACGGCGCGTACGGCGAGGCTCATCCCAGCACGACCGCCTATTTCAAGGCGGGGCAGCACCTGCCGCACACCCCCGTGGCCGCCCTCATCTTCGTCGCCGTGGCGACCCTCGTGCTCGCCTGGCGGCGCCAGTGGCCGGCCGCCGTGCTCGGCGTGTCGGTGGCGGCCGCGGCGGCTTACACCCTGCTCGGTTACGTGAACGGCGCGGTGCTGGTTGCCCCGATGGCCGCCCTGTACACGGTGGCCGCCCAGTCCGGCGTCCGGCGGTCGGTAGCGTACGGGCTAGGGACGCTGGCCGTGCTCGGCTTGGCCAGCATCGCGGTCAACCCCCTCGGGCACTTCGGCGGCGGCGTGGTGATACTCCCCTTCATGGTCGCCGTGGTGGTGGTGGCCGGGATCGCGGTAGCGAACCGGCGCGCCTACGTGGCCTCCATCCACGACCGGGCCGAACAGGACGCCCGCCGGCGCATCGACGAGGAACGGCTGCGCATCGCCCGCGAACTGCACGACGTCGTCGCGCACACCATGGCCACCATCAACGTGCAGGCCGGGGTGGCCGCCCACGTGCTGTCCACCCGGCCGGAGGCGGCCGCCGAATCCCTGCAGGCGATCAAGAGCGCGAGCAAGGAGGGGCTCAGGGAGCTGCGCGCGATCCTGAATGTGCTGCGCCAGGCCGACGACACCGACCCCACTCAGCCGGCCCCAGGCACCGCCCAGCTGGAGGCCCTCATCGCCGGGGCCCGCGGGGCGGGCCTGGAGACGACGTTCACGGTGACCGGGGAGCCGGTTCCGCTGCCGGCCGCCGTCGACCTGGCCGCCTACCGCATCGTCCAGGAGTCGCTGACCAACGCCATCCGGCACGCCGGCCCGGCCACGGCCGCGGTCTCGCTCGGTTACCACCATGACGAACTGCGGATCGACGTGAACGACACCGGCCGCGGCCAGTCGGCCAGGGCGGCCGCGGGCCAGAGCGGCGGCCTCGGGCTGGCCGGGATG
>CAXUJF010000017.1:0-16361 GCA_964250865.1 uncultured Streptosporangiaceae bacterium
ATGCCCTCCGGGGCGCAGCCGGTCCGGGCGGCCAGCGCGGCCCGGACCACGCCGATCCGTTCCCGCAGGACCGGTGGGGTGATCACGTCGGCCAGCGGGCGCCAGGGTGGTACCGGGCCGGCGCCCGGCTGGTGGACGTCGACGGCGAAGAACGGCCCGAGGGTGGCCAGGTCGTCCAGGGCGGCCGTTACGATGCTGCCCCGACCGGCTCGGGATCCTGCTCCTCGGCCCGCGGCGCGGGCACGGCCGGCTGCAGGAACCGGTCCAGCAAGGTGCCGAAGACCAGCGCGATGCCGACCGTGGACTGGATGGTCCGGGTCTTCGACAGGGCCTCCGGAGAGACCGTGACCTTCGGCTTGGGATGAGTGCCAGGGGCGGGAATGGTCGCCAAGTGGGCGAGGCCTCCTTCAGGGATCGTGCGTCCCTGCTCGAATCGGGTGGCGTCGTGACGGCGAAGTGTCTGACTTACCAGATCCAATGCCTGGCTCACAGTGGCGCGACCGTGCTGGGCTTACACCAGCTTCCTCACACCGTCACAAATTTCGACGCTACGTGGCCCTGAACAGGCGGTCAACCCCAGGCCTGGGCGGGCGCGGCCGTCGAGCCCGGCCACACCAGCCCAGAGCCAGGTCAGAGCGGGCTCAGAAGTCGGCGTCGAACGAAACGTCTCCGATGACGCCGATCTGGTAGGCGGAGACCCGGCGTTCGAAGAAGTTGGACAGTTCCTGGACGTCCTGCAGGTCCATGAAGGCCAACGCTTACCGCGTCGGCGTGTCGTTATTTCACGTCGGCGAGTCGTCCTATTTATGTGGTCAGCGAGCCGCGCAGCTCCCGGGCCGCGGCCACCATGGTCCGCAACGCGGCCTCCGTTTCCGTATAACCACGGGTCTTCAGGCCGCAGTCGGGATTGACCCACAGGCGTCCCGGGTCGACGCTGCGCAGGGCGAGCGACAAGGCACCGGTCATTTCGTCCAGCGATGGCACACGGGGAGAGTGGATGTCCCAGACCCCCGGGCCAATGCCCTGCTCGTACCCGGCCGCCCGCAGGTCCGTCAGCAGCTCCATCCGCGACCGGGCCGCCTCCACGCTGGCCACGTCGGCGTCCAGGCCACCGATGGCGCCGATGATCTCACCGAATTCGGAGTAGCACATGTGCGTGTGGATCTGGGTTGAATCGGCCACACCCGAGGTGGCCAGCCGGAACGCGCCGACCGCCCAATCCAGGTAGGCCTGGCGATCGCGGCGGCGCAGCGGCAGCAGCTCACGCAGGGCCGGCTCGTCGACCTGGATGATGCGCATCCCGGCCGCCTCCAGATCGCGGATCTCGTCCCGCAGCGCCAGCGCCACCTGCCGGGCGGTCTCGCCCAGGGGCTGGTCGTCGCGGACGAACGACCAGGCCAGCATGGTCACCGGGCCGGTCAGCATGCCCTTGACCGGCTTGCGCGTGCGGGACTGGGCGTAGGTCGCCCAGTCCACCGTCATCGGCCCGGCGCGGTGCACGTCGCCGTGCAGGATGGGCGGCCGGACGTACCGGGTCCCGTACGACTGGACCCAGCCGTGCTCGGTGGCGGCGTACCCGTCGAGTTGCTCGGCGAAGTACTGCACCATGTCGTTGCGTTCCGGCTCGCCGTGCACCAGCACGTCGAGGCCGATGTCCTCCTGCAGCGCGATGACCCGGTCGATCTCGGCCCGCATGACCGTGACGTAGTCTTCGTCGCTGATCCGCCCGGCCTTGTGATCGGCGCGGGCCTTGCGGATCTCGCCGGTCTGCGGGAACGACCCGATCGTGGTGGTCGGCAACGGCGGCAGGTTGCCTTCCTGCGTCTTCCGGCGGATCTCGTACGGGGTCCGCGGCGAGCCGTCGCCCAGCGCGTCCAGCCGGGCGCGGACCTGCCCGTTGACCGGTGCCGCCGACGCTGCCGCGACGCTGAGCTCGGCTGCGATGGCCTCGCGTCCCTCGGCCAGCGCCCGGCCGATGGTGACCACCTCGTCCGCCTTCTGCCGGGCGAAGGCCAGGCGGCCGGTCAGCGCCGGCGGCAGCGACGTCTCGGCGGCCAGGTCGAGCGGCACGTGCAGCAGCGAGCAGGAGGTGCTGACGGTCAGCTCCGCGGCCAGCCCGAGCAGGGACACGCACGTGGCCAGCACTGCGCCAAGGTCGGACCGCCACACGTTCCGGCCGTCGACCACCCCGGCCACCAGCGTCTTGGCGCCGATCCCGCCGATCCGGGCCAGCGCCTCGCGGTTGCCCGGGCCGGCCACGAAGTCCAGGCCGATCGCTTCGACCGGGCTGGCCGCCAGCACCGGCAGCGCGTCCTCGATCTCCCCGAAGTAGGTGCTCACCATGAGGGCGGGCCGGCGGTCGAGGTGGCCCAGCCGTTCGTAGGCGTGCTGGAGAGCGTCCAGTTCGGCGCCGGTCCGGTCGGCCGCCAGCACTGGCTCGTCCAGCTGAACCCACGACGCGCCCGCGTCGCGCAGCACGCGGAGTAGGTCGGCGTAGCCGTCCAGCAGCGGGTCGAGCAGATCGAGCGGGGCGAATCCCGGCTCGGCCGGCTTGGACAGCAGCAGGAACGAGATCGGACCGAGCAGTACCGGCCGGGTCTCGATACCGAGCGCGGCGGCTTCGGTGTATTCGCGCACCGGCTTGTCGCCCGCCAGCCGCAGCGTGGTGCCGGGGCCGAGCTCGGGCACCAGGTAGTGGTAGTTCGTGTCAAACCACTTGGTCAGCTCGAGCGGCGCCACCCCGCCGGCCCCGCGGGCCATCGCGAAGTACTGGTCCAGCCCGGACTGCGCTAGTTCGGACCGGCCCGCGAACCGGGCCGGCACGGCGCCGAACAGCACCGCGGTGTCCAGCACGTGGTCGTACAGCGAGAACGTGTTCGACGGGATGCCGGTCAGGCCGGCGTCCCGCAGGCTGGTCCAGGTCTGGCGGCGCAGCTCGGCCGCCGTCTCGGCCAGCTCCGTGGCGCTGATGCGCCCGGACCAGTAGCCTTCGGTGGCCTTCTTCAGCTCCCGGCGCCCGCCGATCCGCGGGTACCCCAGGACAGTGGTTTCCATGGCTCTCTCCCTCGCACAGCCATCAGACGTGGCCTACCCGGGACAGAGCAACGGCACATCTCGCCGCGCCCTGGCCTTCCCGCGAAGCCACGGACCACCGTGCACCGGCCGGCGCACGGGCGGAGGCAGGTCTTCGGACTCGCGGGCTTGGCCTGATGAAGGCCGCCTACTGGCCGTCGCTTCCCGGACCCGTAGGGCCCAGTGCTCTGATGACGGCGGTCGTTCCCGCTAACCGCTGCGGGGCAGTCCCGGACTTACACCGGGGTTCCCTCTTACGGCACCCTGGCTTTTCCGGCCCGGGTGAACCATCCGCATCTGCAGTATAGGGAACTCGGCGGCGCCCCCATTCGTCCTGAATCTAGCCCTCGGACCATCGGGGGCTGATGATCAGCCAGCGAAGTCCGGTGAGAGCCCGGCACTGTCCCGCAACGGTCAAGCCCCTCCCAGGGGATGAGTCCGGTCGCCTGGCCTGGCCCGTCCGGTGAACACCAGTCCTCGGAGGAAGGGCGGTTCATGCCAGGCTCAGCTGTCCGGTCGCGCCTGCCCACCATCCGCACGGCGCTGGCCGCGCGCGAGTGGGGGCGCCTCAGCGCGATGCTGGCCTTCATCCTGGCCCTGAACATCGTGGGCTGGGGCATCTACATCTTGTACGTGATGCCGCACCACTTCGACTACAGGGGTGAGGACGGCAGCCGCGGGCTCGGCGTGGGGCTCGGGGTGGCCGTCACGGCCTGGTTCCTGGGGTTCCGGCATGCGTTCGACGCCGATCACATCTCCTGCATCGACAACACCACCCGCAAGCTCATGGCCGACGGCAAACGCCCGCTGGGCACCGGGTTCTACTTCTCCTTCGGCCACTCCACCGTCGTCGTGGCGGTCGGCGTCGGGATCACGTTCGCGGCCCGGGCCGTGTTCGGCGCCGTGGTCAACCCGAACTCGGCCTACGAGACGGCCGGCGGGGCGATCGGCACTCTGCTGTCGGCCGGGTTCCTTTATCTGATCGCCGTACTGAACCTGATCGTGCTGGCCGGGATCTTCAAGGTGTTCCGCGAGATGCGCTCGGGTACCTACGACGAAGAGCAACTGGAAGCCCAGCTCCAGGCGCGCGGGCTGATGTACCGATTTTTCGGCCGCTTCATGCGCTCTATCAACCACACCTGGCAGCTGTACTTCGTCGGCCTGGTGTTCGGGATCGGCTTCGACACCGCCACCGAAGTGGTGCTGCTGGCCGCGACCGCCCACGCCGCCATTCAGGGGCTGCCCTACTTCGCCGTGCTGGCCCTGCCGTTCCTGTTCTCCGGCGGCATGATGCTCTTCGACACCTTGGACGGGGCGTTGATGAATTTCGCCTACGGCTGGGCCTTCGCCCGCCCCGTCCGCAAGGTCTACTACAACCTGGTCATCACCGGGCTGTCCATCGGCGCCGCGTTCATCATCGGCACGATCGAGATCCTGGGCATCCTGACCAGCGAGGTTCATCTGCACGGCGCGTTCTGGGACCTGATGGCCAACTTCAACATCAACGTGGCCGGGTTCGTCATCGCCGCGATGTTCGTCCTGGTCTGGGCGGCGGCCCTCATCTACTGGCGGGCCGGCAGGGTCGAAGATCGCTGGACCGCCGGCATGGCCGCCGGGCAGTCCCCGCCACCCCCGGTCACCCCGGAGAGCTGACCGATACCGTGTGAATAAGGAGAGCCTCAGCCGCGCCGAACTGCTGGACCGGATCGATGAGGAACTGCCCCGCTATGCCGAAGCCCTGGAGCGGCTCGGACAGTAATCACTTCTCGGCCAGGACTGGACCTCAGCCGTGATTGAGGTTGCACGCTGGAGACGTGATCTTCACTGATGCTGAATACGAGTACCTGACCGGGCATCCGCTGGGACGTCTGGCGACCATTGGGCCGGACGGGGCACCCCAGATCCATCCGGTGACCTTCCGGGTGAACGCGGATGCCGGCGCCATCGACTTCGGCGGCCCGGGGTTGACCAGGAGCCAGAAGTTCCGCAACGTCCAGGCCGACCCGCGGGTCTCCTTCGTCGTGGACGATCAGGCGGAAAGACCCAATCCCATCGGCCAGACCGGGCGGGGCATCGAGCTACGTGGACTGGCCGAGATCGTGACCCTTGACCGGCCACGCATTGCGGCCTTCAGCCCCGAGACGCTCCGCATCCACCCGCGCCGCATCATCGCCTGGAACATCGGCGAATTCGGTCCGGCCCCGGCCGGCCGGCCGCCGCACCTGCAGGGCTACAACTCCCGTGACCTCAGCCGGTGATCGCGGCGGTAAGGCTAGGTGCGGCCCGACCGGATGGCCGGGCCGCACCTTCCGCCTGGACGTCAGGGGATGTAGTACATGGGGTTGGGCAGCTTGACCTGGTGGCCGGCGTCGCCGCCGAGCAGGTCGCTGTACTGGTCACCGAAGTCGGCCACGATCGAGTAGCCCTGGCTAGAGATGTACTTACGGGTGCCGGACTTGTACTCGATGGTGGTGCAGGTCGTCGCGGCGGCACAGTGCAGGTAGGACGGCGGCGTGGACGGCTTGAGGAACAGGTGCCCGGCTGCCGGTGCCGCATAGCCCGCGCTGGTCAGGTCCTTGATCGTGGCCGCGGTCTGGGACTGCGGCCGGCCGGTGACGCTCGAGGGGGCCGTGGACGATCCCGGACGATCAACGTCGTCAACGCGGCCCTGCGCCGCATCGAGAACGAACTCATCGCGCGCCGTCAGCGTGCTGGCGATCAGAGCGCAGGTCAGTAGCGCGGACGAATAGCGTGCCGGCCATCAGCTCGTCGGAAGAAGGGCAAGGCGATGGATCCTGATACCCGGACCAGGGCCGTGATCGAGGAACACTGGCAGGCCTCCGAACGCGGGGACAACGAAACCGAGCACGCCATCTACGCCACCGACGCGATCCTCGACTATCCCCAGTCGGGAGAACGGTTCCGCGGCCGCGCGACGATCTCGGCCCAGCGCGGCGGGCACCCGGCCAGCCGGCACTTCACCGTCCTGCGGATCACCGGCCACGGGAACCTGTGGGTGAGCGAGTGCATCATCACCTACGACGGCGCGCCCTCCTACTCCGTGAGCATCATGGAGTTCGCTGACGAGCAGGTGGCGCACGAGACGCAGTACTTCGCCGACCCGTTCGGGTCGCCGGCCTGGCGAGCCGCGCTGGCCGAGCCGATGCCAGGCCGGGACATCACCCGGGCTTGATGTTCTGGTTGATGTGGAAGAAGTTGTCCGGGTCATAGCGGCGTTTGACCTGGGCCAGACGGTCATAGTTGCCGCGGTAGGAGGCCTTGACCCGGTCCTGGCCCTCGTCCATCAGGAAGTTGACGTAGGCGCCCCCGGCCGAGGTGGGGTGCAGTTCTTCCCAGTAGTCCCGGGTCCACTGTGAGATGCGGGGCGCGTTCGCGGGGTCCGGGTCCACACCGACGATGACGCCGGCCCAGCCGCCGTCCCGGTAGGCGAAGGCGGTCTCGCCCGACGCCACTCGGCTGGCGGCGCCGTCGATGGGGTACAGGTGCATGGTGGAGTGGCCGGTGGGCAACAGCTCCCCGTACTTGAGGTGGACCTGGATGCCCGTGTCGGAAATCTCATTGAAGAAGTCCGCCCGCCAGTACCACTGCAGGCCCGCCGGGTACAGGCCGTCGAACGCGCTCTGCAGCATGGTGAACGGCATGGGCTGAACCCCCACCAGCAGCGGCGACCCGTAACTCCGCACCGGCTCCAGCACCGCATCGGCCCGGTCGTGCGGGCCGGTGTAGCACCAGACGATGCCGCACGCCTTCCGGCCCCACAAGGCCTCCGGGAACGGCGCCACGGGGGGGATGGTGAGCAGCGCGATCCAGCCGCTCAGCTCCTCCGGCAGCGACGGGATCAGCTCCCGGTACCAGCGCATCACCTCGGCCGTGTCGGCGAAGTCATAGAAAACGGGGCCGCCGATCACCGTTCCGTGCTCGCCGATGTCATGGCAGCGGAACGTGAACGAGGTGACGACGCCGAAGTTTCCCCCACCGCCGCGCAGGGCCCAGAACAGGTCGCTGTGCGAGCTCTCGCTGGCGGTCACGAAGGTGCCATCGGCCAGGACCACGTCCGCGGCGAGCAGGTTGTCGACCGTGAGGCCGAAGCGGCGGGACAGATAGCCGATGCCACCGCCGAGGGTGAGCCCGGCGACGCCGGTGGAAGCGATGAAGCCGGACGGGGTGGCCATGCCGAACGCGACGGTCGCGTGGTCCACGTCGGACCAGGTGCATCCGGCGTCAGCCCGGACTGTGTGGTCGTCTGGATTGACGGTGGTGCTGCGCATCGGCGACATGTCGATGACCAGGGCGCCGTCCGCCACGCCGAGGCCTGCGGCGTTGTGGCCGCCGCCCCGGACGGCGACCTCGGTCCCGTGCTCGCGGGCGAATCGCACGCAGGTGATGACGTCGGCGGCGTCCCGGCAGCGCGCAATGACCGCCGGGTGCTTGTCGATCATGGCGTTGTAGACGGCGCGGGCCTCGTCGTAGCCGGGATCTCCCGGTGTGATGAGGTCGCCGTGCAGGGCGGCACCCAGCTGCTGGATGTCCTCGGTGGTCAGTCCGGTCGTAGCGGTAGTCATGGGGATTCCCCTCGGATTCGCGGCCCTGAAGGTCAGGGCACCCCGAAGCTAGGACCCGGACCGTTCGCCCAGCGTTCGGTGCCGTTCGCAACGGCCGGCGACCCGGCCGAACGCTGATGAACAACGATCAGCTGCGCCCGGCCAGGTCCTGCTGGCAGCGCTGGACCAGCGCGATGCTCCCTTGGGCAGTGGCCAGCGCAGCGGCTGAACGCAGCCGTGCGATGGCGGCGCCCCCCTCGTCATAGCGGGCGCGCATCCGCATCACCTCGGGCAGCCACCACAGATCGTCGTGGAGCCGCCCCGTGGTAAGCGCCGCGTCGAGGGTGGCCCGGGCGGCATCGGCCCGGCCGCTGCCGGCCTGGAGGTCGGCGAGCAGCGACAGCCAGTAGGGCATGCGGGTCAGCGATCCGGACGCCTTGAGGTTGTCGATGCCGTGCCGGGCGAGCTGCAGGCCGGGTTCGCCCCGGCGGGACCAGCCGTCTAGGATCAGCCCCCACTCCCGGTAGTAGGCGAACGCGTAGCGCTCGCACAGCTCCCGCAGTTCGGTCCGGGCCTCCTGGAGCGCGGGCAGATCACCGCGCATCTGGTGCAGCACGCTGGCGTAGGCCAGGGCGATCGCCAGCATGTACGGATGATCGATGGACCGGGTCAGGGCCAGGGCACGGTGACAGCAGGACAGGGCTTCCTCGTCCTGGCCAAGCAGCCAGTGGGCATGGGCGGCATACGCCGTCGCGTGCACGTCGGGCCGCTGGCCAGTGCTCATGGGCACGGTCCCGCTGGCCAGACCGGCCGCGAACTCGAAGTGCCGCACTGCCTCGGCCGGTCGGCCGAGGCTGACACCGGAGCACCCCACGACGAAGCGGGCTGGGCCACTCTGCTCGGAGTCCGGGCCGGCCAGGGCCAGGGTGCGGGTGGCTATCTGATACCCGTCGGCGATGCGCCCCTGCACGAATCGCGTCGCCGAGAGCGCCGCCATGGCCGTCAGGGTCGAGTTCTTGCGGCCCAGCGACTCCGCCAAGGCGACGGCCCGTTCCAGGGCCTGTTCCAGGTCGGGGGAGGCGTAGCCGAATCGGGCGTTGAGCGGCGGCGCCATGGCTTCCAGCAGCTCGAGCTCGCGTGAGTCGCGGTCCCGGCCCGGCGGCTGCGCCAGCACGACCGACAGCGCCCGGCGGTGCAGCCGGATCGACTCGCCGTGCGCGAACCGGTCCGCAGCGATGTCGGCGGCGCGCCGGTAGTACGACACGGCCCGGCCCGGGCGGCCGCCCCGAGCGTACTGGTCCGCCAGCTGGGCGGACACAACGTCCGCGTCGTCGGCGTGCAGCAGTTCCAGGCCCTGGGCAATGCGGCGGTGCAGCAGCCAGCGTTTCGGCGGGCTGATCTGTGCATAGGCGGTCTCGCGGAGCAAGTCGTGGGAGAAGTCGTAACCGTCACCGAACTCCCGCACGATCCGCCGCCGCCACAGCTCGTCGACCGCCTCGACCACGGCGTCGGCGTCCAGGTCGCTGGCCTCAGTCAGCAGGTCGAGAGTGAAGTTTGTGCCCACCGCGGCCGCGAGGTCGGTCACCTCTTGCACCGCAGTGCTTGGATGGCTGAGGCGGCTGCGCAGCACGGCCGCGAGGTCCCCGGCGGGCAGCGGCGCAGCACCCTGGTCGACGCCGTCGCGCACCGCCTCGGTGATGTACAGCGGGAAGCCGCCGGTGGTTGCCTGGAGCAGTTGTACGTCGGCCTGCGGCAGCGGACGGCCAGAGATCGCCTCGGCCAGCCGGGCCGTATCGGCCGACTCGAGCGGGCTCAGGGACAGCTCCGTCAGCAGCCCGGAGGCCCGCATTCGCGTGATCCAGCCCGCCAGCTCGTGGTCCTCGTCGGGACTGTCGTCGCGCAGCGACCCGATCACCAGGATCTGGGCGGCCGGGTCTAGGCCCAGGCAGAAGGTGATGAAGGCCAGCGTCTCCTGGTCACACCACTGGAGGTTTTCCAGGACCAGCAGCAGCGGGCGGGCTGCGGTGAGCAGCGTCCGGGCCAGGCCTTCGAAGAAGCGGTGATGCTGCCAGGCATCAGCCATGACCATGGAGCCGGCCGCCGGATCCTCGTGGCCCTTGGCCGGGATCAGCCGGTCGATTTCGGTGCGCCAGGCCGGGTCCAGTTCCCCGGCCGCCGCCTGGACGGCCGGGTTCCGCAACCAGTCCGCGACCGGGGCCATGGCCAGCCGCCCGGACGTCCCGAAACACTGGGTGCCAGCCGCCACCGCGCCTTGCCGCCGCGCCAGCCCGGTTATCTCCGCGATCAGCCTGCTCTTCCCCACCCCAGCGTCGCCGCGGACCAGCACCAGCGCCGGATGACCAGCCGCGGTTGACCGCCACAGGCCCTTCAGCAGACGCAGTCCCCGGGACCGGCCGACGAGCGGGCCGGCCCGGCCGGAGCGGTTCGCGGCCGGCGTCGCCTCCGGGTTACCTGCGGGGCCCGGCTCGCTGCGGGCCAGCAAGCCCGCGACGGCCTGGCGGGTGGCCGGGTCCGGGGTGACGCCAAGCTCGCGTTCCAGCACTGAAGCGCAGTGGTGGTAGGTGCTCAGCGCGCCGGCCCGGTCGCCGAGATCGGCCTGCAGCCGCATCAGGGTTCGGTAACCGGTCTCCTCCAGTGGCTGCAGCGTTATCCGCCGCCGGGCGGACTGCACGGCTCCGGCCAGGTCACCGGTGGCGGCCTGGGCCTGGCTCAGCAGGTCGCACAGCTCCACACACTGGCGCTCGAGCTCAGCCCGGGCCTCCAGCAGCCAGTCGTCGTAAGCGCCGGGCAGGAAGTCACCCTTGTACTGGGCGACCGCCCTGGCCGCGTGCGTGAGGACCTGCTGTTCGCTGCGGCCCGCCGCCTGGGCGGCCTGGCGCTCAACGTCGAAGGTGCGCACGTCGACGCGGCAGGTCGGGCTGTCCTGCCAGCACAGGTCCCTGGAAGTGATGACGAGTGATGGCTCGTCGCCCAGGACCTGGCGCAGCTGATGCAGTTCACGGCGCAGGTTGGTCAGCGCCTGTGCTTCGGTCGAGTCCGGCCAGAACAACCCGGCGATACGCTGCCGGGCCTGAGGTGACTTGGCGTGCAGGGCCAGGAAGCCGATCAGGGCAGCCGTGCGTGACGATCGGGTCCGGACTCGGCCCGTCCCATCGTCAGTGATGGCCTGTTCCCCGAACAGAGACACCCGGAGCATCTCAGTGCGGCCTCCTGATGACCAGATTAGACCGGGTTGCCGGGCTATGGGGCCTATGGCCGGGCGGGCTGCCATGGTCGCTGAGGCCCAGCCGGCGGCGGACGATCTGGCGGGCCAGGTCCAGGACGGCGGGGTCGTCACGCAGGACGAAGTTGGCGTCGGTGGCCAGGATGATGCCGTTCAGCTCGAACGCGAGCCGGTTGGGATCGTCATCGGAAGGAAGTTCGTCCTGCTCGATGGCGGTGGCGACGAAACCGCGGATCAGGTCCACGAATCCGGCCTGGAAGTCAGCGACGGCCTCCTTGACCGGGCCGGGACGGGTGCCCATCTCCAGCACGGCCCCGGCGAAGAAACATCCGCCGGGGAAGGTGCGGCGTTGCAGGTGCTGGAAGAATGCCTCGCACACGGCCTCGAGCTGGGCCCGGCCGGCCGGTGCGGCCAGGGCGGGCCGGATGACTTCGTCGGTGAAGTTACGCCCCGCCTCTTCCACGGTGGCTAGCTGCAGTTCCTGCTTCGAGCCGAAGTGCGCGTACAGGCCGCTCTTGCTCATCCCGATTGCGGCGGCCAGATGCCCGATCGACAGGCCCTCCAGGCCGTCCACCGTGGCCAGCGACACGGCGGCGTGCAAGATCGCGCTGCGGGTGCGCTGCCCGTCGGCCCGCGGGCGGCGCGGGGCACGCGGGGCCTGATCGGCAGTTTGAATCATCGTTGACAACTTAGCACGATCGTTCGTACTGTCATTAAGAACGAACGATCGTGCTAACTAGGTCGAGGGGCAACCGTCCCGGCGGCTGGCACCGGGACGAGGGGAAGACGATGGCGGGCAAGGCAGTGATCAGTCTCAGCACTGGCCTGGAGGATTCGGAAAAGGTGACCGTGGCGTTCCTCGTCGCGGTCGGCGCGGCCGAGTCCGGGCGGCCGACGCTGATGTTCCAGACCAAGGAGGCCGTCCGGCTCGCGCTGGACGGCGTGGCGGCGGGCGTCGCCTGCGACGGCTGCCCACCACTGCAGGATCTGCTGGCCCGGTATGAGAAGGCCGGCGGCCAGTTCATGGTCTGCCCGATCTGCTTCAACGCCAAGCGGCTCGACAACGGCGGGCTGCTGCCCAACGCGGAACTGGCTGGCACCGTCCAGCTGTGGGAGTGGATCGGCGACGAAGCGGCGACCACCTTCAGCTACTGAGAATCGCCTTCGGACGGGGCCCGGTGCCGCAGCACTGGGCTCCGTCCCGGGCCAGCCCGGCGCCGGGTCTCAGGTGTCGAGCTTGGCTGCGACCTTCAGCCGCTGACGTGAACCGATGCCGGTCAGCGGCATGACGATCATTGCTTGACCGTCTCTCGTTATTGGGCCACCTCATGCAGCAGCTCGGCGGCCCGGAGTTCCTCGCGGGGGCCACGTTGCTCGGCGAGATCGGCGGCCAGCAAGAGCTTTGAGCCGGGATAGGCCTTCTGCCCTTGGGGAAGCACGTGGACGACGACGTTGGCATCGCCGCCGGCTGGCAGCAGCAGAAACTCTTCCGCCAGCGGCTTGAGATCTTGGCATGAGATGTAGCCGTCGACGTCGGTCGAGGCGATGCCACTGGCCCCGGGGCTGATGATTGATTTCCAGCGCGGATCCCCGCGCAACGCGGGCAGATCGGCATCAGCCGCTTTGCGTAGCTCCCGCCGAGCACGATTGCGTAGGACCGCGCGCAACACCAACGCCACCTTCCGTACATCCTGCTCGTGCTTCGAGGCGTCATCCGCGAGTGCGAGCAGCGCAGCGAGCCGTGATTTAGCCCGGGCCCGCTCCCCAGGCGCCAGCGCTCGAAGCGACTCCTCGTCTCCTTCAGCCAGCGCGATGATCGCCCATGCCGACCGGGCCGATAGCGGTCGACCCGGCCTATGGCGCTCGGCCACTCGGAGCAGCGAAAGCTCGTCGACGACCCACTGCGAGCCGATACGCTCGGCCCGCAGCGAACCATCCGCGATCCTTTGATGGATGCGCGACACTCCCACGCCGAGGCTTTTTGCAGCCTCGGCAACGCTCACACTCGCCATAACACAATCATAGAAGAATTTACAGGAATGTGTAATAGCTTCCCGGAGCGCCTAGGTGAGCGGGGCTGATTCCGTGAGGGGCGAGGACCAGTCGTGTTCCTTGGCCACATCGTGGAGGGCCAGGAACTCGGCCAAGGATTCGCGCCGGACGGCGAGCCGGTCGCGTCCACCCGCGACGAAGACGATGGCCGGCTTGCGCGCACCGTTGTAGTTGTTCGTGAGGGTGTACGAGTAGGCCCCGGTCGCGGCCAGGACGACCGTGTCGCCGACGGCAGGGGTGTTCAGCTCGGCCCGGTCCACCAGCAGGTCACCCGACTCGCACTGGCGGCCCACCAGCTGCACCGTGCGGCCCGGTTCGGCGTCGGCCCGATCGGCCAGGATCGGGCTGTACCGCTGGCCGGTGAGCGCGGTATCGAGGTGATCGGCCAGGCCGCCGTCGACGGCGACGAACGTGCGTCCGGTCGTCTTGACCGTGGTCACCGTGTAGACCGTGAGGCCGGCCCGGGCCACGATCGAACGGCCCGGCTCGATCAGCAGCTTGGCCCCGGCGGGCAGAACCGCCTGGGCGGCGGCGACCACCTCGCCGAGGTAGGCGTCGACGCTCGGAGCGGAGTCGGTCTCGACGTAGTTCACCCCGAGGCCGCCGCCGATGTCGTAGACGGGAAACTCGCCGACGGCCGACACCCGGCGCACCGCCTCCCCGAACGGGGCCGTCTGCACGATCTGTGAGCCGATATGGACGTGCAGCCCGTCCAGCCTGATCTTGTCTCCTCCGCGGAGCTCCGCCGCCAGTTCGACCGCCTGCTCGAGCGTGACCCCGAACTTGGCCGTGTCGCCCCCGGTGGCCTGCGACTCGTGGGTGTCGGCGTCGATGTTCGGGATGACGCGCAGGAGCACGCCCTGGCGGCGGCCCTCCGGCAGGGCGGCGGTGATCCGGTTCAGGTCGTCGCGGCCGTCGACGATGATCGTGCCCACGCCGTACTCGACCGCGCGGCCGATCTCCTCATCGGTTTTGGCGTTGCCGTGCTGGTAGATGCGAGCCCCGGGGACACCCGCCTCGATGGCCATGATGAGCTCGCCGAGGCCGGCGACGTCGATGCTCATGCCCTCCGATGCCGCGACCGCGTACATGGCCACGATCGGCAGGGACTTCGACGCGAACAGCACCTCCGAGTTCGGCCACCGTGCCGCCAGCCCGTCCACGTACCGCCGCATCTGCCGGCGCAGACCCGCCTCGTCGATGACGTGAAGAGGGGTCCCGTACTGCCGGGCCAGGTCCACGACCGGGATGCCGCCGACGGTGAGCTGCCCCCGCTCGTCCACGGCCGACTCTTCCGGCAGGACGTGGCTGAGCCGTTCGAACGCTCCGGACACGGGCCTCTTCCTTTCAGCCTGCGACTCACAGCAGCGTAACGGGCAGGTCGAAGTGGCTGAACAGCCCTGGGTCGGTGAACAGGGAGATGCGTTTCAGGTCAGTAGCCGAGGTGGCCAGGACGACGATGGCGAAGGGGCGGTAACTCCCGTCGTCACCGCGGTGGTAGGCGGCCCTGCCCTACTCCGCCCAGTAGCCCAGCTCGGTCAGCCGGGTGGCCTGGGCGTTCAGGTAACGCTGGTGCGGCAGGCTGCCCGCGCGGCTGGCCGCCTCCAGATAACTGTCCCGGGCGGCCGCTTGGTCCCCGGCCATCTCCAGCAGGTGAGCCCGGACGGCGTGGAACCGGTGCCCGGCCACGATCCGCTGGTCGGCTTCGAGGCCGGCCAGCAGGTCCAGCCCGGCGCGGGGGCCACGGGTCATGGCCACCGCGACGGCGTGGTTCAGGGCCGTCACCGGATTGTCGGAGACCTGCAGCAGCAGCTCATACAGGGCGACGATCTGCGGCCAGTCGGTGCCCGCCGCGGACGCTGCTTCGTCGTGGATCGCCGCAATCGCCGCCTGCAGCTGGTAGGGCCCGGGCGGCCCATGGCGCAGCGCGCTGGTGACCAGGGCCACCCCCTCGTGAATCAGGGCCGCGTCCCAGCGGCTGCGGTCCTGCTCGGCCATGGGAATCGGCTCCCCGGCCGGACCGGTGCGGGCCGGGCGACGGGCGTCGGTCAGCAACATCAGGGCCAGGAGCCCGGCCGCCTCGCGGTCATCGGGCAGCAGCGCGTGCAGGATCCGGGCCAGCCGGATCGCCTCGGCCGACAGGTCCGGGCGGATCAGCCCGGTGCCGGAGGTGGCGGCGTAGCCCTCGGTGAAGATCAGATACAGCGCGTGCCGGACGGTGGCCAGCCCGCGGGCCCGCTCCGGGCCGGCCGGCAGGGCGAACGGGGCTCCGCTGTCCTTGACCGTCTGCTTGGCCCGGGTGATGCGCCGGGTCATGGTGGACTCCGGCACCAGGAAGGCCCGGGCGATCTCGATGGTGGACAAGCCGCCGACCGCCCGCAGGGTGAGGGCGATCTGTGACGCCGGGGACAGCGCGGGGTGGCAGCACAAGACCAGCAAAATCAGCGTGTCATCGGCTTCACCGACCAGGGCGTCCGCGTCCGGATACTGCCACTGGCCAGGTGGGAGCTGGCGGGCGGCGGTTTCCTCCCGCCGCCGCCGGGCCTGTTCGGCGCGGAGCAGGTCGGTCAGCCGCCGGGAGGCGACCGTGATCAGCCAGCCGCGTGGGCTGGCGGGGATTCCCTCGGCGGGCCACTGGGTGGCCGCCGCCAGCAGCGCCTCCTGGACCGCGTCTTCGGCGGTATCGAAGTGCCCGAAGCGCCGCACCAGCGCGCCGAGGACCTGCGGAGCCAGCTGGCGCAGCAGGTCCTCGGGCACGGGCGGCGGCATGTGTCAGCTCTACAGCTCGTCCCGCGAATCGACCAGCGGCCGCACATCCGCGAACGCGCGCGAGCGGAGGTGCTCCGGTCCGGGGGCATCGGTCAGCCGGGAGGCGATCTGGGTCGCCCGGTCGAAGCTGTCACATTCGACGATCCAGTAGCCGGCCAGCACCTCCTCGGCTTCCGCGTACGGCCCGTCGGTCACCACCGGGACGCCCTGCTGGAGCTGAATTCGCCGGGCGTGCGCCGGGGCGGTCAGGCCCCGCGTGTCCACCAGTTCCCCGGACTCGGCCAGGTCCTGGTTGAAGGACTCCATGAACGCGCCCAGCGCCGCGAAGTCGTCCGGCGTCCAGCCCGGCCCGGTGCTGGGCCGTCCCGTCATCGCGTCGTAGTCCTGCTGGGACGCATTAATCAAAATCATGTACTTCATTGCTCTCCTTCGGCTGAGCACCCGTGCGGTGCTTCCGCCGAGACGTCGGCGCCGCAGCCCAGGACCGGACACTTATCCTGGCACGCGCCAAGAACTCAGCTGCAGGCCAAGGCGCCGCTGGTCCCACCGGTCCTGACGGCACGCTCACGACCTACAGGTCCTGACCAGCGCCGACCTCAACCACGACGAGCGCCCCGCCACACGGGGCTGCGAGAGGTACGGGGGCGGGGGGGGCGCCCGAC
>CAXUJF010000017.1:16371-27446 GCA_964250865.1 uncultured Streptosporangiaceae bacterium
TCACGCCACGCTCCCCCCCTACCGGGCCTCACCCGCCCCCACCTCAACCACCCCGCCGCCCCGGCCAATGGCCTGGGCGTTCGCTGGTGGAGCTCAGGGGACCGGCAAATTGGCTTGGGTCTATGGCATCCATCGGGGTACGGTCTCGCCGTCCGGACCCCCTGGCCGACGACGACGCTCTCCCCTCACCTGGTAAGGAACGACGGATGACCACCCCGCTCGCCTTCCCCTTGGAGCCCACTGCGATCCATGTGCCCGACGATGTTCTCGATGACCTGCGCGCCCGGCTCGCACTGACTCGTCCGCCGCTGGATGAGGGAAATGAGGACTGGTCCTACGGCGTGCCGGACAGCTATCTCCGTGGGCTGGTGGCTTACTGGCGGGACGGCTACGACTGGCGCAAGGCTGAGGCCGCCATCAACGCCTACGAGCACTACCAGGTGAACGTGGCCGGTGTCCCGGTGCACTTCATGCGCAGCCCTGGCCGCGGCCCCCGGCCGAGCCCGTTGATCCTCACCCACGGCTGGCCGTGGACGTTCTGGCACTGGTCGAAGGTGATCGACCCGCTGGCCGACCCGGCCGCGTTCGGCGGCGACCCGGCCGACAGTTTCGACGTCATCGTGCCGTCCCTGCCCGGCTTCGGTTTCCCTGGCCCGCTCACCGGCTTTCCGGACGTCAACTTCTGGAAGGTCGCCGACCTCTGGCACACCCTGATGACCGAGACCCTGGGCTACGAGAAGTACGCCGCCGGGGGCTGCGACATCGGCGGGATCATCTCCAGCCAACTCGGCCACAAGTACGCCGACGAGCTGTACGGCATCCACATCGGCTCCGGACTGCCGCTCGACTTCTTCACCGGCCCCCGCGCCTGGGACCTGGCCCGGAATCGGCCCCTCACCGACACCGGACCCGCAGACGTCCGCGCCCGCATCATCGAGATGGACCACCGCTCGGCGTCGCACCTCGCCGTGCACATGCTCGACGGCGCCACCCTGGCCCACGGGCTGAGCGACTCACCCGCCGGGCTGCTGGCCTGGCTGCTGGAGCGCTGGAACGCCTGGAGCGACAACGGCGGCGACCTCGAGTCCGTCTTCACCCAAGACGACCTGCTCACCCACGCCACGATCTACTGGGTGAACAACTCCATCGCCACGTCGATGCGCTACTACGCCAACGCCAACCGCTATCCCTGGGCCCCCGCCCACGACCGCACCCCCGTCGTGCAGGCCCCGGTCGGCCTCACCTTCGTCACGTACGAGAACCCGCCCGGCATCCACACCGCCAGCGAGCGCGTCCGCGCGTTCACTACCGGCCCGCAGGCCAGGTGGTTCAACCACGTCAACGTCAACGCCCACGACCACGGCGGCCACTTCATCCCCTGGGAGAACCCCGACGCCTGGGTGAGCGACCTGCGCCGCACCTTCAGGGGCGGACGCTAGGGGGAACCTGGAGGACGAGCAGGGCCGTGTCGTCACTGATCCATCCGCCGTGGTAGGCGGTCAGGGTCTCGGCGATGTGGCCGGTGGTGCCGGCCGCGTCCAGGCCATGGAGCCAGGCCAAACTTACAGCGAGATGCCGGGCCGTTGCGGTGTCGCAAGCCATCTCTGCCGCTGCTGCCCGGGCCGCGCTGGAGCGGAGCCGCCTCCAGATAGCTGATGACCGTGGTTAGGCTGGAACAACTGGCTGAAGGGAGAAAGCGTGAGCATTCTCGGGACCCGCGTGGTGCGGATAGAGGACCCGGCCTTCCTGACCCGGGGCGCCGTCTACACCGATGACGTGCAGGATGAGCGGCTGGACGGCGCCTGCCACGTGTTCTTTGTCCGGTCCCCGATCGCGCACGCTCGCGTCAACTCGGTCGACCTGAGCGCGGTCCGGGACGCTCCCGGCGTGATCGCCGCCTACGCGGCCGCCGACCTGCTGGACGACGTGCCGGACCTGAAGCCGATGATGTCGATCATCAACCAGGACATGACCCAGCCGCTGCTGGCCCGGGACGTGGTCCGGTTCGCCGGTGAACCGGTCGCGGTCATCGTCACTGAGCAGGAGTATCAGGGCGAAGACGCGGCCGAACTGGCCGA
The DNA here is from genome assembly GCA_964250865.1 of uncultured Streptosporangiaceae bacterium. Taxonomy (GTDB): domain Bacteria; phylum Actinomycetota; class Actinomycetes; order Streptosporangiales; family Streptosporangiaceae; genus Bog-532. Next base: position 18,450 of record CAXUJF010000017.1, read on the forward strand.
CGTGGACTACGACCCGCTGCCGGTCGTGGTGGACATGTCGGACGCCCTGCGCGACGACGCCGAGCGGCTGTTCCCGGCGATCGGCACCAACGTGGCCGCCACCTTCGGTGACGCGGCCACGTTCGACCCCGGCTTGTTCGACGGATGTGAGGCCGTGGTCTCGCGGACGATCGAGAACCAGCGGGTCGCCCCGGCCCCGATGGAGGGCCGCGCCGCCGCGGCGGCCTGGGGTGAGGACGGCCGGGTGACCGCATGGATCCCTAACCAGGGAGCGCAGGGCACCCGGGCCAGCCTGGCCTCGATGCTGGGCCTGGATCAGGCCGAGGTGCGGATCGTCACCCCGGCCGTGGGCGGCGGGTTCGGCGCGAAGTTCGGGGCCGACCCTGAGCACGGGCTGGTGTGCCTGGTGGCCAGGCAGCTGGGCCGTCCCGCACGCTGGGTGGAGACCCGCAACGAGAACCTGGTCGGGATGACCCACGGGCGGGCCCAGCGCCAGACGGTCACCATCGGCGGGTCCCGGGACGGGACCGTGCAGGCCTACCGGCTGGAGGTCATCCAGGACTGCGGCGCCTACCCCAAGATCGGCACGATCCTGCCGTCGCTGACGATCCTGATGACACTGGGACCGTACGCCATCGGGCGGGCCGAGTCGGCCGCCGTCGCGGTGCTGACCAACACCGTCCCGATCGGCGCCTACCGCGGCGCCGGACGCCCGGAGGCCACCGCCGCGAAAGCACCAGCCAAAGACCGGTTAGCCGCCGAGCAACGGAAGGGCCCGGCCCCGGGACCGCGCCAGAACCAGCTGCCCCCGTTCACCGAGCCGCACACGACCGCGTTCGGCGCGGTCTACGACACCGGCGACTACGCGGCCGCCCTGGACAAGGTGCTGGACGCAGCGGACTACGCCGGCCTGCGTGACGAGCAGGCCAAGCGGCGCGCAGCCGGTGAAACCGTCCAGCTCGGCATAGGCGTGTCCTGCTACGTGGAGATCACCGGCGGCGGCTCAGAGGCGGGCGCCCCGAACGAGAACGGCACGGTCGAGGTGCACCCGGACGGTACCGCCACGATCTTGACCGGGACCTCCCCGCACGGCCAGGGCCACGAGACCGTCTGGGCCATGCTGGCCAGCGAAGAACTGGGCATCCCCATCGACAAGATCACGGTCAAGTGGGGCGACACCGACCTGATCCCCGAAGGCGGCGGCACCGGTGGCTCGCGCAGCCTGCAGCAGGGTGGCGCCGCGGTCCGGCAGGCCTCGCTGGAGCTGATCGAGGTGGCCCGGAAGCGGGCAGCGGACAAGCTCGAGGTGAGCGCGAACGACCTGGTCTTCGACGTGAGCCACAGCCAGTTCGCGGTGGCCGGTGACCCCGACGCTGCGGTGCCGCTGGCCGGCCTGGCCGAGACCGAGCGGCTGTTCGTCCGTTCGGTGTTCAGCGCGCCCGGGCCGACGTTCCCGTTCGGCGCGCACGTGGCCGTGGTCGAGGTGGACACCGGGACCGGCAAGGTGACGCTGCGCCAGGTGATCACCGTCGATGACGCCGGTACGGTGGTCAACCCGCTGCTGGCCGAGGGCCAGCGGCACGGCGGGATTGCCCAGGGCGCGGCGCAGGCGTTCCTGGAGGAGGTCGTCTACGACGGCGACGGCAACCTGCTCACCGCGACGTTCGCCGACTACCCGTTCCTGTCCGCGACCGAGGTGCCCAGCTTCCAGCTGGCCGACATGGCCACCCCTACCCCGTACAACCCGCTGGGAGCCAAGGGCATCGGGGAGGCCGGCACGATCGGGTCCACCCCCGCGGTGCAGAGCGCGGTCGTGGACGCGGTCAGTCATCTCGGCGTCCGGCACATTGACATGCCTACTTCCCCGCAGCGGGTCTGGCGGGCGCTGCAGGCAGCAAAGGAGACCCGGTGAAGGTCCAGCTCACGGTCAACGGCGAGGAACGGTCTGACGACGTCGAACCCCGGCTGCTGCTGGTGCACTACCTGCGGGACGCACTCGGCCTGCGGGCGGCCAACGTCGGCTGCGACACGACCTCGTGCGGCGCGTGCACGGTGCTGCTGAACGGCCAGTCGGTCAAGGCCTGCACGGTGCTGACCGTGCAAGCGGCCGGACAGGACGTGACCACGGCTGAGGGCCTGGCCCGGGACGGCGAGCTGCACCCCGTGCAGGCCGCGTTCCGCCAGGAGCACGGCCTGCAGTGCGGGTTCTGCACCCCGGGCATGGTCATGGCGGCCACCGGCCTGCTGGCCGAGAACCCGCACCCCACCGAGACCGAGGTGCGGGAGGGGCTGGAAGGCAACTTCTGCCGCTGCACCGGCTACCACAACATCGTCCGGGCCGTCCTGGCCGCCGCGGACATGCTGGATTCTCCGGCGGAGGTGACGCAGTGATCCCGGCACCGTTCGAGTACGAGCTGGCCACCTCGGCCGGGCACGCGCTGGACCTGCTGGCCGAGCACGGCGACGAGGCCAAGCTGCTGGCCGGCGGCCACTCGCTGCTGCCGATGATGAAGCTGCGGCTGGCCGTGCCCTCGGTGCTGATCGACATCGGCCAGCTGACCGAGCTGGCCAGCATCGCCATCGACGGCGACGACCTCGTCATCGGGGCCACCACCCGGCACGCCGACGTGGCCGGCTCCGCACTGGTCCGTTCCCAGGCCCCGCTGCTGGCCTGGTCCGCGGGGCAGGTCGGCGACCCGCAGATCCGCCACCGCGGGACGATCGGCGGCTCGCTCGCGCACGCCGACCCAGCCGCCGATCTGCCCTTGGCCCTGACCGCGCTGGGCGGCTCGATGGAGCTGACGGGACCGGCCGGGAATCGCACGGTGCCCGTGGACGACTTCTTCGTGGGGTACTTCGAGACCGCGATGGAGCCGGAGGAGATGCTCACCGCGGTCCGGATCCCCCGGCGCCCGGACGAGCCCTGGGGCTACCAGAAGTTCACCCGCCGGGCCAACGACTGGGCCATCGTCGGGGTCGCGGCCGTGGCCGGTCGGGTCGCGCTGGCCAACATGGGCAGCACCCCGCTGCGGGCCTCGGCGGTGGAAGAGGCGCTGGCATCCGGGGCGGCCGTGGCCGAAGCGGCCGCGCTAGCCGGGGAAGGCACAGCGCCGGGCGAGGACATCCACGCTGATCAGGAGTACCGGCAGCACCTGGCCCGCGTGCTCACCGAGCGGGCGCTCCAGCACCAGACCGGCTGATTGCCGGCCGCGAAAACCTACCTGCTTCTGAGATGAGGTCCCATGGCGATCACCATCAACGGCTCGGCTGAGGAGCCGCCGGACGACCCGCGCGTCTCACTCCTCGACTATCTCCGGGAACATCTGAGGCTGCACGGCACCAAGAAGGGCTGCGACCAGGGCGCGTGCGGTGCCTGTACCGTGCTGGCCGACGGCGAGCGGATCTTGTCGTGCCTCGCCCTGGCGGTTCAGTACGACGGACGCTCGATCACCACGATCGAGGGGCTTGGGGCCGACGGTGCGCTGCACCCGCTGCAGCGGGCGTTCATCGAGGACGACGGATTCCAGTGCGGCTACTGCACGCCCGGGCAGATCTGCTCCGCGGTCGGCATGGCCGGGGAGATCGAGCGAGGCGTGCCGAGCCACGTCACCGCCGACCTGTCGGCCGAGACGATCGAGCTCAGCCACGATGAGCTGCGCGAGCGAATGAGCGGCAACTTGTGCCGCTGCGGTGCGCACAATGGCATCGTCGCCGCGATCACGCAGACCTACGCCCCGCAGGCCTCCGCCACCGGGGCGGCGCGATGATCCCCGTCACCTATGCCCGTGCCATAGACACCGCGGACGCCCTGACCCGGGGCGCTGCCGACGGCGCCCGGTATCTCGGGGGCGGCACCAACCTGGTCGACCTGATGCGCGAGACGATCGAACAACCCGCCGCGCTGGTCGATGTCACCGGTCTGCCGGGCACCATCGAGGAAGCCCCAGGCGGTGGCCTGCTAATCGGCGCGGCCGCCCGCAACACCGCAGTCGCGGAGCACTGGGCGGTGCGGACGCGGTATCCCGTGCTGGCCCGGGCGATCGTGGCCGGCGCCTCGGCCCAGATCCGCAACATGGCCACGGTCGGCGGCAACCTGCTGCAGCGCACCCGGTGCCCCTACTTCTACGACCGCGACGGGTCCCGCTGCAATAAACGGGATCCCGGGCAGGGCTGCGACGCGGTCGGCGGCTTCGATCGCTCGCTGGCCATCTTGGGCACGTCACCCTCGTGCGTGGCCACCCACCCTTCAGATATGTGTGTCGCGCTGGCGGCGCTCGGCGCCGTCGTCCACCTGGCCAGCGCGGACGCTGAGCGCACTGTGCCGCTCACTGACCTGCACCGGCTGCCCGGAGACCATCCCGAGATCGAGACGGTGCTGCAACCCGGCGAGCTGATCACCGCGGTCGAGGTGCCGCCATTGGGGTTCGCCGCACGCTCGACCTACCGCAAGGTGCGTGACCGGGCCAGCTACGCCTTCGCTCTGGTCTCGGTGGCGGCGGCACTGGATCTGGACGGCGACGTCGTCCGGGACGTACGACTCGGGCTCGGCGGCGTCGCGACCAAACCGTGGCGCGCGTGGCGAGCCGAAGACGTGCTCCGGGGCCAGCCGGCCACGCCGGACAGCTTCCGCGCCGCGGCCGAAGCCGAACTGGCCGCCGCCCGGCCACTGCGCGGCAACCGGTTCAAGGTTGAGCTGGCCACACGGACGATGATCGCCGTCCTCGGTGAGCTGACGGGAGACCTGGCATGACCGTAGAAAGGGAAGCCGTCGGCCTCGGGCCGGAGAACTGGGGGCAGGGTAGCCTGCCCGATCCGCTGTCCGGCCGCAAGAACGGGCTGGTCGGCGCGCAGGTGTCGCGTCTGGACGGACCGCTCAAGGTCCGGGGCGCCGCCCGTTTCGCGGCCGAGGTGCCGATGGAAGGCATGGTTTACGCTTCGCTGGCTTTCAGCACGATTCCCAAGGGCCGCATCGCGACGCTGGACACGAGCGCGGCGCAGGACGCCCCGGGTGTCGTGCTGGTGATGACGCACGAGAACGCGCCGCGCATGAACCCGGCACCGGCGGCTCTGACGGCGCCCAAGGGAACGGCCGGCGACGACCTACCCGTCATGCAGGATGAACAGATCCACTGGAACGGGCAGCCGATCGCCGTGGTGCTCGCGGATACACACGAGCAGGCCGACCATGCCGTGTCGCTGATCCGGGTGACCTACGCGCCCGAGCAGGCCGTCACTTCCTTGCGGGAGGCGACCGCACGCGGACTGCAGCCCGGAAACTTCGGCGGGTCGCCGCTCAGCGCCCAGACCGGGGACGCCGAGGCGGCCCTGGCCGCGGCGCCGTACCAGGTCGACCTCACCTACCGGACCCCGCGGCACAACCACAACGCGATCGAGCCGCACGCGGTCACGCTGGCCTGGGACGGCGAGGACCTGTTCCTGCACGACAGTCCCAAGGGAGTGCAGCAAACGGCCTGGTCGCTCGGGCAGGTCTTCGGGATACCGGCAGATCAGGTGCACGTCTCGTCGCCGTTCGTGGGGGGCGGGTTCGGCGGCAAATCGCTATGGCAGTACCAGATCCTCGCCGCCGCGGCGGCCAAGGTCGCCGGGCGCCCGGTCCGGCTGGCGCTGTCCCGCGAGGGCGTCTACCGGCTCGTCGGGGGACGTAGCCCGACCGAGCAGCGGCTGGCGATCGGTGCCCGGGCCGACGGGCGCTTCGACGCCCTGATCCACACCGGCGTGACGGTGAAGACCGCGCACAACTTTCTGCCCGAGCCGTTCATCTTGCCCACCATGAGCCTGTACGGGGCGGGCAGCATCACGCTCGGCGTGCAGGTGGCGGACATGAACATGATGGCCAACGGCTTCATGCGGGCGCCGGGAGAGTCGGTCGGCAGCTTCGCCCTGGAGAGCGCGATCGACGAGCTCGCCGACCAGATTGGCATGGACCCGGTCGAGTTGCGGCTCCGCAACGAGCCGGACGCCGATCCCTTGTCGGGCAAGCCCTTCTCCGGCCGCCACCTGGCCGAGGCGTACCGGGCGGGAGCCGAGCGGTTCGGGTGGGACCAGCGGGACCACAAGCCCGCGACGCGCCGGGACGGTGAGTGGCTGGTCGGCCTGGGCACCGCCGCCGCGACCTATCCCTACTTCCGTATGCCCGGTGGCGCCGCCCGGATCATCCTGACCCGGGACGGTCACGCCCGGGTCGAGATCGGGGCCCAGGAAATGGGCATGGGCACCGCGACCGTGCAGACGCAGGTCGCGGCCGAGCGGCTCGGCCTGCCGCTGGAGCAGGTCACCTTCGCCTACGGCGAGTCGTCGTATCCCGGCGCGGTCCTGGCCGGCGGATCACAGCAGACCGCCTCGATCGGCAGTTCGGTCATCGCCGCCCAGCGCGACCTGGTGGCCGAACTGCTCCAGCTGGCCGGTGACGACTCGCCGCTGGCGGGGCTCGGCCCAGACGAAGTCGGCGCGATGGACGGCGGCCTGGCCGGCCTGAACGAAGGGGGCGGCTGGGAGAGCTACGCCGAGATCCTTGGCCGCGCCGGACTTGACGAGGTGAGCGCCGAAGCCGCCGCGCCGCCGCCGGTGGAGACGGAGAACTGGTCGATGCACTCCTACGGCGCACACTTCTGCGAGGTGCGGGTCAACGCGGTCACCGGGGAGACCCGGGTCAGCCGGTTCCTCGGCTCGTTCGACTGCGGGCGCATCCTCAACGGCAAGACCGCGGCCAGCCAGTTCCGCGGCGGCATCATCATGGGGCTGGGCCTGGCGCTCATGGAGGAGACTCTGTTCGACGAGCGCAACGGGCGCATCATGAACCCGAGCCTGTCCGACTACCACGTGCCCGTGCACATGGACGTGCCGCAGATCGACGTGATGTGGACCGACATCCCCGATCCGCACGCCCCCATGGGCGCCCGCGGCATCGGCGAGATCGGCATCACCGGGGTCGGCGCGGCGGTGGCGAACGCGGTCTACAACGCCACCGGCACCCGCGTCCGCGACCTGCCCATCACCCTGGACAAGCTGCTGTAAGTGCAGGCTCAGGGTTGGTAGGGCGGGGCGACGCCCCAGCCCCAGTGCGGTACCGGGGCCTTCTGCACGACATCGGCGCCGGGCTGGGAATTGTGCATAGCCAGCCGGGTGCCCCATTCCAGGTAGCCGACCAGCGCGGCCCGGAATTCCGGGTCAGCCGGTAGCTCGGCGTCGTCGGCGGCCAGGCTCATCAGGGAGGCGAACCGGAACCGCTGGTCGGCGTTGATGCCCAGGTTGAGGTGGTGGTGGACCATGTTTGGGTAGCCGCCGAGATTTTCGGTGTAGGCGGCGGGCCCGCCGAGGACCTCGCACCACCAGGTGGTGACGTGCTCACGGTGAGCGGCGCCGACCCCGCCAGGAAAAAACGGGCTGAGCAGATCATCACGCTCGACCCGGTCGTAGAAGCGGTTGATCATCCGCTCGATGGCCTGGTGGCCACCGGCCCACTCGTACAGCGTCAGCGTGTCCCCCATGGGCGGGAGTGTAACACTGTAATCATTTCCGGCTCCAGGCCGTTTTGACCATGATCAGCCCAGTCCGGCCCACAGGTACCGGGCGCCGATGGCGATGACCAGGACCCCGACGATCCGGCGGATGGCGACGTCGGGCAGCCGGGATTGAAGCCGCGCGCCCAGGTAGGCGCCGGCCAGACCGCCCACTCCCAGGGCGAGTCCGGTGGGCCAGTCGGGGGCGACCGGGGCGTGCGCGTGCAGCGACAAGATCATGAACGTGATCACTCCGGCTACTGAGGTGACGAAGGTAGAAGCCAGCGCGGCCGGGGCTACTTCGGACGGCGGCCGTCCCGATCCGATCAGCACCGGCGCCAGGATCGAGCCACCGCCGATCCCGTAGATCCCGCCCACGCATCCCACCGCTACGGCCAAGGCCACCAGGACCGGCACCGGGATCATCCGAGGCTGCTGCGCGGGCTCCTGGCGTCGTGCCGGGCGGCTCAGCGCCAGCCAGCAGCCCAGGGGAATCAGGACCGCCGCGACGACCAGGTCGAACACGTGCGAACCGGGTAGCAGCTCAACCCGGATCACCGACCCGGCGATGACCCCCGGCAGCGTCCCGGCGATCAGCAGCGCCGCCAGCCGCCCGCCGGTCTGGCCCTGCCGCCAGTACCGGTACAGCGCGCCCGGCGTCGCCACCACGTTGTACAGCAGGTTGGTCGGGGTGACCGCGGGGCTGGGTGTTCCCAGCACGCTCACCTGGAACGGCAGCAGCAGGACGGCGCCGGAGATGCCAGCGGGGGTGGCTATCGTCGCGAGGACGAATGCCGCCACGAGAGCCACGGCCTGCGTCCACCCGGGCCCGAGCACTCGGTCATATTAGCGATCGTCAAAGAGGGCAACGAGTGGACTACCGGGCGCGCGCCCAGGTCAGCCGGCGCCCGTGCTACCTCATGACGACCCGGGCGGATTCATCCAGGGCACGGGCGCGCACGTCTTCTTCGGAGCAGAATCCCGCCAGGCTGGCTTTCAGGCACAGCAGGCCGAGAAGCCGCCCGTCCTCGCTGATGACCGCGGCCCGGCGCCGCCCGGCCGCGTTCATGGCCCGCTGTATCTCAGCGACGCTGGCGTCCTCGAGCACGGTGCGGCCCGCGAGTCGTCCCAACGGCGCGGCGGCGGCAGCGGCAGCGTGACTGCAGGCGAGGTCACCACGTTCTATGACGGCCACCAGGTTTCCGGCCGGCCCAACAATCAGCGCGGCATGGACATGATCATCATTAAAAAAATCCTGGATCTCACGGACAGTGGCGCCCAGTGGATGCCTCACCGGGGTCGTGAGCATCGCATCAGCAAGGGTGCGCACGGCCTTATCCATGGGCCCAGATTAGGTAACGGCATGCTGCTTGACCATCCCGGAACCCCCGACGTTCTCCGGTACCAGGGTCGAGATTGCACCGGCTTAGACATCCCACGGTCGTAAGTGTCAAGCGGCGGCGGTGAGGTCGGCGCT
>CAXUJF010000018.1:0-26890 GCA_964250865.1 uncultured Streptosporangiaceae bacterium
GCCCGGCCCGAGCGAGCCCCGCCGGGATCAGCCGCGCGGCGGCCAGCCGGCCGCCAGCACCCCGTCGGCCAGCGGCGCGATGGCTGACGCCCTGCGCCGGGCCGGCCTGACCGACGGCAGTAACGGCCGGGACCGGGAGAATCGCCGCCGCCCGAAATAACCGGCAGTTCTGTACCAATTACTAATCGCTATGCACCCTTGCGCGGTCCGGAAGCTATGGTGTCTGCAATGAGCGATGTGGGACCCAGGGACAAGACGATCGGGGTCTTCCTGCTGGACGACCACGAGATCGTCCGGCTCGGCGTGCGTGAGCTGCTGGAGGCCCAGCCGGACATCCGCGTGATCGGGGAGGCGGGCACCGCGGCATCCGCGCTGGCCCGGATCCCGGCGCTGCAGCCGGACGTGGCCATCCTCGACGTGCGCCTGTCCGACGGGGACGGGGTCACCGTCTGCCGGGAGATCAGGTCCAAGCTGCCCCAGGTGGCCTGCCTCATGCTGACCTCCTTCGGCGACGACGAGGCGCTGTTCAACGCGGTCATGGCCGGGGCGTTGGGCTACGTGCTCAAGCAGATCCGCGGCACCGACCTGGTCGGCGCGGTCCGGACGGTGGCCTCGGGCCAGTCGATGCTGGACGCCGACGCGGCCAGCCAGCTGATGGCCCGGCTGCGGGACAGCTCCCGCAAGCAGGACCCGCTGGAGGGCCTGACCGGGCAGGAGCGCCGCATCCTGGAGCTGATCGGCAACGGCCTGACCAACCGGCAGATCGGCGAGCAGCTGTTCCTGGCCGAGAAGACGGTCAAGAACTACGTGTCCGCGCTGTTCGCCAAGCTCGGCATGGAGCGCCGCACCCAGGCCGCCGCCTACGCCGCCCGCGTCTTCGGCGACCGCGACCGCCCCCGCGAATAGCGCGCGACCGCCCACTCAGGACCACCTGCAGTTAGCCCGAGTCCTCAGGCGCTCATCCGCGGGACCCGCCACACCAGCGCGGTGCCACCGCCCGGTGCGCCCACCGAGCCCAGCTCCAGCACGCCGCCCAGGATGCCCGCCCGCTGGGCCAGATTGCGCAGCCCGCTGCGGGGCACGCCATCCGGGATCCCGGTCCCGTTGTCGGTGACCCGCAGCACGAGCTGATCGGCCCGGTCCACCTCCACGCTGACCTCGACCTTGGTCGCCTTCGCGTGCCGGGCGGTGTTGGACAATGCCTCCCGCAGCGCGGTCAGCAGGTACTCGGACGCATCCGGCCCGACCACGCCGTCCAGCCCGGGACCGAGCCGCAGCGATGGCGCGAACCCGAGCATCACCGTCATCTCGTCCACGATGCCCACGATGTCCGGCCGCAACCGGGCCGCCGGGTTCTCGGCCCGGGCCTGCAGCGAGAAGATCGTGGCCCGGATGTCCTTGATCGTCTCGTCCATGGCGTCGACGGCGTTGCGGACCCGGTTCGCCACCTCCGGCTCGACGATCATCGAGACCGTGCCCTCCAGGGCCATGCCGGTGGCGTACAGCCGCTGGATGACCAGGTCGTGCAAGTCGCGGGCGATCCGGTCCCGGTCCTCGTACAGCGACAACCGCTCCGCGTCCGAGCGGCGCGCGGCCAGCTCCAGCGCGACCCCGGCCTGGGCCGCGAACGAGGCAATGACGTCGGCGGCAGCCGGGGTGAATGGCGGCCCGCCGCGCAGACGGCCGACGCTCAGCGCGCCGAGGACGTTGCCGGGCGCACCGAGCGGGAAGATCATTTTCGGGCCGATGTGACCCATCAGGTCCCGGGCCGCCTCGGCCGCCCGCGGATCGGCCGGGTAATCCGACACCGTCACCGGCGTCCCCGTGGCCAGGACCTGGCCGGCCAGGGACCGGTCGGCGGGCAGCACCAGCCCGACCACGCTGTCGGCGCCGTCGCCCACGGCCGAGGCGATCGCGAGGCGTCGCCCGCCGTCCTCGGGCAGGGCCACGATCACGAGGTCGGCGCCGGACAGTTCGTGCACCTGGGCCGTGATCGCGGCCAGCACCTGCCGCGGGTCGGTGCCGGACAGCAGGCTGGTGGCGACCTCGCCGCTGGCCTGCAGCCAGCGATGCTGGCGCTGCGCCTCTTCGTACAGCCGCGCGTTCTCGTCGGCCAGCGATCCGCCGGTGGCCAGCGACACCCCGGCGGGCTGCGGTCCCCTCCACCGGCAAAAGGTAACCCTCCTCGTGTCGGTTCGGCCAGTTATCTTCCGCAACTGTGGGTAAGGAAGGAGCGAAAGTTCCCGACGGCGGAGGCTGGGCAGCGATGCGCAGGTGGCGGAGGATGACGGCGCTGGGGGACAGCCGGGCACCACACGTCCGATGGTGGGCTCGGACGGTCAACGGGCTGCGGCCCGACCACAACCCGCTTCGCCGCCCGGTGGACCGGCTTGAGGGCATGGCCGCGCTCGCGCTGCTGGCCGTGTTCCTGACCGCCACGCCGCTGCTCGCACTCGGGGTCGGGCGGTGGTCGTGGGATGGCGGCGTGGCCACGGCGGGCGCGGAGCAGGCCGCCTGGCACCAGGTCAGCGCCGTGGTGCTGAAGGGCGTGCCGCGGACCCAGGACAACCCGTACGGAGCCGTCTACCTGGCCCAGGTCCCGGTCCGCTGGAGGGCGGCCGGTACGTCGCACACGGGTCAGGTCACCACCGCGGCCGGGGTCCGTACCGGGGCCACCATCAGCGTCTGGACCGGCCCGTCCGGCCAGCTGACCAACCCGCCGCTGGCCCGGCCCCAGATCGCGCACCAGGCCTTCTTCGCCGGCCTGCTGGCCGTGCTCGGCTTCTCCTTGTTGCTCGGCGTTTCGGCTCTGGTCATCCGGCGGATGCTGCAACGGCGGAGGATGGCGGACTGGGACGCCGAGTGGCGTGCCACCGGCCCACTGTGGAGCAACTACCGGTAATAGGCTCGCCGGGACGGCCAGGACCATGAGGAGATGCCGTGACCGTGACCGAGCAGAGCCCACTGACCGCGACCGAGCTCAAGAACCTGGACGCCTACTGGCGGGCCGCCAACTACCTGTCCGTAGGCCAGATCTACCTGCTGGGTGAGAACCCGCTGCTGCGCGAGCCGCTGCGGCCCGAGCACATCAAGCCCCGGCTGCTGGGGCACTGGGGCACCACACCCGGGCTCAACCTGATCTACGCCCACGTCAACCGGCTGATCCGGGCCCGGGACCTGAACATGCTCTACGTGACCGGGCCGGGCCACGGCGGCCCGGGGATCGTGGCCAACACCTACCTCGAGGGCACCTACAGCGAGCTGTACCCGAACATCACCCAGGACGAGACCGGGATGAGCCGGCTGTTCCGCCAGTTCTCGTTTCCCGGCGGGATCCCGTCGCACGCCTCGGCCGATACCCCGGGTTCGATCCACGAGGGTGGTGAGCTGGGGTACTCACTGGCCCACGCCTACGGGGCGGTGTTCGACAACCCGGACCTGATCGCGGTGTGCGTGGTCGGCGACGGCGAGGCCGAGACCGGCCCGCTGGCCACCAGCTGGCACTCCAACAAGTTCCTCAACGCGGCCCAGGACGGCGCGGTGCTGCCGATCCTGCACCTGAACGGCTACAAGATCGCCAACCCGACCGTGCTGGCCCGGATCCCGGATGAGGAGCTGGACGCGCTGCTCACGGGCTATGGCTACCGGGTCTACCGGGTGGCCGGCGACGATCCGAACCTGGTGCACCAGCAGCTGGCCGCGACCCTGGACGCGGTGGCCGACGAGATCGCGGCCATCCAGCACCGCGCCCGCGCCGGCGGGGACGAGACCCGGCCGCGCTGGCCGGTGGTCGTGCTGCAGACGCCCAAGGGCTGGACCGGGCCCAAGATCGTGGACGGCCTGCCGGTCGAGGGCACCTGGCGTGCCCACCAGGTGCCCCTCTTGGAGGTGCGCGCCAACCCCGAGCACCTGCGCCAGCTCGAGGAGTGGATGCACAGCTACCGCCCGGAGGAACTGTTCGGGCCGGACGGGACGCTGATCCCGGACCTGGCCGCGCTGGCCCCGGCGGGCGACCGCCGCATGAGCGCCAACCCGCACACCAACGGCGGCCTGCTCCGCCGCGACCTGGACCTGCCCGACTTCCGCGACTACGCCGTCCCGGTCAAGGAGGGCACCGGCGCCACTGAGGGCACCAAGGTGCTCGGGTCCTGGCTGCGGGATGTGATCCGGCGCAACCCGGCCACGTTCCGGCTGATGGGCCCGGACGAGACCGCGTCCAACCGGCTGCAGGACGTGTTCGAGGCCACGACCCGGGTCTTCGACGCCGAGATCATCCCCGGCGACAACGACCTGGCCCCCACCGGCCGGGTCATGGAGGTGCTGTCCGAGCACCAGTGCGAGGGCTGGCTCGAGGGCTACCTGCTCACCGGCCGGCACGGCCTGTTCAACTGCTATGAAGCGTTCGTGCACATCGTCGACTCGATGTTCAACCAGCACGCCAAGTGGCTCGAGGCCTGTAACCGGATCGAGTGGCGGCGGCCCATCTCCTCGCTCAACTACCTGCTGTCTTCGCTGGTCTGGCGACAGGACAACAACGGGTTCTCGCACCAGGACCCGGGCTTCCTGGACGTGGTGCTGAACAAGCGGCCCGAAATCGTCCGGGTCTACCTGCCCCCGGACGCCAACACCCTGCTGTCCACCGCGGACCACTGCCTGCGCTCGCAGAACTACGTGAACGTGATCGTGGCGGGCAAGCAGCCCCAGCCGAACTGGCTGTCCATGGACGACGCGATCATCCACTGTACCCGGGGCGCCGGGATCTGGGAGTGGGCCAGCAATGACGACACCGGCGAGCCGGACGTGGTGCTGGCCTGCTGCGGCGACATCCCCGCGCTGGAGACGCTGGCCGCCGCCGACCTGATCCGCCAGCACCTGCCCGAGCTGAAGGTCCGGGTGGTCAACGTGGTCGACCTGATGCGGCTGCTGCCGGAGACCGAGCACCCGCACGGCATGCCCGATCCGGAATACGACGCGCTGTTCACGGTCAACCGGCCGGTCATCTTCGCCTTCCACGGCTACCCGTGGCTGATCCACCGGCTGGCCTACCGGCGCCACGGTCACGACAACCTGCACGTGCGCGGGTACAAGGAGCGCGGCACCACCACCACGCCGTTCGACATGGTCCGGCTCAACGACCTGGACCGGTTCCACCTGGTCATCGACGTGATCGACCGGGTGCCGGGGCTGGCCACCCGGGCCGGGCACGTCCGCCAGCTGATGACCGACGAGCGGCTGAAGGCCGTCGCCTACACCCGCGAGCACGGCGAGGACGCCCCGGAGATCACCAACTGGGCCTGGCCGTACTGATGCGCATTCTGGTCGTCAACGCCGGCTCCAGCTCGCTCAAGCTCAGCTTGCTGGATGACGATGACCAGCTGGCCGGGGCCAAGGAGCTGACCGCGCACGGCGGGCGGTTCGATGCGGACGAGGTGGCGCGTGAGCTGGACCGGCTGGACGCCGGGACCGCGGACGCGGTGGGTCACCGGGTGGTGCACGGCGGCAGCGAGTTCACCGGGCCGGTCCGGCTGGACGCCGCCGTCCGGGGCCAGCTGGACCAGCTGACCGACCTGGCCCCGCTGCACCAGCCCAAGTCGCTGGCGGGCATCGACGCGGTCAGCCAGGCCCTGCCCAAGCTGCCCGCGGTGGCCTGCTTCGATACCGCCTTCCACGCCACCATGCCCCCGGCCGCCTCGACCTACGCGCTGCCCGAGGACTGGCGGCGGCGCTGGCAGATCAAGCGGTACGGCTTCCATGGTCTCTCGCACGCCTACGCCACCCGGCGGGTCAGCGAGCTGACCGGCCGCACCCCGCCTCGGCTGGTGGTGTGCCACCTGGGCTCGGGTGCCTCGCTGGCCGCGATACGGGACGGCCGGTCAGTCGACACCACGATGGGCTTCACCCCGCTGGAAGGCCTGGTCATGGGCACCCGGTCCGGCACCGTCGACCCGGGCCTGGTGGTGTGGCTGATTCAGCACGAGAAGATCAGCCCGGACGAGCTGGGCACCGCGCTGGAGCAGGATTCGGGATTGAAGGGCCTGGCCGGCACCAGCGACATGCGCCAGGTCCTGCAGGACGCGGACCAGCGAGCGGGCCGGGGAGACGATCGGGCGCAGCTGGCGCTGGCGGTGTACCTGCACCGGCTGTGCGGGCTGGCCGGGTCGATGGCGGCCGCGCTGAACGGGCTGGACACGCTGGTGTTCACCGGGGGAGTGGGGGAGCACGCGCCGGACATCCGGCGCGGGGCCGCGGCCGGGCTGAGTTTCCTCGGCGTGAGCGTGGACGCCGCCCGCAACGCCAGTGCCGCCGGCGACACCGACATCACCGATCCGGGTGCCGCCATCCGTACGTTCGTCATCGCCGCACGGGAAGACCTTGAGATCGCGCGTCAGGTGCGGGAGATACTGGGGCCGTGACCGATCTTTCCGGCTTCAGCCGTCTGGTCCCGCGCGAGCACGGGCTGGTGACCGTGTCCACTTCGCGCCCGGATCACACCATCCAGTCCACCGTGGTCAACGCGGGCGTGCTCGATCATCTGCGGACCGGCGCTCCGGTGGTTGGTTTTGTGGTCCGCGGCGGCACCCGCAAACTGGACAACCTGCGCCAGCGGCCCCGGGCCACGGTGACCATCCGGGCCGGCTGGGAGTGGGCCACGGCCGAGGGCGCGGTCGAGCTGGGCGGCCCGGACGACCCGCAGCCCGGGGTGGATGCGGACCGGCTCCGGCGGCTGCTGCGCGAGATCTTCACCGCGGCCGGCGGCACGCACGAGGACTGGGACGCCTACGACCAGGTGATGGCGGCGCAGCGGCGGGCTGCCGTCCTGCTCAGCCCGGACCGGGTTTACTCCAACCCGGCCCGGTAGGAGGATCACGACATGCAGACCGAGCGCCTGACCATCGCCCTGACGGACGGCCGCAACGTCGAGGTCCTGGCCCTCGGGCCGCCCGGCGGGGTGCCGCTGGTGGTGCACCACGGCACGCCGGGCGGCGGCCTGGTGCCCTACGACCCCCCCACCGAGCAGGCCATCAGCCACGGCCTGCGCGTCATCCACCTGGCCCGGCCCGGCTACAGCCGGTCCAGCCCGCGACCGGGCCGCCGGGTGGCCAACGTGGCCGAAGACGTGGCTGAAGTCCTGGACGCGCTGGGCGCGGAGACGTTCGTGACCCACGGCACCTCGGGCGGCGGGCCGCACGCCCTGGCCTGCGCCTATCTGCTGCCCCGCCGGTGCCTGGCGGCCGCGTCGATCTCCGGGGTGGCGCCAAGTAACGCCGAGGGCCTGGACTGGCTGGCCGGGATGGGCCCGGAGAACATCGAGGAATTCGGCGCGGCGGAAAGCAGCCCGGTTGACCTCACCGCGTTCCTGGAGAAGGACGCGGCCGCGCTGGGCGCGGTCACCGGCGGCGACATCATCGCCGGCCTGGGCGGCCTGATCGACGACGCCGACAAGGCCGTGCTGACCGGGGAGTACGCCGACTACATGGCCGCCTCCCTGCGCGCCGCGGTGGCCCGTGGCATCGCCGGCTGGTACGAGGACGACATGGCGTTCGTCAGCGACTGGGGTTTCGAGTTCGGCCGCAACCCCTCACCGGTCACCGGCGTGCCCGACTCGGACGACCCACCCGCCCCGGTCGCGGTCTGGCAGGGCGACCAGGACCGCATGGTGCCGTTCACGCACGGCCAGTGGCTGGGCGCCCACCTGCCCGGCGCCCGGGTCCACCTGCTGCCCGGCGAGGGCCACCTCAGCCTGGAGCACCACCACTACGACGAGATCCTCACCGATCTGCTTGACCTGGCGGGCCTGCGGAGCTGACACGCCACCCGGCGCGCACCGATAGCATCGGGACCGGGGAAGTCCCCGCTCATCCGTAACCGTGCCAAGGAGTACCGCCGTGTCGACCCAGCAGCTTCGTATCACTCTCGCCGGACGCGAGCACGTGGTCGAGGCGGGCACGACGGCCGGGCAGGCCCTGGCCGAGGCCGGCCTGGGCGACCAGCAGCCCGGTGCGCACGCGGTGATCGCGGCCCGGGTCAACGGCGAGCTGCGCGACCTGGCCAGCCCGGTGGCCGAGGGCGACGTGATCGAGCCGGTCGAGATCAGCGACCCGGACGGCCGCGCGATCTTGCGCCACTCCACCGCGCACGTCATGGCCCAGGCCGTGCAGGACCTGAACCCCGAGGCCAAGCTGGGTATCGGCCCGCCGGTGGAGAACGGCTTCTACTACGACTTCGACGTGGACAAGCCGTTCGAGCCGGACAGCCTCAAGGCCATCGAGTCGCGGATGCGGCAGATCGTCAAGCAGGGCCAGCGGTTCTCCCGCCGGGTGGTCAGCGACGGCGACGCCCGGGCCGAGCTGGCCGGCGAGCCGTACAAGCTGGAACTGATCGGGCTCAAGGGCGGCTCCGAGCCCCAGGACGCCGACGAGTCGGTCGAGGTCGGCGGGTCCGAGCTGACCATCTACGACAACCTGAACCCCGGCACCGGCGAGGTCATCTGGAAGGACCTGTGCCGCGGCCCGCACCTGCCCACCACCCGCTTCATCCCGGCGTTCAAGCTGATGCGCAGCAGCGGCGCCTACTGGCGCGGGAGTGAGAAGAACGCGCAGCTGCAGCGGATCTACGGCACGGCCTGGGAGTCCAGGCCGCTGCAGGATGAGTACCTGGCCATGCTGGCCGAGGCCGAGCGGCGCGACCACCGCAAGCTCGGCGCCGAGCTGGACCTGTTCTCGTTCCCGACCGAGATCGGCAGCGGGCTGCCGGTGTTCCACCCCAGGGGCGGCATCATCCGCCGGGTGATGGAGGACTACTCGCGGCGCCGCCACGAGGAGGCCGGGTACCAGTTCGTCAACACCCCGCACATCACCAAGGGCGAGCTGTTCGAGCGCTCCGGCCACCTGGGCTTCTACTCCGACAGCATGTTCTCTCCGATGGACATCGACGGCGTGGACTACTACGCCAAGCCGATGAACTGCCCGATGCACGTGCTGATCTACTCCTCCCGCGGCCGCTCCTACCGGGAGCTGCCGCTGCGGCTGTTCGAGTTCGGCACCGTGTACCGGTACGAGAAGTCCGGCGTGGTGCACGGCCTGACCCGGGCCCGCGGCTTCACCCAGGACGACTCGCACATCTTCTGCACCGCGGATCAGCTGGCCCCGGAGCTGGCTTCGCTGCTGGACTTCGTGGTCGGGCTGCTGCGTGACTTCGGGCTGACCGACTTCGAGGCCGAGCTGTCCACCCGCCCGGAGAAGTACGTGGGCACCCCGGAGGAGTGGACCGAGGCCGAAGCGGCCCTGCGCTCGGCCCTGGACAAGTCCGGGCTGCCTTACACCGTGGCCGAGGGCGAGGGTGCGTTCTACGCGCCCAAGATCGACGTGCACGTGAAGGACGCGATCGGCCGCCGCTGGCAGCTGTCCACCCTGCAGGTCGACTTCCAGGAGCCAGGCCGGTTCGGCATCGAGTACCAGGCCGCGGACGGTTCCCGGCAGCGCCCGTACATGATCCACCGTGCCCTGTTCGGGTCGATCGAGCGGTTCTTCGGCATCTTGCTCGAGCACTACGCGGGCGCCTTCCCGCCCTGGCTGGCCCCGGTTCAGGTCGTCGGCATCCCGATCGCCGACGCGCACGTGCCGTACCTGGACCAGGTGGCGACGCGGCTGCGTGAGCGGGGCATCCGGGTCGAGGTCGACGCCAGCGACGACCGGATGCAGAAGAAGATCCGCTCGGCCCAGCGCCAGAAGGTCCCGTACATGCTGATCGCCGGGGACGAGGACATAGCCGCCGACGCGGTGTCCTTCCGCTACCGGGACGGCACCCAGAAGAACAGTGTCCCCATCGAGGTCGCGGTGGACGAGATCGTCGCCGCCGTCCGCGACCGTGTCCAGGTATGACCGGGCCCACGGAGCCCCAGGACGGGGCCGGCATCCCGGACTCCTTCGCCCGGCTGTGGATGCCGCACCGGATGGCCTACATCAAGGGTGAGAACAAGCCGTCGGGCGCCGGGGCGGGGGAGGGCTGCCCGTTCGACCGCATCCCGACCCTGAGCGATGAGGACGGCCTCATCGTGGCCCGGGGCTCGCTGGTGTACACGGTGCTGAACCTGTACCCCTACAACGGCGGCCACGTCATGGTGGTGCCCTACCGGCACGTGGCCGACTACACCGAGCTCACCCTGGACGAGACGGCCGAGCTGGCCGACCACACCAAGCGGGCCATCCGGGCCCTGCGCACCGCGTCCAGCGCCCAGGGCTTCAACGTCGGCATGAACCTCGGCCAGGTCGCCGGGGCCGGCATCGCGGCCCACCTGCACCAGCACGTCGTGCCCCGCTGGGGCGGCGACACGAACTTCATGCCCGTGGTCGGCCAGACGCGGGTCCTGCCCGAGCTCCTGCGCGACACCCGTAAGCTCCTAGCCGAAGCCTGGCCCACCGACTAGTCAGCAGGGGCCGCGGTGCCCCGGCCGGATCGATCTCCTGTGATCAGTCCACCAGGCCTGCGTCCCGGGCCGTCATTGCCGATGACGGTGTTACCGCGGCTGGGGATGCTGGGCCGGTGACCCAGTTGTTCCAGCGCAGCGGCCTGGAGTTCGACAACCAGTGGCAGCGCCTGCCCCTGGACGCCAGCTAACCGAGCGCCAGGAACTAGCCGGCCCGCCAGCTCATCAGGTCGCCGGGCTGGCAGTCCAGGACCTCGCACAGCGCGGTCAGGGTGCTGAACCTGATGGCCTTGGCCCGGCCGTTTTTCAGGATCGACAAGTTGCCGATGGTCACGCCGACCTCCTCGGACAGCTGGGTCAGGGTCATGCCCCGGTCAGCCAGCAGCTTGTCCAGGTGGATCTCGATGGCGTGCTCCGCGCCGGCATCGGCCAAGGTCAGACCGTCCCGGCCAGGTCCTCGTGCATCTGTGCCCCGATACGAGGCCAGGCCCATGAGTCAGGAGGATTCCTGGCCCCGTGAGAACGGCTAACCTTCCTTGGCGCCTTCGGCGATCCTGGACGCCAGGTGGGACGGCAGGGCTTCGTGGCGCAGGTAGGAACGGGTGAACGAGCCCGTGCCGTGGGACACGGAGCGCAGGTCGATGGTGTAGCGGGTGATCTCCAGCTCGGGGACCTCGGCCCGCACCAGGGTCCGGCCGACCGGGACCGGCTCGGTGCCCAGCACCCGGCCGCGCCGGGAGGACAGGTCGGACATGACCGCGCCGACGTAGTCGTCGGGGACCAGGATCGCCACCTCGTCCACCGGCTCCAGCAGCGCCGACTGGGCCTTTTCCACCGCGTCGCGCAACGCCGCCCGGCCGGCCTTCTGGAACGCCATGTCCGATGAGTCGACCGAGTGGGCCTTGCCGTCGTACAGGGTGACCCGGACTCCGACCATCGGGTAACCGGCCGTTACGCCCTGCTCCATCTGGGACCGGATGCCCTTCTCCACCGACGGGATGAACTGGCGCGGCACCACCCCGCCGACCACCTTGTCCACGAACTCGAAGCCGTCGCCGCTGGGCAGCGGCTCGACCTCGATGTGGCAGATGGCGTACTCGCCGTGGCCGCCACTCTGCTTGACGTTGCGGCCCAGGCCGTGGGCCTTGCCGCCGATGGTCTCGCGTAGCGGGACCCGCAGCTCGGACGTCTCCACGGCCACGCCGTAACGGCTGGACAGCCGGTCCAGCAGTACGTCGGCGTGGGCCTCGCCCATGCACCACAGCACCTGCTGATGGGTCTCGGCGTTGTTCTCCCGCCGCAGGGTCGGGTCCTCGGCCACCAGCCGGGCCATGGCCTGGGCCATCTTGTCCTCGTCGGCCTTGGACTTGGCGCTGACCGCGACCGGGAGCAACGGCTCGGGCATCATCCACGGTTCCATCAGCAGCGGCTGTTCCTTGCTGGACAGCGTGTCGCCGGTCTCGGCCGTGCCCAGCTTGGCCACGGCGCAGATGTCCCCGGCCACCGCCTCGGTGACCGGCCGCTGCTGCTTGCCCAGCGGGCAGGGCAGCGCGCCGACCGGTTCGTCGGGGTCGGGGGCGGCGGGGCCCTGCGCGACCGGGCCGTGCCCGGACACGTGCACGGCCGCGTCGACGTGCAGGGTGCCGGAGAACATCCGGACCAGGCTGACCCGCCCGACGTACGGGTCCGAAGTCGTCTTGACCACCTCGGCCAGCAACGGGCCGGCCGGGTCGCAGGACAATCCCTTCACCGGGCTGCCGTCGAGCGTGGTCACCATGGGCATCGGGTGCTCCTCCGGCGACGGGAAGGCCTGGGTCATCACCTCGAGCAGCTCGGCCAGGCCGATCCCGCGCGCGGCGGACACGGTCAGCACCGGGTAGAAGCTGCCCCGGGCCACGGCCTTCTCCAGGTCCTCGATCAGAACCTTGGCGTCGATCTGCTCGCCCGACAGGTACCGCTCCATCAGCGACTCGTCTTCGCTCTCCTGGATGATCCCCTCGATCAGCTCACCCCGCAGCATTTCGGTCTGGTCGGCGTACTCGGCCGGCACCGCGGCCTCGGCCCGGGCCGAGCCGGAGTAGTCGAACAGCTTCTGGGACAGCAGCCCGATCAGGCCGCGCGCGCCGCTGCTCTCGCCGTCGGAGACCGGCAGGTAGAGCGGGGCCACCGATTCGCCGAAGGCGTCGCGGCAGGCGGCCAGGGCGGCGTCGAAGTCAGCCCGCTGGTGGTCGATCTTGGTGATCACGACGGCGCGCGGCATGCCGACCCGGGCGCACTCTTCCCACAGCATCCGGGTCAGGCCGTCCACGCCGTCGGTCGCGGGCACCGCGAACAGGGCCGAGTCGGCCGCCCGCAGCCCGGCCCGCAGGTCGCCGGTGAAGTCGGCGTAACCCGGGGTGTCGAGCAGGTTGACCTTGATGCCGGCGTGCGTGATGGGGGACAGGGTGAGGTTGACCGAACGCTGCTGCCGGACCTCGATCTCGTCGAAGTCGCTGACCGTGGTGCCTTCTTCGACCCGGCCGGGGCGCTGGATGGTGCCGGTCGCGGCCAGCAGGGCTTCTACGAGCGTCGTCTTCCCGGCTCCGGAGTGACCGATCAGCGCGACATTTCGTATCCGGCCCGGCTGGCCTGCTGGTACGCCTCCGGCGGCCCCTGATGTACCTGTCGTGTCGGCCATACGTCGCCTCCTGACGTCAGCGGGCGCTGCGCTGCTGCCCGTAGAGTCAGGCTTAACCCGCGGGCTGCCTTACCACAAGACCCCCGTGGTGAATCATGCGGGTTACCAGTAGGCGGCGTTGAGGTGTACTGCGCGGCCGGACGGGAATCCGGCCCAACCAGCTGGCCCGGGGCGGCGCCAGGGCCGCCCGAGCGACAGTAGGATCAAACGGCCATGCTGAACGGGACCCGCCCCTTCTTCACCCGCCTGTTGACCCCGGTCGGTGAAGCGCTGACTCGTACCCCGATCACGCCCAACATGGTCACCGTCACCGGGACCGTGGGCCTGGCCGCCAGCGTGCTGTGGGGTTACCCGACCGGGCACCTGTTCTGGGGCACCCTGGTGGCCACGTTCTTCGTGTTCACCGACATGCTGGACGGGGTGCTGGCCCGGATCAAGGGCACCAGCGGCAAGTTCGGCGCGTTCCTGGACTCGACCATGGACCGGTTCGCCGACGCGGCGGTCTTCTCCGGCCTGGCCATCTGGTTCGTGCGCGGCGGTCACAACCAGCTGCTGGCCGCCCTGTCGCTGTTCTGCCTGGTGGCCGGGGCGCTGGTGTCGTACGTCAAGGCCCGGGCCGAGGGCCTGGGCACCACGGCCAACGTGGGGATCGCGGAACGGCCCGAGCGGATGGTGGTCACGTTCGTCGCCGTCGGCCTGTCCGGTCTCGGGGTGCCGTACATCCTGCCCATCGGCCTGTGGGCGCTGGCCGTGGCCAGCGTGATCACCTTGGGGCAGCGGGTTCACGCGGTGCACAAGGGGCTGACGGTGAAGCCCGCCGCGGGCCCAGCCGAGATGCCCCCAGCCGCGACGCCCCCGGTAGCTACGCCTGCAGCCGCGACGCCTCCGCCCGCCACCGACGGCACTGCGGCCGAGCCGGCCGAAACGGGGAGCGCCCCCGCGGCGCACACGATCGAGTAGGGAAAATCGTGCCACCAGTGAAGGACCTGCTCGTCAGCACGGGGTACCGGCTGGCCTGGAAGGTGATCTGCCGCGTGCCGGAGTCCTGGGCCCGCTGGGGATTCGACACCGCCACCGGCATCGCCTGGCGCCGCCAGGGCCACGGGGTGCAGACGCTGGAGAACAACCTGCTGCGGGTGCTCGGCCCGGAAACGACCGGCAAGGAACTGCGCCGGGTTTCGCGGGCCGGGATGCGCTCCTACGGCCGGTACTGGATGGAAGTGTTCCGGCTGCCCACCATCTCCCCCGAGCAGATCCAGCGGGACATGGTGGTCAACCCCGACGCCGACCAGGCGCTGGCCGACGCGGCCGCGGGCCAGGGCGTGATCTTCGCGCTGCCGCACATGGGCAACTGGGAGGTCGCGGGGGCCTTCGTGACCGGCCGCGGGATCAAGGTCACCACCGTGGCCGAACGGCTCAAACCCGAGTCGGTGTTCGACATGTTCGTCGCGTTCCGCGAGAGCCTGGGCATGGAGGTGCTGCCGCTGACCGGCGGCCCCAACGTGTTCGGGACCCTGGCCCAGCGGCTGCGCCAGGGCCGCCTGATCTGCCTGCTGTGCGACCGCGACCTCACCGAGTCCGGCGTGGAGGTGGACTTTTTCGGCGAGAAGGCGCGGATGGCGGCGGGGCCGGCCGCGCTGGCCGTGCAGACTGGGGCGTCGCTGCGCGCGGCCACGCTGTATTTCACCGAGAACGGCTGGGCCGCGGACGTCAGCCCGGACATCGGCGTCCCGGCCGAGGGCACCCGCCAGGAGAAGGCGGCGGCCATGACCCAGCAACTGGCGTCCGCGTTCGAGCAGGCCATCACCGACCACCCGCAGGACTGGCACATGCTCCAGCGGGTGTTCACCAGCGACCTGGATCCCCGTCGCCTGCCCGCCGCGAATTCCAGTTTTAACAAGGTCGCCAACTCCGCTGGGCCGCCCGCCGGGAACGGCGGATTATGCGCGTCGGGATCGTCTGCCCCTACACCTGGGACGTACCGGGCGGGGTGCAGTCCCACATCCGGGACCTGACCGAGGCCCTGGTCGAGCTGGGCCATTCGGTGTCGGTGATCACGCCGGCCGACGAGGACACGCCGCTGCCGGACTACGTGGTGTCGGCCGGCCGCCCGGTGCCGGTGCCGTACAACGGCTCGGTGGCCCGGCTGTCGTTCGGCCCGTTGTCGGCCAACCGGGTGCGCCGCTGGGTCAAGGAGGGCAATTTCGACGTCCTGCACGTACACGAGCCGACCGCGCCCAGCCTGTCCATGCTGGCCTGCTGGGTCGCCTCCGGGCCGATCGTGGCCACCGTGCACACGTCCATACCGCGGTCGCGGGTGCTGCACTACTCCCTCCCGATCCTCCGGTCCGCGCTGGAGAAGATCAACGGGCGGATCGCGGTGTCCGAAGCGGCCCGCACCACGCTGGTCGAGCACCTCGGCGGGGACGCGGTGCTGATCCCCAACGGGGTGGCCACCCGCCGCTACGCCGGCCCGACCGAACCACTGCCGGGCTGGCCTGGTGACGGCGGCGCGATCGGGTTCCTGGGCCGGATGGACGAGCCCCGCAAGGGCCTGCCGGTGCTGCTGGAAGCGTTCGCGATCCTGGGCGCCGAGCGGCCGGCCCTGCGCCTGCTGATCGCCGGCCCGGGTGACGCGGCCGAGGCGCTGGACCAGGTGCCAGCCGCGCTGCGGGACCGGGTGGTGCTGCTGGGCCAGGTCAGCGAGGACGACAAGGTGCGCATGCTGCACTCGGTCGACGTGTTCTGCGCGCCCAACACCGGCGGCGAGAGCTTCGGCATCGTGCTGGCCGAGGCGATGGCCGCGGGCGCCCCGATCGTGGCCAGCGATCTGGACGCGTTCCGGCGGGTGCTGCGCGGCGGCCGGGCCGGTGAACTGTTCCTCAACGAGGACCCGGCCGATCTGGCCCGCGCCGCCAGCCGCGGGCTGGACGACCCCGACCGCCGCCGGGAGCTGTCCGCGGCCGCCACGGCCGCGGTGAGCGGGTACGACTGGAGCGTCGTGGCCAAGGACGTGGTGAATGTGTATGAGACGGTGGTGCTGGGCGCGAACGCCGTAGCGGTCGCGACCTGATGTCGCCGGACCTGTTCGTCGGACGGGTGGCCGAGCTCGACCAGATCTGGGCAACATCTACGGCAAATACGGGATCCACCGCCGCCGGGAGCTGCGCCGGCTGGTAGGACAGTGGCGTGCGGCCGCCGTCGCCTGAACCGGAGACCGAGGCATGACCATCACCGAAATCGTCATCGTCGTCGCGATCGTCTTGTTCCTCGGCGTCTACGTGTCCTGGCGGGCCGGCCGGCTGGACCGGATGCACGCCCGGCTCGAGGCGGCTCGCGCCGCCCTGGAGGTGACCCTGGTCCGGCGCAGCTCGGTCGTGCTCGAACTGGCCTCCTCGGGCTTCCTGGACCCGGCCACCAGCCTGCTGCTGGCCGACGCCGCGCTCGAGGCCCGCGGCGACAGCGGGCCAGCCTCAGCCGAGCTGTCTCAGCTTGAACTGGCCCCCAGCAGGCTGGCCCCGACCGAGCTGGCCCAAACTGAGCTGGCACAGAGCAACCTGTCCAAGGCGCTGCGGGCCGCGTTCGCCCAGCCTGGCGTCCGGGCCTCGCTGGCCGGTCAGGACGGCGCCGCGGAGCTGCTGGCCGAGCTGGAGGCGGCCGCGCACCAGGTGCTGGTGGCCCGCAAGTTCTACAACACCGCGGTAGCCATCACCCGGGAGGCCCGGCACAAGCCGCTGGTCCGGGTGCTGCGGCTGGCCGGGAAGGCCGGCCTGCCGGAATTCTTCGAGATGGACGACTCACTGGCCACGGAGGAGGACGACGGGGCCGGGGCCGACATGCAACGTCTGGCCGGATGACACCTACCATGGGCGTATAGCTGACCCGCATCCCGAGCAAGTGAGGTTTGAAGTGTCCACCGTCGACTCCGCAGGCAACTACAGCCCCGACACGTCCGCCGCCACCGGCACGGCCCGGGTCAAGCGGGGCATGGCCGAGATGCTCAAGGGCGGTGTGATCATGGACGTGGTCACCCCGGAGCAGGCCAAAATCGCCGAGGACGCCGGCGCGGTCGCGGTGATGGCACTGGAGCGCGTGCCCGCCGACATCCGCGCCCAGGGTGGCGTCGCCCGGATGAGCGATCCCGACATGATCGACGGGATCATCGAGGCCGTCTCCATCCCGGTCATGGCCAAGTGCCGGATCGGCCACTTCGCCGAGGCCCAGGTGCTGCAGGCCATCGGCGTGGACTACATCGACGAGTCCGAGGTGCTGACCCCGGCCGACGAGGCCCACCACGTCGACAAGTGGAAGTTCACCGTCCCGTTCGTGTGCGGCGCGACCAACCTGGGCGAGGCGCTGCGGCGGCTGGGCGAGGGCGCGGCGATGATCCGCTCCAAGGGCGAGGCCGGCACCGGCAACGTGGTCGAGGCCACCCGGCACATGCGCCAGATCCGCGGCGACATCGCCCGGCTCGCCTCGCTGCCGGAGGAAGAGCTGTTCAGCGCGGCCAAGGACCTGCGCGCCCCCTACGAGGTCGTGGCCGAGGTGGCCGCGGCCGGGCGGTTGCCGGTCGTGCTGTTCACCGCGGGCGGGATCGCCACCCCGGCCGACGCGGCGATGATGATGCAGCTCGGCGCGGACGGCGTGTTCGTCGGCTCCGGGATCTTCAAGGCCGGCGACCCGGCCAAGCGGGCCGCAGCCATCGTCAAGGCCACTACCTTCCACGACGACCCGGACGTGATCGCCAAGGTCTCGCGCGGCCTGGGCGAGGCCATGGTCGGGATCAACCTGGACACCCTGCCGGCCGAGCAGCACTACGCCAGCCGGGGCTGGTAGACCGGGCCCGGCCCGGGACGCAACGCCCGAGCGCCCCTGTTAAAGGAAGAAAGAGCACCTCAGCCGGCGTTATGACCGATGGATCCCCGTCGAAGCCGAGTTCAGCCATGCCCGAAGGACTCCCGTGCCCCACCTCCAACCTCCGCCCCTGATCGGCGTTCTGGCCCTGCAGGGCGACGTCCGCGAGCACGTGCGGGCCCTGGACGCCGCCGGCGCCCGGGCCACCACCGTGCGCCGGCCCGACGAGCTGGAGTCGGTGGACGGGCTGATCATCCCGGGCGGCGAGTCGACCACGCTGTGGCGGCTGGCCACGTCCTTCGACATGATGGAGCCGTTGCGTAAGATGCTCGTCGCCGGCCTGCCGGCGTTCGGCTCCTGCGCGGGCATGATCATGCTGGCGGACCGCCTGGTCGACGGCGTGCCCGGGCAGCAGACGTTCGGCGGGATCGACATGGCCGTCCGGCGCAACGCGTTCGGCCGCCAGGTCGATTCGTTCGAGTCCGACATCTCGCTGACCTCGATGGCAGGGCCGCCGCTGCGGGCGGTGTTCATCCGCGCGCCGTGGGTCGAGCAGGCGGGCGAAGAGGTCGAGATCCTCGGCACGGACGAGCGCGCCGGTAGGATCGTCGCGGTCCGGCAGGGTTCACTCCTGGCCACCTCCTTCCATCCGGAGCTGACCGGCGACCCGCGGATCCATGAGCTTTTTGTTGACATCGTGAAGGGAACGACATGAGCGGCCACTCCAAGTGGGCGACCACTAAGCACAAGAAGGCAGTGGTCGACGCCAAGCGAGGCAAGCTGTTTGCCAAGCTGATCAAGAACGTCGAGGTGGCGGCGCGCACCGGCGGCGGTGACCCGGCGGGTAACCCGGCGCTGTACGACGCCATCCAGAAGGCCAAGAAGAGCTCGGTGCCGAACGACAACATCGACCGGGCCGTCCGCCGCGGCTCCGGGCAGGAAGCCGGCGGCGCCACCTACGAGAACATCACCTACGAGGGCTACGCCCCCGGCGGGGTCGCGGTCCTGGTCGAGTGCCTGACCGACAACCGGAACCGGGCCGCGTCCGACGTGCGCGTCGCGTTTACCCGTAACGGCGGGGCCCTGGCCGACCCCGGCTCGGTCTCGTACCTGTTCAACCGCAAGGGTGTCGTCATCGTCGGCAAGACGGCCGGTGTCACCGAGGACGACGTCCTGGGTGCGGTGCTGGATGCCGGGGCCGAAGAGGTCAACGACCTCGGCGAGTCGTTCGAGGTGACCAGCGAGGCCACCGACGTGGTGGCGGTGCGCAGCGCGCTGCAGGACGCCGGCATCGACTACGAGTCGGCCGACATCGCGTTCATGCCGACCATGGAGATCCCCGTCGACGAGGACCATGCCCGGAGCGTGTTCCGGGTCATCGACGCGCTCGAGGATTCCGACGACGTCCAGGACGTCTACGCCAACTACTCCGTGTCCGACGACATCATGGAGAAGCTGGGCTGACCGCCCGCCGGGATGACCCGCCCGGGATGACGCTGCGGCGGCGCTGGCCGTAGCGTTGCCTTCTGTGGCAACGCACCTGACTCCGCGCACCGCTGCGGACATCCGCGAAATCGGCCCGGACGACGACCTGGCGGCGCTGGCCGATCTGGCTCACCGCGCCTTCGGGCCGGGCGCCGTGCCCCACGACCAGGCCGGGTCGGCCCGGCAACGGGCCCGGACCGGCCAGGCCATCGCCGGCCACCGGGTCTTCGGCGCCTTCGCCGGCGGCCAGCTGGTGGCCTCGGCCCGCTGGCACGACATGCGCCAGTGGTGGCACGGCCGGTCCATGCCGATGGCGGGCGTGGCCGCCGTGATGGTCGCGCCCGAGCATCGCGGCCAGGGCGTGGGCCGCACGCTGATGACCGAGGTGCTGGCCGAGATCGGCCGCCGCGGCTACCCGATCTCGGTGCTCTATCCCGCGACCACCCCGATCTACCGGTCTCTGGGCTGGGAACTGGGCGGCGGGGACTACCGGATCTCACTGCCGGCCCGGACCCTGCGCAACCTGATCACTCCCGACATCAGCCGGAACACGGCCGGCACCGTGGCCGACGGACCGGCCACCCGCGAGCACGCCGCCCCGTTCACCCGGGCCACCCCCGGCGACGCCGACCGGGTGATCGAGGTCGTGGGCCGGGTGCACGAACTCGGCCGCCACTGCGGGCCGAACACCCGCGCCCCCGAGTCGGTCGCGGCCTGGCTGGATGACCCGGAACTGTTCTCCTACCTGGCCCCGGACGGTTTCCTGGCCTACCGCTGGCGCCCGGGCGACGAGATCCACATCGAGCGGATCGTCGCCGCCACCGAGCGGACCGTCCGCGAGCTGTGGTCGATCGTGGCCTCGCACTCCTCCATCGCCGACACCGTGACCGCCCGGGTCGGGCCGGGTGACCCGGTGTTCTGGCTGACCCGGGAGCCGGACACCCGGCTGACGTACCGCGACATGTGGATGCTGCGCCTGGTCGACGTGCAAGAAGCCATCGCGGCCCGCGGCTTCCCGGCGTCCGCGCAGCTCAGCCTGCCGCTCTACATCCAGGACGAGGCCCGCGCGGACAACGCGGGCCTGTGGGAGCTGGCCGTGACCGGTGGCCGGGGCACACTGGTCCGGCACCCGGAGGCGACCCGGCCGCTGACCATCGGGGTGCGCGGCCTGGCCGCCCTGTACTCGGGTACGCCCATGGCCTCGCTGCGGCTGGCCGGGCTGGCCACCGGCGGCGACCCGGTGGCCGACAGCGAGCTCGACGGGGCCTTCGGCGGCGCGTCCTACCTGCTGGACAACTTCTGATCCGGTAAGTTCGACCCCGAACAGATGTTCGGCCGCAGTGTTTGCCAGCCCGATGGAGGCGCCATGGCGTTGAGCTATTCCCAGCGCCCGATGCGGGTCCTCGGCATCGACCCCGGTCTGACCCGTTGCGGCCTGGGCGTGGTCGACGGCACTCCGGGCCGGAAGCTGACCATGGTCGAGGTGGGCGTGGCCCGGACCCCGGCCGACGACGAAATCAGCCAGCGGCTGCTGGCCCTGGAGGAGATGTTCGAGGCCTGGATGACCGCCCACCAGCCGGACGCGGTGGCGGTGGAGCGGGTGTTCAGCCAGCGCAACGTCCAGACCGTGATGGGCACGGCCCAGGCGGGCGCGGTGGCCATCGTGTGCGCGGCCCGGCGCGGGCTGCCGGTGGCCCTGCACACCCCCAGTGAGGTCAAGGCCGCGGTGACCGGCAACGGCCGCGCCGACAAGGAGCAGGTCACCATGATGGTGACGCGGCTGCTGCGGCTGGCCGCTCCGCCCCGCCCGGCCGACGCCGCCGACGCCCTGGCCCTGGCCATCTGCCACCTGTGGCGGGGCGGTGGCCGATCCCGGCTGACCGAGCTGGCCGCCGCGGGCCCGGGCCAGGCCCGCTGGGCCGCCAAGGCCCGGCCGAATCCGATCTATCCGGGGAGGCAGCAGTGATATCCCACCTGCGAGGCACGGTCGCCGGGGTCGCCCCGGACGGTGCGGTGATCGAGATCGGCGGGGTCGGGTTCAGCGTCCAGTGCACGCCGGGCACGCTGGCCACGCTGCGGCCGGGGGCGGAAGCCCACGTATCGACCTGCCTGATCGTGCGGGAGGAATCGCTCACCCTGTACGGGTTCGGCAGCGACGACGAACGCAACGTCTTCGAGCTGCTGCAGACTGCCTCCGGGGTCGGGCCGCGGCTGGCCCTGGCCGCACTGGCCGTGCACAGCCCGGACGCGCTGCGCCGCGCGGTGGCCACCGGGGACCTGGACGCGCTGCAGCTGGTGCCGGGCATCGGCAAGAAGGGCGCGCAGCGCATCGTGCTGGAGCTCAAGGACCGGCTCGGCGTCCCCGGTGACGTGCCCCTGGACGGCACCCGCGGGCACCTGGCGGCCCCGCCGTCCTGGCGCGAGCAGGCTCAGTCCGGCCTGGTCAACCTGGGCTGGCCGGCCCGGGACGCCGAGCAGGCCGTAGAGGCGGTGGCGGCCGATCTGGAAGCCGGGGGCGTACCGCCGGAGTCCGCCGACGTGGCCACCGTGCTGCGCGCGGCCATGAAGAAGCTGAGCCGCCAATGATGGGTCCAGCGATCGGGTCAATGGTGGTTACGGCGAGGGGCCGCCTGTGAACGAGAGCGACCTGGAGGCCCAGGAAGCGGAGGCGCTGGCCCGGGCCCGCTCCCAGCCCGCGCCCGGCGACGACCCGGCTGGCCGCGTCGTCTCCCCGCTGGCCGACGCGGACGACCGCGCCATCGAGAGTGCGCTGCGGCCCAAGCGGCTAACGGACTTCGTCGGCCAGCAGCGGGTCCGCGACCAGCTGTCCCTGGTGCTGGAGAGCGCGCTGCGGCGCGGGCGGCCCCCGGACCACGTGCTGCTGTCCGGCCCGCCCGGACTGGGCAAGACCACGATCGCCATGATCATCGCGGCCGAGCTGAGCATGCCGCTGCGGATCACCAGCGGGCCCGCCATCGAGCGGTCCGGGGACCTGGCCGCGGTGCTGTCCACGCTGGCCGAGGGCGAGGTCTTGTTCATCGACGAGATCCACCGGCTGGCTCGCCCGGCCGAGGAGATGCTCTACCTGGCCATGGAGGACTTCCGGGTCGACGTGGTGGTGGGTAAGGGCCCCGGTGCGACCGCGATCCCGCTCGACATCGCGCCGTTCACCCTGGTCGGGGCGACCACCCGGTCCGGGCTGCTGCCCGCGCCGCTGCGGGACCGGTTCGGCTTCACCGCGCACATGGACTTCTACCAGCCCGCGGACCTGCAGGTCATCATCCAGCGGTCGGCCGGGCTGCTCGGCGTGACCCTGCGCGAAGATGGTGCGGTCGAGCTGGCCGGACGGTGCCGCGGCACGCCGCGCATCGCCAACCGGCTGCTGCGCCGGGTCCGTGACTACGCCGAGATCCGCGGCGACGGCGTCGTCGACCGCGGCATCGCCCGGGCCGCGCTGGAGCTGTACGAGGTGGACGAGGAGGGCCTGGACCGGCTGGACCGGGCCGTGCTGGACGCGGTGGTCCGGCGGTTCGGTGGCGGCCCGGTGGGTCTGTCCACGCTGGCCGTGGTGGTGGGGGAGGAGGCCGAGACCGTGGAGGTGGTGGCCGAGCCGTTCCTGGTCCGCCGGGGTCTGCTGGCCCGCACGCCCCGCGGCCGGGTGGCCACCCCGGCCGCCTGGGAGCACCTGGGTCTCACGCCTCCCGCAGGCACCATCGGCCCCGGCCTGGCCACCCTGTTCGACTAAAGGGCCGGTGCCGAAGGTCGCCGTGCGGTCACGATCACGGCCTGAACGCCGTAGCCTGTTGGTGCGTGGTCGACGGGTCGCTACACTGCGGCAGTTGGCCACTGGCCGCCGCCTCGTGCGGGATCCGGGTCCGCCCCGGCCCGGAACCAGGTCTGGCCTGGCCAGCCCGCTGAACCCAACTGGAAAGGTGCCCCGCTAATGGGGAGTGTCGCTAGCAACGCCGCCGCCGCCGCAAAGTCCGGCAGTAGCCCCACGTTCCTTATCATCATCGTCGTTATCATTGGCTTGATGTACTTCCTGGTCATGCGGCCGGGTCGGAAGCGCCAGCAGCGTACCCAGCAGCAGCAGAACCAGGTCCAGCCGGGTGCCCGCGTCCGCACCACGGCGGGCATGTACGCCACCGTGGTCGCCGTGGACGGCGATGACGTGATCCTTGAGGTCGCGCCGGACGTCGAGGTGCGGTACATGAAGCGCGCCGTCATGGAGGTCATCGGCGACGCCACCACGGTGGACGATGAGACCGACGAGGACGGGGTCGGCGAAGACGACGAGACCGCCGACCACGACGAGCACCTCGAGAACGAGACGTACGAAGAGCACGAAGAGCCTGCCGTCCCAGCCGGCAACTATGGCGAAGACCAGACCGTTAACGGTAAGGCGGGCACGGCCACGGCCATCGGCCACGAGACGGTCACGACCGAGGGCACCGCTTCCAAGGAATGACGGGCGCCAACGACGGCTCCGTAGGGAACGACTGAGGGACGACTAGACAAGTGGCTCCGCCTAGGAAGAGCGGCTCGAGACCAGGGCGCGCGCTGGCCCTGCTGACCGCGCTGATTGTGGTCATGCTGATCGGCATCGTCGGTTCGAACATCGGCAGCCCCGGCAAGTGGCACAAGGACTTCAAGGTCGGCCTGGGCCTGGACTTGTCCAGCGGCACTCAGGCGACCCTGCGGGCCGTCACCGAGAAGGGCAAGACCCCGCCCCAGGACGACATGAAGACCGCCGTGGCGATCATCAACGACCGGGTCAACGCCTCCGGCAACACCGGGGTCAGCGTGCAGCAGGAGGGGTCCAGCGACATCCAGGTCACGGCCCCGGGCCAGGGCTCGAAGCAGCTGATCAACACGGTGGATACCACCGCGCAGCTGCGGTTCCGGGCCGTCCTGCTGGCGGGATCGTCGGCCGCGACGACCACCCCATCCGCGTCGGCCACGCCGAGTGCCAGCCCCTCGGCCAGCAGTAGTTCCTCGGCCAAAGCCAAGGCCAAGTCGTCTCCCTCGGCCAGTACCAAGGCCTTCATCAAGCACGCGGCGGCCACTCCCAGCCCCTCGGCTCAGGCCACCAGCAGTGCGGGCGCCAAGGCCAGCTCGTCCGCCTCGCCCAGCGCGTCGGCGTCGGCCAGCCCGAGCACGACCAGCTACGCCGGTGACGCGTCGGCGGTCAACGCGGCCACCATGAAGCTGTTCAAGAAGCTGGACTGCAGCAACCTCAACACCTGGAAGAGCAAGCTCGGCTACACCGAGCCGGAGTGGGACAACCCCAACACCCAGACCGTGGCCTGCGGCTCGGGCGGCACCAAGTACGTGCTGGACAAGGCGGTCATCCTCGGCACCGACGTCACCGGCCAGTCCGCGGGCATCGACACCACCAGCGGCCAGCCCATCGTCAACCTGAGCCTGAACGGCAAGGCCCAGAAGGCGTTCGCCACGCTGACCGCCCTCCAGGCCAGCAAGTACACCCCGAGCGCCAGCACCAACGCGGACGACCAGGTGCTGTCCATGACCGCCATCGTGCTGGACGGCAACGTGCGCTCGGCCCCGCAGACCACCGAGGCCATCCCCGGCGGCCAGGTGCAGATCACCGGGCTCGGTTCCCAGGCCGCCGCCACCCAGCTGGCCCAGGAGCTCAAGTTCGGCGCGCTGCCGCTGACGTTCAAGGTGGCCGACACCATCACGATCTCGCCCGCACTGGGCCGGAGCCAGCTCAACGCGGGCCTGATCGCGGGCGGCATCGGCCTGATCCTGGTCGTGATCTACTCGTTCCTGTACTACCGCGGCCTGGGCAGCGTGTCGGTGTCCAGCCTGGTCATCGCCGCCTTGCTCGGCTACCTGGCCGTGGTCCTGCTCAGCCGGTACCAGAGCTTCACCCTGTCGCTGCCCGGCATCGCCGGCCTGATCGTGGCCATCGGCATCACCGCCGACTCGTTCGTGGTGTTCTTCGAGCGATTGCGGGACGAGGTACGGGATGGTCGCACCCTGCGGGCCGCGGTGGAGAGCGGCTGGAAGCGGGCCCGGCGCACGATTCTGGTCTCGGACACGGTCTCGTTCCTGGCCGCGCTGCTGCTCTACATCTTCGCGGTCGGTGACGTGAAGGGCTTCGCCTACACCCTCGGCCTGACCACGCTGATCGACGTGGTGGTGGTGTTCGGCTTCACCAAGCCGATGGTTACCCTGCTGGCCCGGACCAAGTTCTTCGGCCAGGGCCACAAGTGGTCCGGGCTCGATCCGGCCCGGCTCGGGGCCCGGGCCCCGTGGCGCTCGGGGCTGCCACGCCGCACTGAGCGCATCAGTGGCCGCACGAGTGGCCGCACCGGCAATCGCACCGGGAGCTCCGGCCCCGGGCGGACCTCACGGTCCACCTCAAGGGAGGCATGAGATGTCCCGCCTGGGCGATCTCGGCGGCCGGCTCTACCGCGGCGACGTCTCGATCAACTTCGTCGGCCGGCAGAAGCTCTGGTACACGATCTCCGGCTGCATCGTGGTCGTCGCGATTGTCGCGCTCGCGGTCCGCGGGCTGAACTTCAGCGTGGACTTCAAGGGCGGCTCGGTCTTCACGGTCGAGGCGCCGAACGCCACCATCAGCCAGGTCCAGAAGGCCGTGGCCGACGGCGGTGGCGGTACGGTCACCGTGCAGCGGGCCGGGGTCGGCACCCAGGCCCAGTGGCAGGCCCAGACCGGCCCGCTGTCCCTCGGCACGAACCAGAAGATTCAGGCCTCCCTGGGCCGAGAGCTGAACATCAGCCAGTCGCAGATCAGCACCGCGATTGTCGGCCCGACCTGGGGCAGCCAGATCTCGTCCAAGGCCCTCGAAGCGCTGATCGCGTTCCTCATCGTGATCGTGCTGTACCTGTCGATCGCGTTCGAGTGGAAGATGGCCGCGGGTGCGTTCATCGCGCTGCTGCACGACATCGTGATCACGGTAGGCGTGTACGCGCTGGCCGGGTTCCAGGTCAGCCCGGCCACCGTCACCGGCCTGCTCACCATCTTGGGTTACTCGCTGTACGACACGGTGGTGGTGTTCGACAAGGTACGGGAGAACACGGCCGGCCTGACCGCAGGCGGCAATCAGCGCACCAGCTTCCGCAGTTACAGCGAGGCCGCCAACCTGGCCCTGAACCAGACCCTGGTCCGGTCGATCAACACCTCGCTGATCGCGCTGCTGCCGGTGACCGCGATCCTGATCGCCAGCACCGTGCTGCTCCCTCCGGGTGAGCTGTCCGACCTGGCCCTGGTGCTGTTCGTCGGCATGCTGTCCGGCACCTACTCCTCGATATTCATCGCCACCCCAGTGCTGGCCGACCTGAAGGAACGCGAGCCCAAGATGAAGCAGCTCGCGGCCAGGGCCGCGGCCCGGGCCCCCCCCCCCCCCCCCGGCCGCCACCCCGCCCCGCCCCGGGCCCCCGGCGGGGGGGGGGGCCCGC
>CAXUJF010000019.1:0-26363 GCA_964250865.1 uncultured Streptosporangiaceae bacterium
GATCGTCCGCGGGGCGTGCGCCGAAGGTACCGAGTGGCGGGACGCGTTCCTGGCGGGGGCCGGGCCCGCGGTGCCGGCTGGGGTCCGCGGGAATGGACTACTGGACGGCGGCCGCGCTCAACCTGCTGGCCGAGAGCGCCCTGCACACGGGGGGCCTGCCCGAGGCCGCGGCCCGGGCCACCGAGGCGCTGGCCGTGGCCCGGCAGGCCGGTGACCTCTGGCCCGAGGGCTATGCGCTCGGCACCCAGGCCGCGATCGCGGCGGCGCAGGGCCAGCTACGGGAAGCCAGCCAGCTGGCCCACGACTCGATCGCCGCGATGGGCCTTATCGACCACCGCTGGGGCATCGCCCGGGCTTTGCTCGGCCTGGCCGACCTGGCCCGGTTGCGCGGCGATCCCCGCGACGCGCAGGTCCAGTACCAGGAGGCCCTGCCGATCCTGTGGGAGATCGACGCCCGGCCGCAGATCGCCCGCTGCCTGGCCGGCCTGGGCCGGGCCGCCCTTGACGTCGACGACCTCGCCGGAGGCCGGCAGTACCTGGCGGAAAGCATCCGGCTCAGCCGGTCTACCGGCTCCCGGATCGGGATGACTCGGGCCCTGGAGGCATTCGCGGCGCTGGCCATCCGGGAGAAAGAACCGGACCGGGTGGTCCAGCTGACCGCCGCGGCCAGCGCCCTGCGCGACGCGGCCGGTCTCCCGGCCCTGCACGGGGCCCGGCTGGACCGCTACCTGGCGCCCGCGCGGGAAAAGCTCAGCCCGCCCGACATCGGCCGCCTGTGGGCCCAGGGCCTGGCCCTCAACACCGACGCGGCGGTCGCCCTAGCCCTGAACGCCCCGTCCCACGATGGCCTGTCGCTGGATGCCCCGGCCCTGAGCGGCGCACCGCAGGACGTCCCGGTACCGGCCAGCCTGCTGGCCACCCCGCCGGACGGGCCGCCCGGCGCCCTGACCTCCCGCGAGCGCGAGGTCGTCGCGCTGATCGCCCGCGGCTACAGCAACAAGGCCATCGCCGACGAGCTGGTCATCAGCCCGGCCACCGCCGCTCGCCACGTGGCCAACATCCTGGCCAAGCTGGGCTTCACCTCCCGCACCCAGGTCGCCTGGTGGGCTGCGGGCCAGTCGCCCGGCCAGTCGCCGGGTCTGCCGACGGGGGGCCAGCCACCGGGCCCCACCCCGGAGCCCTGACCCGTTCCCGCCAGCGGCTGGCGCAAGAACGGGCGATGTCAGATACTTCGGTGATGCCCAGCCTTCACGAACAGTCACCTGATCAGTACGTAGGGCCCCGAATCGCCGAGGCTCTGTCGCTCGTCCAGTCGTTCGCGGACACCAGCAGCGAGCCCGGCCCGGACCTGCTGGGGACCAGGGAGGAGGCGGTGGGCTGGCTCCGGAAGCAGGGGCTGCTGGCCGCCGACGGCGGGCTGAGCAACTCCGAGTACAACGCCCTGATCCGGCTGCGGCAGGGGCTCCGCGACGTGCTGGCCGCGCGGGCCGCCGGCCGCGAGGACGCCGACGCCGCGGCCCGCCTGACCAAGGGTCTGGCCGATGGCCGCCTCGTCGTCACCGTGGATCAGGCCGCCGTCATCGAGCTGACCACCGCCGCCCGGTCCAGCTACCCCACGATCGTGGCCGGGCTGGCCGTCGCGCTGGCCCGGGCCGCCGCCGTCGGCCGCTGGCCCTGACCCGCAAGATAGCCTCCGGCCGCTGGTCCCAGGCGGCAAGATAAGCGGCATGGAACGAGTGACCGGAATCGGCGGATACTTCATGCGCGCGGCCGACCCTGCGGCCCTGGGTGCCTGGTACCGCGACTGCCTGGGCCTGGACGCCGACGAGAACGGCCGGTGGCGTCAGGAGACCGGGCCGACGGTGTTCGCGACGTTCGAATCCGGGACCGACTACTTCGGGTCCGGCGCTCAGCAGGCCATGCTCAACTTCCGGGTCCGTGACCTGGATGCGATGCTCACGCAGCTGCGGGCCAAGGGAGCCGACGTCGCGCCAGAGACGCAGGAGATGGCGGGGGTCGGCCGCTTCGGCTGGGTCACCGATCCCGAGGGCAATCGGGTCGAGCTGTGGCAGGCCACCTGACCGCCGCTAGCCGCTAGCCGCACCCGGGGGCCGGGGCGCGGGTCAGCGCGGGCAGCAGGTTGTGCTGCCACACCAGGATCTCGTACGGCCCCACCCGGGCCGTCTGCTGTGCCGGGCCGAACTGGGCCTGCGCCTGGGCCGGGGTGCCGTTCGCGCCGGCCTTGCTGGTCAGCGCGAGCACCAGGAAGGTTGCGTTGTTCGGCCGCTCGTACCAGGTCTTCTTCGACTCCCAGATATCGGGGATGAACCGGCCGCAGGACGACACCACCGACCTGACCCGGACCTGGTCGCCGGTGGCCACGGTCGTGATGTTGGCCGTCCAGTAGTCACCCAGACCGGCCGACAGGTGCCGGCTGGTCAGCCAGGACGCCACCGCCTGA
Source organism: uncultured Streptosporangiaceae bacterium (assembly GCA_964250865.1). Taxonomy (GTDB): domain Bacteria; phylum Actinomycetota; class Actinomycetes; order Streptosporangiales; family Streptosporangiaceae; genus Bog-532. Next base: position 2,462 of record CAXUJF010000019.1, read on the forward strand.
GTGGTCGGCGGCTGCGCGGGCCTGGTGGCGTAGTAGACCAGCGCGCCCGCGTAGCAGGCCAGCACGGCCGCCAGCACCGCCCGCAGTGACCGTAGCCGCGGCGTGCCCGGCAGCAGCCGGCCCGCCAGGGCCGCGCCGAACGGGAGCACCGCGGCCAGCTCGTGGGTCGCCCCGAGGTCGATGGCCTGGGTGCTGATCAGGTACGCGGTCACGTTGATGACCAGGCCGAGGAACAGGATCGGGACGACCCGCTCGCGGCAGGACAGCAGGCGCCGGCCCGCGATCCAGACGGCCCAGCCCGCTAGCAGCACCCCCGCCAGGTGCAGCAGCGCTACCACCGCGGGCACCCCCAGCCGCTGGCCGAAAAAGTCGGCCCCGAACAGGGCCAGCACCGACTCGATCGTGAGCGACACGTTGTGCGCCAGCTGGGCCGACGGGATGAATACCGCGCGGGTCGGGGCGACCCGGAAGCCGCCCACGTAGTGGATGACCTTGAGTATCCCGGTGGACAGCACCACCGAAGCCGCCGCTGCGGCCAGCAGGCCCGCGTCGATCCGCCACGACGGCCGCCGCTGGGCCACCCGGATCGCCGCGATGATGATGACCGGCAGGGCCCCCACGTACACGGCCATCGTGTCGGCGATCTCGACCCAGGTCAGCAGGACGCCCACCGTCAGCGGCAGGTACCAGCGGTCCGGCAGCCGGTCGATCAGCAGCCAGATGAGGACCAGCGGGACCTGCGTGCCGATGTGATCGGGTGTCGCCAGCAGGCTGGAGGCACCGAACCCGGGCCCGGGGGCCAGCATGATCCCGGCGGCCACGAGCATGCGGGCCAGCCCGGTCGTGCCGGTGTCGCGGCCCTTGGCCAGCAACGCCACCAGCACCAGCAGCAGCGTGTAGGTCGCGGCGCCGGACAGGTGGATCACCGACGGGCTCACCCCGCGGAACAGCTCCACCAGCATGTACTCGGGCAGCTCGGTGGTGTAGAACGACACGTCCGACAGCGACCAGTGGCGCAGCAGCACGTTGCCGTGCAGCATGTCCCAGGCCTGCAGCACGTTGCTGGCCGCGTCCGAATCGGTGCCCACCGACCGGGACTGGCCCAGGTACGCCAGGTAGAGCAGGCCCACCGCGACCGCGACGCCCGCCGCGAGCAGGAGTTGCCGCCACCGCCCGCGGCTGACCGGGGGAGCGGGGTCGGCGGGATCAGCCGTGGCCGTCTCGCCGCTGTCGGTCTCGCTGTCCAGTGACACCCGTCTGCTGCCTTCCCCGTCGGCTCAGGCCCGGTGGCGGGGCGAATGGAATACCCGATCTTACTGATGGCCCCGGCGGCCACGACCGGTAAAGCCGGGCAATTGGGGTTTGACGTGACGAGGGTGACGGGTTATTTCTAAACATAAACATCCAAAAGCTTCTACTCGGCCGGCACGACCAGCCTGACCATGCCGCTCGGCACCTACCTGCTGAGCTTCTTCAGCGACCAGCTGACCCCGGCCGATCGGGCTAGTAGTAGTACGGGAACTTCTCCCAGTTAGGCGGCCGCTTCTCCAGGAACGCGTCGCGGCCCTCGATCGCTTCGTCGGTCATATAGGCCAGCCGGGTCGCCTCGCCCGCGAACACCTGCTGGCCGACGAGCCCGTCGTCGATCGCGTTGAACGCGAACTTCAGCATCCGCTGGGAGGTCGGGCTTTTGCCGTTGATCTTGACCGCCCACTCCAGCGCGGTCTGCTCCAGCTCGGCGTGCGGCACGACCGCGTTGACCGTGCCCATCCGGTGACCGTCTTCGGCGTCGTAGGTTTCGCCCAGGAAGAAGATCTCCCGGGCGAACTTCTGGCCGACCTGGCGGGCCAGGTAGGCCGAGCCGAACCCGCCGTCGAAGCTGCCCACGTCGGCGTCGGTCTGCTTGAACCGGGCGTGCTCCCGGCTGGCCAGGGTGAGGTCGCACACAACGTGCAGGCTGTGCCCGCCCCCGGCGGCCCAGCCGGGCACCACGCAGATGACGACCTTGGGCATGAACCGGATCAGCCGCTGCACCTCCAGGATGTGCAGCCGCCCGGCCCGGGCCGGGTCAATCGAGGCGGCCGTCTCGCCTTCGGCATACCGGTACCCGTCGCGGCCGCGGATGCGCTGGTCACCGCCGGAGCAGAACGCCCAGCCGCCGTCCCGGGGTGACGGGCCGTTGCCGGTCAGCAGCACGCACCCCACGTCACCGCTCATCCGCGCGTGGTCCAGGGCCCGGTACAGCTCGTCCACGGTGTGCGGCCGGAACGCGTTCCGCACCTCAGGCCGGTTGAACGCGACCCGGACCGTGCCCGAGGAGAGCGCCCGGTGGTAGGTGATGTCGGTGAAGGAAAACCCGTCGACCGGACGCCACTGCTTGGGATCGAAGATCTCAGAAACCATGAGCTAATCATGGTGCAGATGAACAGGGTCCCGGTCCGGCGCGAGCAGGTCACCTCGGCCCCGCGGATCAGATCGCCGGTTCGCCCTGTAACGCCGCGGCGCTCTGGCCTCTAGCTGACCGCCTCCAGCTTCAGGCCCAGCCGATCTTCCAGCTCGGCCGCTGATATGCCGTAGGTGGCGCGCACCTGCACGCGGCCGGGCTCAATGAGGAACACCGCATAGTCGGTGTAGACCCGGGTCACGCAGGCCGGGCTGGTCAGCGGGTAGGTGCAGGCGGGCACGAGCTTGGGCGACCCGTCCCGGGCGAACAAGGTCATCATCACGTAGACCTGGCGGGCGCCCACGGCCAGATCCATGGCCCCGCCCACCGCGGGAATGGCCTGCGGTTCGCCGGTGTGCCAGTTGGCCAGGTCGCCCTGCTCCGAGACCTGAAATGCACCGAGCACACAGATATCCAGGTGGCCGCCGCGGATCATGGCGAACGAGTCAGCGTGATGAAAGTAGGAAGCACCGGGTATCTCGGTGACCGGTATCTTCCCGGCGTTGACCAGGTCGTCGTCGATGTGCTCGCCGGTCGCGGCGGGCCCCATGCCCAGCATGCCGTTCTCGGTGTGCAGGACGATCCCGCTACCTGGCCGCAGATAGTCGGCCACCAGGGTCGGCTGGCCGATGCCGAGGTTCACGTAGGAGCCGTCCGGGATGTCGGCCGCGATCAGCCGGGCGATTTCGTGCCGATCCAGCGGTCCCTGGGCCGGTGTGCTCATCGGGGTGCTCATCGGATCGTCACCACCCGGTCGACGAAGATTCCCGGTGTGACCACGGCCTCCGGGTCGAGCTGCCCGGCGGCCACCACCGAGGCGACCTGGGCGATGGTGACGGCGGCGGCCGTGGCCATCACCGGCCCGAAGTTCCTGGCCGTCTTGCGGTAGAGCAGATTGCCGGCCCGGTCCGCGATATTTGCCTTAATAAGGGCCACGTCTCCGTGCAGTGGATACTCCAGCAGGTAGTCACGGTCGCCGATCGTTCGCTGCTCCTTGCCCGCCGCCAGCAGCGTCCCGGCCCCGGTGGGGCAGTAGAAGGCGCCGATCCCCGCGCCCGCCGCCCGCAGCCGCTCGGCCAGCGTCCCCTGCGGGACCACCTCGAGCTCGACCTGGCCGGCCCGGTACAGCTCATCGAAGACGTAGGAATCGCTCTGCCGCGGGAATGAGCAGATGACCTTGCGGACCCGGCCCGCGGCCAGCAGCGCCGCGATCCCCGTGTCGCCGTTGCCGGCGTTGTTGCTCACGATCGTCAGGTCCCCCGCGCCGGACCGGCGCAGCGCGTCGATCAGCTCGATCGGCTGGCCGGCTGTCCCGAACCCGCCGATCAGCACGGTGGCGCCGTCGGCGGTGCCGGCCACGGCCTGGTCGGCATCATCGCTCACTACGGTCATCGGCTGCCCTCCGGCTTGCGGTAAATGATCTCTCCGTGCGGGACCATGAACCAGCCGTCCTCGGCATCGGCCCAGCGCCGCCAGCCGTCACTGATCCGCCGCAGCTGCTCCGGGGTCGCCTCTCCGCTGTCGACCAGCTGACGGGCGACGGCCGACTCCACGATGCGCTCGGCCCACGTGCCGGCCCAGTAGGCGCGGTCTGCGGCGGTGGCGTGACACCACACTGACGCGCTGGCCGTCACGCCGGGCAGGCCCGCCTGCTGCGCCCAGGACAGCAGGCGCCGCCCGGCGTCGGGCTCACCCCCGTTGGCCCGCGCGGCGATCGAATACAGCCGGAGCCAGTCGTCGAGCTCGGGGATTTCGGGGTACCACAGGAAACCGCCGTAGTCGCCGTCGCGGGCGGCGACGATGCCGCCGGGCCGGGTGACCCGGGCCATCTCGCGCAGTGCGAGCACCGGATCGGCCACGTGCTGGAGAACCTGGTGGGCGTGCACGACGTCGAACGAGGAGTCGGCGAAGCTCAGCGCGTGCACATCCTCCTCCGCGAACGACACGTTGGACACGCCCCGGTCCTGGGCCGTCTGGCGGGACAGGGCCAGCTCGCGTGGGCCGATCTCGGTCGCCGTGACGTGGGCGACCCGGCCGGCGAGATCCATGGTGATCGTCCCGGGGCCGGCCCCGATGTCGAGCAGCGTGACCTCTGGACGCAGGTAGGGCAGCAGGTAGGCGGCGGAGTTCTGCGCGGTGCGCCACTGGTGCGAGCGCACCACGGACTCGTGGTGCCCGTGCGTGTAGGCGTTCGGTGCGGTCATACGGTCAATGTTCGCGGTGCCGGGCCTGTCGGACCAAGCCGCCCCCGCTCCACGACCACCGGACGGCCCGCGGCCAGCTCGTGGGCTACGGCCATCAGCAGCCGGCGTCCCGCCTTTTCCTGCAGGCCGCGCCCGTGGCGCCCGGTCACGCGGGTGAAGACCCGATCCACGGAGCCATTATCGTCCTGATGTGCTGCCGGGCCAGGTCGCGGGACAGCGCGACGGCACCGAGGCGTGCGGCCAGCAGGTGGACAGGGTGGTCTTCCCGCCGCCGGGCCAGCCAGAGACGACGATAAGAAATGATCGGGTCACGCCGCTCATCCTGCCGCGCTGGCCCCGACGACGGGAGATCAAGAAGGTGGCCAGGCCCGCGCCGCCCGGGCACGGCCTGCCGTTTTCACGGGAAGCTTGCCGAAGCCAGTAACGTGACCGGCGCGATGGTCTGGCCGGTCAGTTGTGGCGTGGGGTGTGCTGTTCCCGGGGAGCGCGCCCGAGGAAGGCGGCGAGCTGGTCGCTGGGGTCGGCTGTTGCTGGCACGGTGACCGGTGCCGCGAACAGGGGGTGCCGGCCGGCGTGGGGGACGAGCACCGGGGCTATCGCCAGCAGGCTGGTGGCCAGGGCGCGGGGGATCGGCTGGCGCGGCCCGCACGCCTGGGATATGTCCCATCCGTGGACGGCGACCTCGAGGGCCGCCGCGGCGGCGATGACGCTGGCGGCCAGGGGGCAGCCGGCGATCTCGATGATCTGGCGCTGGTGGCCGGGGCTGGTCCAGGCGTCCAGCAGCTGGCCGGCGCGATCGCGGAAGGCCCGGGTGGGGTCAGCCGCCAGGTCGCCGTCCTCGGCGGCGGGGTCCAGGCCAACGCGTCCGGTTTCGGTGCCCTCACCGAACGCAGTCAGGGATTCGCAGGCGTGCCGCAGCAGCATCTGCAGGTCCCAGCCCCGGCATGGTGGCGGGCGCGGCAGCAGTTCCGGCGTGACGGCCAGGACCGCGCCGAGAGCGTAGCTGATCGACGGTTCCAGCAGCCGGGCGCCTTCGGCCGGCCACGCGGCCGGGGCGGGCTGGGTCATCGGCCCGGTACCAGGGCCGTGGCGGCGGGGGCGGCCTGGGGCAGGCCGAACGTCGCGAACAGGCCCGGGTCGTTGAACGAGGTGACCCGTGTGATGCGCGATGCGGCGATGGTGAGCACGCATATCGCGTGTGCGCGGTAGGCGCCGTCGTGGTCGCGGATGTAGGCGGCCAGCGCAGGCTGGCCGTTGGCGGCCACCGGGATCATCTGGAAGCGGCCGGATTCGGTGAGGACCCGGGCCTGCAGGAAGCGCCCGATCAGCTCCCGGCCGGTGAACCAGGTCACCTCCGGCGGCATCTCGAACACTGCGTCATCGCGCAGTAGTTGCATGACCGCCGGGATGTCGGCGTTCTGGAACGCTGTGGCGTACCTGTCGAGCAGGGCACGGTCGGCCGGGTCGGCAGGCTCGTGAATCTCCTCCTCGTCGGGTGCCGCCTGCTCCAGCCGGGCCCGGGCGCGCTGCAGCATGCCGTTCACCGCGGGCGTTGTGGTGCCGAGCAGATCAGCGACCTCCGCGGTCCGCCAGCCGAGCACGTCGCGCAGGATCAGCACGGCGCGCTGCCGGGCGGGCAGGTACTGCAAGGCGGCGATCAGGGCCAGCCGCATGCTCTGCCGGGACGCGACGATATCGGCTGGATCGCCGGAGGCGGCGCTCACCAGCGCGTCGGGAATGGGCTGCAGCCACGGAACCTCTGGCCGCGCCGTGGCCAGCGGAGCTTCCGGGTACTCGCTCGGGCCGCCAAGGCCGGACGGCAACGGCCGGCGGCCGCTGTTCTCCAGCGCGCGCAGGCAAGCATTCGTGGCGATCCGGTGCAGCCAGGTCCGCAGCGACGCCCGTCCCTCGAAGTCGCCGTAGGACCGCCAGGCACGGATCAGGGTCTCCTGCACCTGATCTTCCGCATCGTGGACCGAGCCCAGTATGCGGTAGCAGTGCGTCAGCAGCTCAGGCCGGAACGGATCGGTGAGACGCGCGAAATCCTCGCTGACTGCCATGGCTGCTCCCTCCCGGCGTCGAGTGCTGCGCCATCACGGGTACAGATCCGGGCCGGCCGCGAAACTAACCGGCCGGCAGCGAGTTTTCTGTTGCGCGGTTTCCCGGTCAGTTTTCCGTGCGGCCTGGATCTGTAGAGGTGAACGGGGATCAGTCCCCGCCTCACACGCATCAGGGAGCCCGCATGTCAAGGCATCACCTGTCCGGCAAGGCCGGTTACCACCACCAGGGGGTCAGGGTATGACTCAGGTCCGTCGCTGGCGCGCGTTCGCGGTGCTGGCTGTTTCGTTCTTCATGACGGTCGCGGACCTCGCGATCGTCAACGTCGCGTTGCCGACTATCGGCCGCAAGCTGCACATGCCGGAGTCGGCCCTGCAGTGGGTCGTTACCGGCTACGCGCTCACCTTCGGCGGTTTCCTGCTGCTCGGCGGCCGCGCTGCGGACCTGCTGGGGCGCCGCCGCCTCCTGATGGCGGGCCTGGCGGTGTTCACCGCGGCCTCGCTGGGCTGCGGGCTGGCGACCGCGGAGGGGTTCCTGATCGTGATGCGCTTCCTGCAGGGGCTCGGCGCGGCGATCGTGCTGCCAGCGGCGCTGTCGATCGTGATGAACATGTTCCCCGAGGGTGCCGAGCGGAACAAGGCTCTGGGCGTGTGGGGCGCCATCGGGGCGAGCGGCGCGGCCGTCGGGGTGATGGCTGGCGGGCTGCTCACCCGCTACGCGGGCTGGCAGTACATCTTCTTCCTCAACGTCCCGATCGGCGCGGCGGCGCTGGTGCTGGCCCCGCGCGTCGTGCCGGAGAGCCGGCTCGCCACCGAGCGGCGGCGCTATGACCCGTTCGGCGCGGTTACGGTGACTGGGGGCCTGTCACTGCTGGTCTACGCGGTCTCCATCGCACCGCGGGTCGGCTGGGATACCGGCAGGACGGTGTCGCTGCTCGCGGTATCTGCCGCCCTGCTCGCCGCCTTCGTGGTCGTCGAGACCCGCGTGGAGGCGCCACTGATGCCGCTGCGGATCTTCAAGACCAAGACCCTGGCGGGCGCGAACGCGGTCGGCTTGCTGCTCGGCGGCAGCTTCTTCGCGTACATCTTCATCGGCACCCTGTACATGCAGCAGGTGCTCGGGTACTCCGCGCTGAAGGCCGGCCTGGCCTGGCTGGTTATGGCGCTCAGCTCGATGGCCTTCGCCGGCCTGTCGCAGGCGCTGGTCACCCGCGGCTTGGCCAAGCTCGTAATGGCGGCCGGAATGGCCATGATCGGCGGCGGCATCTTGTGGTCAACCCAAGTGCCCGTGCACGGACACTTCTGGGCCAGCCTGGCCGGGCCGTTCATCATCGTCGGGATCGGCACCGCGTTTGCCTTCATCCCGGTCTCGATCGCCGGGCTGGCCGGCGTTGCCGAGCACCAGGCCGGCCTGGCCTCCGGACTCCTCAACACCTCCCAGCAGCTCGGCGGGGCGGTCGGCGTCGCGATAGCGTCCACGATCGCCGCCACCCACGCCAGCACCCTGCTGCACCAGGGCGCCGCACCAGCCGCGGCACTCACCAGCGGCTTCCAATGGGCCTTCTGGGCTTGCGGCGCCATCGGCCTGGCCGCGGTCCCGGTGACTTACCTCCTGGTCCGCCGCAACGAGCTAGCCACGGCGGTTGCCCGCACATCCCAGAAGCCCCAGCCAGCACCTGCCGACGTTTAACCCAGCCACCGCCTCAAACGCACCAAGGGAGTCCCGCATGCCAACGCAAGAACTTTCCGGAACGACGGCACTGGTCACCGGCGCCAGCCGGGGTTTCGGCCGGGCCATCGCCGTCGCCCTGTCCTCCCGCGGCGCGCACGTCGCCGGGGTCGCCCGCGACCCCGGCCGGCTCGAGGAACTGCACGCACAGCTCGGCGGCACCTTCACCCCCGTCGCCGCCGACGCCGCCGACCCCGTGGTCGCAGGCCAGCTCCTCGACAAATACCGCCCCCGCACGCTGGTCCTCAACGCCGGGGCAGCTCCCCTGACGCGGCCGATCCACCGGCAAACCTGGCAGACCTTCAGCCGCAACTGGGACGTCGACGTGCAGCACGTGTTCAACTGGACCCGCGAGGCGCTGCTGCTTCCCCTGGAGCCAGGCAGCACGGTCATCGCCTTCTCCAGCGGGGCCGCCCTCAACGGCTCGCCACTCAGCGGCGGCTACGCCGGAGCCAAGGCCGCCATCCGGTTCATCGCGTCCTATGCCGCCGCGGAGTCCGGCCGGAATGCGCTCGGCATCAGGTTCACCTCGGTGCTGCCGCAGCTCACCCCGGAAACAGACCTGGGCGCGGCCGCAGTGGCCGCCTACGCCGCCAGGCAGGGCGCCGGTATCCCCGCCTTCCTGGACCGCCTCGGCCCGGCGCTCACCCCGGAGCAGGTGGGCACCGCGATCATCGACATTGCCACCGGCCCCGGAGAAGACCAGGACTCCTACCTGCTCACCGCCGCGGGCATCAGCCCGGTGCAGTGACGTTCTTTGTCACCCACCCTGCTGAACAAGCAGCTCGGCCAGGTGCTCGCCGGCATGCTCCCGGGCTGTCAGCCCCTTGTGCGCCGGCCTGCCCCGGTTGCCCTCGCCGTCACCCGGGCCCGGAGCGGCGAAACCCTCCCCGAGGACAGCCAGCCCTTCGCCGATCGGGTCCGGCAGGCCGACCCCGACGTCCGCGCCGATCTGTTCCCCGGACAGCACATACCTTCCCCATAGCCGTGAGCCGCTCGAAGGACGCCGCCGAGGCGATGCGGCGGCCGGCTTGGCCCGCCCGAAGCCGGGCCCGTGAGCACGAGATCAACCACGCGAGAAAGAGAACGACAATGCGCAAACTGATCGAATCGACCCTGGTCTCGCTCGACGGCGTCATCGAAGCGCCCGAACGGTGGGCCAACTTCGACGCCGAGGCCACCGCGTACTCCCTCGAGCAGCTGGGCAACTACGACGCTTTCGTCATGGGCCGGGTGACCTACGAAAAGTTCTACGCGAACTGGGGGCACACCGCTGGCCACCCCTACATCGACCTCATCAACGCAATGCCCAAGTACGTCGCATCCCGATCACTGACCCAGACGGCATGGAACGCCACCCTGCTGGGGCCCGATCCATCCAGCGCGATCGCCCGGCTGAAGGACCAGCCCGGTAAGGACCTCATCAAGTACGGCACCAGCCGCCTGGACGACACGCTCGTGCGATACCACCTGATCGACGAGTTCCACTTCTGGATCATGCCCGTCGTCGCCGGCGCAGGCCAACGGCTGTTCCAGGACGTGGACACCTCCGGGCTCGACCTCAGGCTCACCGGCCAAAGGAGGCTGAAGAACGGGTCGGTGATCCTCACCTATGCGCCCGGCTGAGCTCAGCCCGTGGCCGGCCGGCCGTGACGTCGCTGACCAGCGGGTTCGGACGCGTTCATGGCGGCCGAGGGATCATGCTGCTGGCCGCGCTGATCACCGCCACCACGATCCGCATCCACAAGGCCGACCTGGCCGGCGTCGACCCGATCTGACTCAAGTGGAGGACATCATGAAGCTCACGATCATCGCGGCCACCGGCGGGGTGGGCCGTCAGTTGCTCCGCCAAGCCCAGGACGCCGGGCACGACGTCACCGTAGTGGTCCGCAACCCCGCCAGGCTCCCCCGCGTCCTCGCGGACCGGGCCGCGCGGGTCGTCGCCGCCGACCTGGCTGACCCCGACCCGCAGGTGCTGGGTTCGGCGGTCGCCGGGGCCGACGCGGTTCTGTCGGCCCTCGGCCCGCACAACAACTCCGACGCCGGGATCGCCGCACCAGGCACCCGCGCCATCGCCGCGGTGATGGCGGCGGTCGGCGTGCGGCGCATTGTCGCGATCAGCGCCGCTCCGGTCGGCACGGAAGCCTCCCCCGGACGGCCAGATCCGCCCCGGCACGATCCCGGCGACGGATTCTTCATGCGCTACGTCGGCGTGCGGATCGCCAAGACGCTGTTCGGCAAGGTGTACAAGGATCTGGCGGTGATGGAGGACGTGCTGCGCGAATCCGGCGTGGATTGGACTGTGCTGCGGCCGCCGCAGCTCACCGGCAAGCCGCTCACCGGCCGCTACCGCACCGCGGTCGGGCGCAACGTGCGCGGCGGCCGGTCCATCCCCCGCGCCGACGTCGCCCACTACATGCTCGCCGTCCTCGCCCGGCCGGAGACCATAGGCCAGATCATCGGCATCGCAACGTGATCAGATGCCGTCCTCCATCAAGGGAGACAACAATGCCACTGACACTCAATGAGGCCAGGCGCTACGGGGCCGGAGCGAACCTGGCCCCGGATCGCGCCGTCGGCAAGCGGACGTGGGAGGAATTCCTGGCCGATCGGATCTAGATGGAACCCAGAACGTCCAGATCCGGAGCAGCTCTCGCGTTGATATGAGACAGTTGCCGGCCAAGATCAATTCGCGTAGGGCAACGGGCAGCGGCCTTATCCCGCTCATGCTCGGCGAGGCCAGACGTCTCCTGGCACACTCAACGACCCCATAATCCTGCCGGCGCAGCACAGCCGCCGCTAGATCGGCGAGCACGACGCTCCCGTGGCGGGTCAGATGTCGCGGTGTGTTATCTGCTGAATGTCCAGTGCCGCGGCGGCCTCGCGTTCGATTTCTGGTGGTAGCTGAGCATCAGACAGGGTGTCATAGTCGCTGAGTTCCCCCTCCCACTGGGGGTCCGTGGCGATGTGCTCGGCGGTGATGGGGGGATAGCCTTTCCCCCGGTAGACGGCGATGCGGCCCCGCCGAGTCCGCGCGACGCCGTAGTAGACCTCTCGGTTAGAACCCTTGGCAGGACCGTACCAGTCCGGGTACAGCCGCCCCGGATCCGGCTCGATCACCCACTGGCCCCAGAAGGTCTCGATGCGCCGAGGGTTGGCGGGCCGGTCCGCACGCTCGCCGACCTCGCGGCCCCAGGGCCAGCCGTCGGTACCGACCTCAACCTCGATCAGCTGGCACCCATCGCCACCCGTGGGGTCCTGGCCCGCTGCGACCGCGGCCTTGCGGCGAGCCACGCTGTACGGCTCGCCCGTGTCAGCCATGCGGCCCCGGATGCTGTCCTTTTTGTCACGGTTGGTCACGGCTAGCTTCTTCCTGACGGCGCTGCCCGCGGCTGGCCGCCGGGTCGTGAACCGGAGTGACTCAGCACAATGCGCGTCGCCCCTGGGAGCGCTTGACCTCAGTGCCGTCTGCAGCGCGGGCCGCTTATCAGCTCGGTACGGGCGGGCGCAAACCGCCATGAATAACGTATCACCGAGCGGTCGGTACTCGGACCAGTCACAGGCACACACGCCTTCGACGGAACAACTGACGGCTTCACCGTTCACCGGGGTCGGCTGAGGGTATGCCCGGGTGCTTTGACGCTCGACCTTGTGCGGAGCGGGCAGTCAGGTGATGCGTTTGCCGTGGCTGAACTGTCGGCCGTGAGGTTAGGACCCGCGTCACCGGTTCTTTGGCATGTGATGATTCCGGCGGAATTGGTCACTCACCCAGCGGCCGGGCGCGGTGATCGCGATCCACAGCGGTTTGCTAATGACGGCCAGGACCAGAGAGGCATGTGGGGACAGCTGCACGGGCGCCGCCATGCGAACCGGTGAGCCGCTGGGGCCGATGACGGTCACCTGGGAGCCAGGCTGTTATCACGGTTGGATGCAGGCCGTCCGGGCGGGCGGTCCTTGGCCATCTCGGTCCACCACGTACGCCTCGGTGTAAACGCAACCCTCCCGGGTGGACAGCACGTTGCCCCACGAGCCGTAGGCCGTGTTGCCAGAGAAATGCCAGCGGGTCGCGGTCAGCCCGGGAATCCGGTACGTGTTGATGTGAATCGTCCATGCCGAGGAGTTGGGCGCGTCCAGGTACCCCCACTCGGCGCGGCAGGCATGGGAGTAGACGAGGAAGATCGTGCCGAACAAGTGGCCGTCCCGGCGGTACACCTTCTGCCCGTCCAGCCGTTTCTCGTCTAGCTTGCAGCCGTCCGCGTAGGGATCGGTATTGTCTAGGGCCGCCGCCGTCCGGTGGACCGGAGCCCGCGTCACGGACATATTGGTGGTGTGCGTCCGGGTAGGGCTCGGCCAGGCCACCATTGTTACGGCCGCCGCCGCTGCGGCGGCCGTCGCCCCGAGCACGTAGAAGCGCCGGTGCGTCCGGCCTGGGAACCGCGATGCGCTCCAGGGCCGGGGTCCCGTTGGCGGGGCCACAGCTTGCGCCAAGGCGGGTGCCGACGCCGCCTCGGCGGGTATCGGCCCAGTGGGTACCGACGCAGCAAGGGCTGTCCGGGCCAGTTCCCACCGATGGCGCCACTGGACCGGGTCACCGCCGCAGGTCTGCACGAACGCGGCCACCAACTCCCAGGAAGGGACGGCACGGCCGCTCTCAGCCAGGGAAAGGGCTCCGCACGAATACCCGGACTTGCTGGCCAGCTGGCGCAACGTCAGGCTGCTGGCATCCCGCAGGTCCCTGAGGCACTGGGATAGGTCCGCTTGTGCCCCCGAGCCTGCGAGCGGAGCGCGTTTCCGGCCGGCCAATCCGTCCTCCTGGTTGTCCGTCCAGGCCGTCCCCGTAGCCCGGGCGATTGTTCAATGTTGTCGGGTGACCACGACTGACTGTCACATAGCACCACATCGAGCGGCCTTCTGAACAGGGACCTGGCGCGGCTGCCCCTGCCAATTGTTCGCCTTTGTTCATCGGCCCTCCGGGTCCATGGCGGACTCGGCATGACTGTTGCTACATGTAAGCGCAGCCGACGGGTGACCGCACACCCGGTCGGCCAGCGTGTGAAAACTAGTGAGGTTTTGTGGGCGGAATCGAGCGGCCTGGCGCTGCCTCTGGCCCTGCCGTGTCACCGTGCCAGTCACCGAGGAGCGCCCGTGCCCAGATTGCGACACCTGACCGCCGCGACCGTGCTGGCTGCGTGCCTGTCCATGGTGCTGTCCTGGACGGTCCCGGCCTTCGCCGCCGCGCCGGCCGTCGGCCCTCGGACAGCTGGTTCCGCGCAGGCACCCGATGGCGCGAAGGCTGGCCAGGCTCCGACCACCGGTGCCATTCTCCGGCAGGCCAAGCGAACTGGGGCGGCGCTACTCACGAAGGCGGTCCAGCCGGTCCCGTCGGGAGACGAGATCGTTGACGGGCGGGGGGACGCGGCGGGATGGCACCTGTACGCGGCGAGCTCCGGCGGCGGCTGGCACTGGCAGCCGCTGGCCACCCTGGATCCGGCCGGGCTCGACCCGGCCGGAGAACGCGGGATCGGCCGGGAGTGCCGGGCGGGGGGGGGGCGGTAGGGGGTGGCGGTCGGGGCACCATGGAGCGCGGGTAACTCACCGGCGGGCAACGACCGCGGCGGCGTGGCCTACGTCGTGGACGCGCACACGGGGAAGGTGCGCCCCCTGGTCGGCGGAGTGTCGCTGTACTACTTCACCCCGTCGTGCGGACCGGGATCCACGGTAGCGCTGACCCGGTACGCCGGGACCGATGAGCAAGCCACGCAACTGGTCCTGGCCGACGCCGCCCATGCTGCGGTGCTGACCGTCCGCCGGCTGCCAGGCCAGTACACCAGCGCAGTCCCGGGTCCAGATGGCGGGTTCCTAGCTGCAACTGGCCACGCCGTGGTGCAGGTGCCAGCGGCCGGGACCATCACGGTCCGGGCCCGCACCGCCGGGCAGCCGTTCGGTCTGGTCGCCAACGCCGCCGGCGGTACGGACTACCTGGTCGGGACGGCGCATTCGACGGCCTCAGTGTGGCACCTCGACGGGCGGCGCGCGCGGATCGCGGGCAGCGGCACATTCAGCCGGCTGGACCTGTTCGAGGGACGCGGCGGCCGCACCGTTGCCGCCGGGACCACCCGGCTCGACGCCGGTGCCGGCATCACGGCCCTGCCGCCGCAGAACGGACCGGCCGAAGCCGCCTCATTGGACGGCACCGCCTACAGTGGGGCGGCAAGCCCGCCGCGCGCCGCCTCGCCTGTCAGCGTCGCCGGGGCTCTGCCGCGGACGCCGTTGCTGCTGTACACCGCCTACGGCCAGGCCACCGATGGCCACCGGGCCGCGTCCGCCGGAACCACGTGGGCTCCCACATCGTCGGCGCCGCCGAGCACGGTCCTGCCGCCCATGCTGACGGACGGGACCACGCACACCCCGGTCACGGCGCCCGGACAGTCCCATCAAGGGTCCCCTTCGGCCCCGTCCCGGTCCCGGAGTGCCTCCTCCGCGCAGGTCTTCACCTCGGACTGCGCGGTGGCGCGCAACAACGTGCATCTGCAGGCCATGCAGCCGTCCCCACAGGACGTGGACTGGGCGGCGAACCTGGCCGGCCGCAGCCTGCTGACCGGCGGCGCGGGACGCCCGGCGGGGTTCGCCAATCTCGGCCTGCCCGCCTACTCACCCAGCCAGGATTTCCCGCTCCCGGCGCCGTTCGGGCCCGGCGGCAGCAGCATCCCGCGTGAAGTACTGGAGGCAATCTTCGCGCAGGAATCCAACTTCAGCCAGGCGTCCTGGCATTCGGTACAGGGCGTGGCCGGCAACCCGCTGATCGCCGACTACTACGGGGCGGCCGGCGGCTACGTAGCCGGGACGGCCACTCCCGACTGCGGTTACGGCCTCGGCCAGATCACCAGCGGCATGCACACCGGCGACATGTCTTATGACCTGCAGCGCAAGGTCGCCGTCGACTACGCGGAAAACGTCGCCGCCTCAGCCCAGATCCTGGCCCAGAAATGGAACCAGCTCAGCGCGGCCGGGATTACGGCCAACAACGCGGACCCGTCCGTCCTCGAGAACTGGTACCTGGCCATCTGGGCCTACAACAGCGGGCTGCACGCGAACACCGGGTCCGGCCCGTGGGGGCTCGGCTGGGCCAACAACCCCGCCAACCCCGACTACCCCTACAACCGTCATCCCTTCCTGCACGAAGACCTCGGCGGCGGCATCGGCGAGATCACCTACGAAGACGCCGCGACGCCCGCCAACTGGCCCTATCAGGAGAAAGTGTTCGGCTGGATGGAGGTACCGATCCAGTCCCCGCTCACCGGCCTCGCCTCCTACCAAGGAACGATCGAGACTGTTGACCCTGGTAGCAACACGAACGTCATCCGCGACGACGCGTTCGAGCTGACCCGACCGGTCAGCACCGGCTTCTGCGACCTCATCGACAACCAGTGCGACCCGACGATCTGCAGCCGATCCACCTACGGCAGCAACTGCGACCCGGCAACCTCGGACGGCACTGGGCCGTGCACCCGCACCGACTATGAATGCTGGTGGCACGCCCCGGTTGTGTGGTGCACATCGAGCAGCCCATGCCACACCGGCACCTGGGAATACAACGCTGGCGACCCGGAACCGCCCGCTCAGTCCGGCGACTACTACCCGCTGCCCGCATGCTCGGTCGACCGGACCGTGATACCTGCGGGAAGCGACATCGTCGACAGCCAGGCCAACGCGGTCAACCTGCAAGGCTGCACCTCAGCCAACGAGAACTGGGCCAACGCCGGGAGCTTCGCCTTCACCTACGGTGACCCGGCCGTGCCCACATCACAGCAGACCGATATGGACGTCCACCAACTCGGCACCGGACTCGGCGGGCACATGTGGTTCACGCACACCGACGAGCCGACCGACGCCAACGGCGTATCGCTCTGGGGCGTAACCGGCACCTGGACACCACAGATCGCCAAGGGCCGCTACCAGGTCAAAGTATTCATTCCCGCGGCCGGAGCCACCGCCACCGAGGCCAACTACACCGTGCGGAACGGTCTCGGCTCCAGCCGCGTGGTCACCATCAACCAGAGCGCCTACAGCGACCAGTGGATCAGCCTGGGCTACTTCTGGCTCGGGCCCGGCGCGTCGGTGTCGCTGACCAACCTGCACGTCACCAGCGGCGGTGACCTCGCCTTCAGCGGCTTGGCCTTCGTGCCCGCCGCCGCCGGCACCTACGCGATGCTTGGCGACTCCTACTCCTCCGGCGAGGGAACCGGCGCGGGCACCTACGACAAGAACACCGACAATTACTCCACCCCCCAGGGCACCAACAACAGCCACCGGTCGCCATACTCCTACAACCGGGTCTTCGCCGCCGGCACCGTTACCTTCAAGTCCGGTGGCAGCTGGGCCGACGTCGCCTGCAGCGGCGCGCTGATCCCGGACTTCTATTCTGTCAACCCGAAAGGCAACTGCCCGAACGAGCCTGGCCAGCAGACGGCACTGAGCGCCAGCACCTCTCTGGTCACCTTGACCTTCGGGGGCAACGACCTCGGCTTCGGCCCGATCATCAAAGACTGCGTGAACGTCGGCGCCAGCCAATGGTGGAACGGAACACCTCTGAACGAGCTGACCACGTGCGAGCAGAAAGACAGCGCGGCCTTCCAGACCGACCTGGCCACGCTCACCAGCCCCTCCAGCAGCGGCGGCCTCCCGCAGATCTACGCACGAATTAAGGCGCTGGCGCCTAACGCCGACGTGGTAGTGCTGGGCTACCCGCGCCTGTTCACCGGCACCACCAGCGACAACTCCGGACGCTGCATACGCAACGGCTGGATCCTCAACACCGACCAGGACTGGCTCAACAACGTCGCCGACCAGATCGACAATGCCATCCAGACGGCGGCCAGCAACGCCGGATTCCACTACATCAGCACCACCGCCGCGTTCACCAGCCACGAGCTGTGCAGCTCCAGCCCCTGGTTCACCGGCATCCTCGACCCGAACGCACTGGACAAACTGGCCGGCTTCGAGAACTACCTCTCGGTCACGTCACCCACCGTGCAGCAGCAGTTCTTTCACCCCAACATCACCGGCTACGCCCAAGAGGCCAAAATGCTGGCTGCCGCCATGCAGGTGCCGTGACCTGGTCCGGATATCCATCAGCCGAAAGGACATCATGCGATACCGAGGCACGCTGACTACCGCGCTGGCAGGAGCGGCGGCCATGATCATGACCGGGCTCATCCCCACGGCCGCCCAGGCGTACGTTCCCGGGCCACCGTGCTCCGGCTCCACCTGTGTCGGCAAGAACCCGTACATTACCAACCAGCAAGGCGCAAGCTGCGTCTCCGGTAGTAGCAACGGTAACAACGGCGCATATGACGTAACGACGCTTACTCTCACCGGCAATGCTGGTGGCGGCAGCGTGACCCTTCGCTACTCGCCGTACTGCGCAGCCAACTGGGCACGCTGGAATGGCGGCAATAACGTCATCAATTACTGGGTCGAAACCCGGGACGGGCGGACCGCTGGCGGTTACAGCGGTAATAGCCCTGACTACACGACCATGGTGGACGGAACGCAGCTGGCCAGGGTCTGCTACGACAACGTAGTCGCCCAGGTGAGCGGCTGCTCGGGATGGTACTAGACGAGGATTAGACGTGAGAAGAAGCCGCATACGTTTCGCTGGCATGATGCTCTTTGGTGGCGTTCGTGCCGCTTGGCCTCGGCGTGTTGTCGGGTGCGGCCTCCGTCGCGAGCTTTCTTGTCCTTCTGCCTTGCTCAACCCCTCGAACTGGTGTGCCGATACCAGTAACAAAGTAGTTCTTGCGACAAATGATAGTGACTCCAACACCCGGATAACGTGGCGTTTGTACACATCGAGGGGCGGTCGGTTGTATTGCGCCTCTCCAGTTTCTTGCAAACGACGGACATCGGCTTCGGGCCGGAGACAAAGACGACGCTTAAGGAGCCGATCATTTCTGTACTGAGTGCGTTGGTCGCACGTTACAAAATTTATGTTGGAGCATGCGCTGTCGCGTCCGTCTTGGCAGGCGCCGCGACCCTGGCGCCATCCGCCGCCCAGGCCGACTCCGGTTACGGTTACTGCCAGGCCGCAGGCTGCAACGGCCTCGACCCTTACTACGAGAATTGCACCGTCAATGCCTTTACCGTCTCATCCGAGACGTACACGTACTCCAACGGCAGCCGCTATGAGGTTGATCTGCGATACTCGCCCGACTGCGAAGCCAACTGGGCTCGTGTGGTGAGTTCCACCGCCGTACGCTTTTGCGTGCAGAACAACTTCGGCAACGTGCAGCGGTACACATCAGCTCCTGGACTGGTCTCCTGGACCAACATGGTCAACGGCGGCCCAGGCACTCATGACACCGCCTACCTCGCGCTTCCCTCACCGACCGAGAATCTCGGACAGAATGTACTCTGGGCAAGCGACGCTCCAGGCAGTGGGGAAATGTTCAACTACCCCTGCTGAGGTCTTCGAATGTAAATTGAATTTTGTTTTCTATGATTAACCGGAAATCGCGGCATACGTCGTGTTCTTACGGTCATCGGTATCGCGTGTGATGCCAACGGCCGCCTGGCCGGCCGCTTTCGGCAAGCTGACGCGCGACGGTTCGGGAGCCGCCGCAGTCTCAATGTTCGCGTTGCCGGGCCTGGCGGACCAGGCCGCCGCCGATGATCAGGCGCTGGATCTCGCTGGTGCCCTCGTAGAGGCGGAGCAGCCGCACGTCCCGGTAGATGCGTTCAACCGGCACGTCCCGCATGTAGCCGGTGCCGCCGTGGATCTGGACGGCCAGGTCCGCGACCTGGCCCGCCATCTCGGTGCAGAACAGCTCGGCCGCGGACGGCCCGATCCGGGTGTCCTCGCCGCTGACGTAGCGCTGCGCCGCCTCCCGGACCAGGGCCCGGCCCGCCATCACCCCGGTCTGCTGGTCGGCCAGCATGGCCTGCACCAGCTGGAAGTCCCCGATCGGCGCGCCGCCCTGGGTGGCCGAGGCGGCGTAGGCGACCGACTCGTCCAGGGCGCGCTGCGCCGTGCCGACCGCGAGCGCGGCGATGTGCACCCGGCCGCGGGCCAGCGACGTCATGGCGGCCCGGTAGCCCGCTTCTTCGTCCCCGCCGACCAGCGCGGAAACGGGTACCCGCACCCCGGAGAAAGTGACGTCTGCGGTCCAGGCGCCCTCTTGGCCCATCTTTTTGTCCTTCGGGCCGACCTGCAGGCCGGGGGAGGAGGTTGGCACCAGGAACACCGCGATCCCGGTCCCCGGCGTGCCGTCTTCGCGCCGCCCCGCCGGGCGGGTGCGGGCGAACACGACGAACAGGTCCGCCAGCGGCGCGTTGGTGATGAACCTCTTCTGGCCGTCGATCACCCAGCCGTCGCCGTCGCGGACCGCGCTGGTGCGCAGCCCGGCCGGGTTGGAGCCGGCCCCCGGCTCGGTCAGCGCGAACGAGGCGACCACGTCGCCGGCGGCGATCCCCTCCAGCCACTGGGTCTTCTGCTCGTCGGTGCCGAACCGCACCAGCACCTGCCCGGCGATCCCGTTGTTGGTGCCGAACATCGAGCGCAGCGCGAGCGAGGTGTAGCCGAACTCCATGGCCAGCTCGACGTCCTGGGTCAGATCCAGGCCCAGGCCACCCCACTCCTGCGGGATGGCGTAGCCGAACAGGCCCATCTCGGCCGCCTGCTTACGCAGGTCGTCCGGGATGGCGTTGGTGTCGGCGATCTCTTGCTCGCGGGGCACCACCCGGGTCCGGATGAAGTCACGGACCTGGTCCAGAATCAGCCGGAAGTCTTCAGCACTGACAGTCGCGGTCATTCCCCTATTGTCTGCTCGCGGATGGCCGCGTCACCAGATCCTCCTCAGGGCTCGGGGACATGCTTGGCTGCGTCCGCCGCAGCCTGGGCGACGCCGTTCTCGCCGAAACCGACCCCGATGACCTGATCCGGGCGCCGGGCCTGGGCGTGCACCAGGTCGGTCAGCACCTGCAGGTCCGCGGTGGTCGGCTCCTTGATCATGGGCAAGGCCCGCGGGTAGAGGTTGCGGGCCAGCACCGGGTTCAGCTCGGCGGCGTAGATCGACACCTTGGCCAGCAGCAGCAAGATGGCCACGATGCCGATGACGCCGCCGAACGTGCCGTAGGTGTTGTTTGCGTTAGCCAGCGTGTGGGTGAGCAGCCCGGTCCCCGCGGTGATCAGCGCGGTGAACGCGACCCCGCCCATGACCGCGCCCGGCCACAGTCCGCGCGGGCCGACCACCTTGGGGGTGAGCACGGTGAAGGCGGCGTAGTACAGCCCGGAGTTGATGATCAGCAGCCCGGCCAGCGCCGGCACCCGGATCGCGTAGTTGGACGTGCCGCCGGTGACGTAGGTGGACAGCGCGGCGTTGACCAGGAACGTGCCGCCGATGATGACCAGGCCGGCCAGGCTGCGTCCGAGCCGGGGCAGGAAGCCGGTGGTCTTGGTCTGCGGGATATTCCACACCGTCACCATGGCCTGCTGCGCGCTCTGGGTCACGCCCTGTGCGCCGTAGAGCAGGCCGACCAGGCCGATGACCAGGCCGACCGTGCTGCCATGCAGCGAATCGGGATTCTGCTTGTTGAAGTCCGTCCCCACCACCGGGAACTTGTGCAGGGTGTCGATGACGCTGGCCCCGAGCGACTTCTGCCCGACGAACCCCAGGATCGTCACCACCACCAGCAGCAGCGGGAAGATCGCCGTGAACCCGTACCAGGCCAGCGCCAGCACGTGCAGGTTGGCATTGTCATCGCTGAACTTCTTATTCACTGCGAAGGGGACGCCGGCCCACCGGTGCCGTCGCTGCCATGCGTCGATGGCGCCTATGACCTGCCGCAGCTTGTCCATGACCGGTGATTTTACGGAAGTGGCCGGTGCCGGGAATCACCGGGCGCGCACCCTTGTTGCAGACCATGTAAGATTGCAGCCAATGCAGGTTTGCATCGCCTGCAACCCAAGGCCGAAGTAACTCTGCCCATCAAGCCGAAGGAGGTGCCGCCGTTGATCACCGCCGACCACGCGCCCGCCGCTCAGCTGGACAGCTCACACCCCGACAGCTCACTGCGCGAGCGGAAGAAGCGGGAGACCCGCCGCCGGCTCCGCCGGGTCGCGCTGGGCCTGTTCGCCGAGCGTGGCTACTCCAACGTCACGGCCGAGGAGATCGCCGAGGCGGCCGAGGTGTCGACGCGCACGTTCTTCAACTACTTCCCGTCCAAAGAGGCCGTGCTGCTGAGCGCCGACCCGGATCGTCTCCGCGAGATCCGCGAGAGCGTCATGGCCGCGCCCGCGGGGACGCCGGCCGTCGAGGTCCTCCACCTCGCCCTGAAGACCTGGGCCCAGGTGGTGGTCGCCCAGCTCACCGAGCTCGGCGGCGACCCCTCCGGCTGGCTCGGCCGGATGAAGGCGGCCCGGGCCGACCTGCACCTGCGCACGGCCCAGGCCGCCCAGATGGAAGCGATGGAGCGGACGATCGCCGCGGCGCTGGCCGAACGGCTTGGCGTCGATCCTGAGCGTGACCCCTATCCCGTCCTGCTCGCGGTGCTGGCGTCCGGCATGTTCCGGGCCAGCCTGGCGTCGTGGTCGGCGTCCGGCGGCAGCGTGCCGCTAGAACGGCTGATCGATCTCGCGTTCCAGGCCGTCGCGGACGGGCTCCCCGAAACCACGCCGTTGCGTCATGCCCTCTCCGGCGTGACGGATAGAAAGGAAAACCACTGATGGCTTCAGCCACTCCCGCGCCCGCGGGTGCGGCACCGGCGGAGGCGGGTAGCCCGATGCCGGGACTCAGCCGCCGCCGCATCCGGCTCATTCTGGTCGCGCTCATGCTGGGCATGCTGCTCGCGGCGCTCGACCAGACGATCGTGTCCACGGCGCTGCCGACGATCGTCGGTGACCTCCAGGGCGGGTCGCACATCGCCTGGGTCATCACCGCCTACCTGCTCACTACCACGGTGTCCACGCCGCTGTGGGGCAAGCTCGGCGACCAGTACGGCCGGAAGACGTTTTTCCAGGCCGCGATCGTCATCTTCCTGGTCGGCTCGGTGCTGTCCGGGCTGAGCAGCTCCATGATCATGCTGATCGCGTTCCGCGCAGTCCAGGGACTGGGCGCGGGCGGCCTGATGGTCGGGGCCCAGGCCATCATCGGCGACATCGTCTCGCCCCGCGAACGCGGCAAGTACGTCGGCCTGTTCGGCGCGGTCTTCGGCGTCTCCAGCGTCATTGGCCCGCTGCTGGGCGGCATCTTCGTGGACGACCTGACCTGGCGCTGGATCTTCTACATCAACGTGCCCATCGGCGTGATCGCACTGGCCGTCGTGGCCACTCAGGTGCCGGGTCACCTGCGGCGCGTGAAGCACAAGATCGACTACCTCGGCACCGTGGTGCTGACGGCCGCTGTCACCGCGCTGGTCCTGCTGACCAGCCTGGGTGGCACCACCTACGCCTGGGCTTCGGCGCCGATCTACATCCTGGGCGTGGCCGGTGTGCTGCTGATCGGGGTGTTCGCGCTGGTCGAGCGCAGAGCCGCGGAGCCGGTGCTGCCGCTGCACCTGTTCAAGCTGCGCGCCTTCTCGGTGACCAGCCTGGTCGGCTTCATCGTCGGCTTCGCGATGTTCGGCGCGATCACCTACCTGCCCGCGTTCTTCCAGGTCGTGCGCGGGATCTCGCCGACGATCTCCGGGGTGTACCTGCTCCCGCTGATGCTGGGACTGCTCGTGGTCTCGATCGGCTCGGGCCAGATCATCTCGCGGACCGGCAAGTACCGGTTCTTCCCGATTGCCGGCGCTGGGCTGACCACGCTGGGCTTGTTCCTGCTGTCGCGCATGGGCGTGGGCTCGTCCACCTTTGAGGACGCGATCTACATGTTCGTCCTCGGCGCCGGCCTCGGCGGCGTCATGCAGGTGCTGGTCACGATCGTGCAGAACGCCGTCCCGCAGAGCGAGCTGGGCGTCGCGACCTCCGCGGCCACGTTCTTCCGGTCGATCGGCGGTTCCTTCGGGACCGCGATCTTCGGCGCGATCTTCTCCAATGTGCTGATCGGGAACCTGTCCAGCCACCTGCACGGTGTCGCGCTGCCGAAGGGCTTCAGCAGCGCCGACGTCACCCCGTCTGTGCTCAGCCACCTGTCCGCCGCGGTTCGCGACGGCTTCGTGGCCGGGTACGCCGAGTCGATCCAGACCGTGTTCCTGATCGCGGTGCCGATCGCCGCGCTCGCGTTCATTGCCACCTGGTTCATCCCGCAGCTGGAACTGCGCAAGTGGACCGGTGCCGGCCCGGCCCAGGCCGACGCGGCCGGTGCCGCCAGCCCGGCCGTCACCTCGGCCGCCGCTCCGGCTGCAGCTGAGGCTCCGGCCGAGTCTCCCGCCGAGGCGCGGGACGCCAGCACACACGAGGCGCTCGACCCGGAGAGCTCCGGGCTGAGCGACTAACCGCCCCCCTGTTCATCGCCGCCGTCCCCACGTGGGG
>CAXUJF010000020.1:0-25522 GCA_964250865.1 uncultured Streptosporangiaceae bacterium
CCTCAAACCCCCGGCCCCCCAAGGCCCACTGGCCCCTTGCGCCTCACACCAGCCTCGGCCTTGGCCGCCACGGCTGCGGCGGGCGCTCGGCCGGCAGGCCCCAGCGGTACGGGAGTTGCTGACTCGCTGAGACGATCCGCAACAACCGCCTGCGGTGCGGACCCGTAGGATGTCGGCCTGTGGCGCCCGCTGACTACCATGATTTCTTCCTTGGCTCCGTAACCATGGGGGGCGCTCTGGTCGGATTGCTCTTCGTTGCCGTCTCCGTCAATCCAGGTGGCATCGGCGAACGGGGCGCCCCGGGGAAGAGGGTCCAGGCGACCTCGGCTCTGGCCGCGTTCCTCAGCCCCCTGTTTATCTCGCTGGTGGCGCTGCTGCCCGCCAGCTCAATCGGCGCAACCGCCATTGCCCTGGGCAGCACCGGCGCCTTCACCATGCTCAGCCTGCTGCTGATCACGCTGAGACGGCACCGCGACGTCTCAACCTGGTCCCGCATCAACATGATCGTCCTCATTGCCGGGCAATTCGCGGCCTACGTGATCCAGATCGTCCTGGGGGCGGAACTGCTCAGTAATCCGCGGGCGGCAGGCCCGTTCGGCCCGCTCACGAGCCTGATGATCGTTTTCTTCGCCTTCGGGGTGACCCGGACCCGGGAGTATGTGGACGGCCTGCCGATGGGCCGGTGGGGCACCATCAGCCAAGCCACCCGCGGCCTGGTGCGCGAGACGGACGCTTCACCTGCTGCGCAGGCCGAACCACCGGACGAACCCGATCGCCAACCCGAGGAGCATTGACCCGCTTTCCCTGCCGAGGCTGGGGACAGTTTTGTGCAAATGCTGCACAAAAGCGTCCCCAGCTCCGATGCTCTCCGCCGCCTCCACTCCTGCGTGGCCACTCCCTCCAGTGGCGGCGGCCGCATCGCGTGTGATGATGTCCGGGTGAACGACGAGGTGCTGGCGGAACAGGTCGATTACTACCGCCGCCGGGCGGGCGAGTACGACGCGACGGCGTACGGCGACGTCGCAGCGGCCCGGACGCGTATCGCACGGCTGGTCGCCGAGCTGCGGCCGGCCGGGAGCGTGCTGGAGATCGCGTGCGGGACTGGCCTGTGGACCGAGGCGCTGGCCGAGTGGGCTGACACGGTGACGGCCATAGATGCGGCGCCTGAGACCGTGGCGATCGCGCGTGACCGCGCCCGGTCGGAACGAATCAGCTTCGAGGTGGCCGACGTGTTCTCCTGGGACCAGGGTGCCCAGTTCGACGTGATCTTCTTCTCGGCCTGGCTTTCGCACGTGCCGGCCAGCCGGTTCGGTCAGTTCTGGCAGATATTGGGGACGCTGCTGGCCCGGAACGGGCGGGTGCTGTTCATTGACGAGCACGTCGACGAGCGCGGTAAGGAGGCCTACGTCGCGGGCCGGGATGAGGTCGTCGAGCGGCGGCTGGCGACGGCAGCACGTTCCACGTGATCAAGAACTTCGTGGACCCGACGGGGCTGGAGGCCCGGCTGCGCGGGCTGGGCTGGGATTGCGCGATCCGCCGGGACGGCAGCGACTGGATAGTAGGCGAAGCGCGTCTCGCGAAGTAACGCCAGGTGTACTCAAAGCGAGGCTCAGGAAAGCCGGGCTCAGGGAAGCGGGGCGGGGCTCAAGGAAGTGGGCTCAGGGGGAGTGGGCGGCGGCGGCTTCGGCTTCGGCTTCTCGGGCGGTGGTGGCGCTGACCTCGACCTTGCGGAAGCCGGGCATTCGCCAGGCTAGGAGGGCGGCCCCGGCGATGCAGGCCAGGCCACCGGAGACGACCGAGATTTCGTTGCCGAACGCGTTGCCGACGGCACCTGCTTCCAGGTCGCCCAGGCGGGGACCGCCCTGGACGACACCGATCTGGATCGCGGCCAGGCGGCCGCGCAAGCGGTCGGGCACGGACAGCTGGATGATTGTGCTGCGCAACACGGCCGAGATGACGTCGGCCCAGCCCGCGATGGCCAGGAACAGCAGTCCCAGCCACAACACGCTGGTGAAGCCGAACGCCACGATCGCGGCCCCCCAGACCATGACGGCCACGATGACGGTCAGGCCCTGGCGCCGGATGCGCGTCACCCAGCCGGTGGCCAGCGCCCCCACCAGCGCCCCACGCCGGGCGCGGCGTACAGGAAGCCGACCGTGGTGGCGCCGCCGGTGAACACGGTGATGGCCATGGCCGGGAACAGCGCCCGCGGCATGCCGAACACCATCGCGTTGATGTCGATCAGGTAGGCGCCCTGGATGCCTTGCCGATGCCGGATGAACTGGAAGCCCTCGGCGATGGAACGCAGCCCGGGCCGGGTGGCGCCCTCGGACTTCGGCTGCGGCGAGATGGTCCAGACCGCGGTGATCGCGGCCAGGAAGGTCGCGGCGTCGAACCAGTACACGAAGTCCGCCCCGGCCCCGGCCAGCAGCAGCCCGCCCATGGCCGGTCCGACGATCACCCCGACCTGGTTCAGCACCTGGACCATGGCCGAAGCCGTGGAGATCTGCTCCGCGGCGACCAGCCGGGGCACGATCGCGTTCCGGGTCGGGTTGTCGAAGCCGGTCAGCCCGGACGCGACGGCGGGCAGGACGAACAGCGGCCACAACCGGGCCCTCAGGTCGGTATTGACGCCCAGCCCGGTACTGCACAGCGCCATCACCAGCTCGACCCGGATGAGCAGCTTGCGGCGGTCGGTGGCGTCGATGACCGTGCCGCCGTACAGCGAACAGATCAGCAGCGGGATGAGCTGGGCCAGGGACACCAGGCCCACGTCCAGCGACGAGTGGGTCAGGGGCGATCCGTCACCCGACGGTGGGACTGCGGCGTACGCGACGGGGGAGTAGCTTCCGCACCAGCAAGACGAGCGGCTACCCCAGCGGGAACTGCATCTCGACCGTGGTGCCGTCGCGGCGGGTTTCCACGTGCACGACGTCGGCGATCTGCCGGGCCACCCACAGGCCCGCACCCGACCCGGCGGTCAGGTCCGGTGGGCGGAAACCGGCCATGGCCACCGCAGGCCCCGGGCCAGCCGAGTCCACCCTGATCAGCACGGCGTCGGCGTCACGCCAGACGCGCACCCGGCCGGGCGGCACCCCGTGCCGGAATGCATTGGCGATCACCTCGCCCGCGGCCACCTCGGCCAGCTTGGTGTCGGCCGGTTGCAGGCCCAGGGCGAAGGCGGCGTCACCGGCCTGGCGGCGGATGTCGCCCAGATCGTTGATGTCGGTCAGCTCCACGTCCAGCGTGACCTCGGGTGGCACCACCGAAACCGGCCCGGGATGGGCGGCCAGGAAGGTGGTGGGGTCCCCATAACTCTGGTTCGGGATGAGCTCGCCGTTGCTTCCGAGCACGTGCGGATGGACCCGTTCGGCATCGGCCAGGACGCCCGGCGAGTACCGGCGCCGGTCGTACAGGCAGAGCCACGGGAACCCGTAGCTGCCGTAGAACTCGTCGGCGGCCGACTCTGAACGCAGGTAGGCCGCCAGGCGGCCGGGCCCGCGGCGGCCGCCGTCGACGTCGCTTTCAATCAGCAGCCGGGTCATCTCACCGGCCTCGCGCTGTTCGGTCAGGTAGCTGCGGATCGTCTCGGCGGCCCGGCCCAGGTGGTGGTAGCTCAGGCCCAGCAGGCCCCACTGGACCATCATCGCGCCCGACCCGAGCGACGCCCCGAGGACCTGCCCGGTGCGCGGCGGCACGACGGCCACCACCTTCTCGTGGCGGGTCAGCCCCTCCATCAGGTAGCCCAGGATGTGCGTGCGCAGCTCCTGGTCTGAGCCGTACACCGCGGCGGCGTGCGGCGCACCCGGTGACGGCGGCGACTCCGGTGATCGCGGCGAGGTCATCGGCCGTGCGTCCGCACTGTCGATATCCTCACGTCAGTCCTCATCTCCCGGCCGCTGGTTGGCCCGCCGTGTTGGGACGCTACCCGTGAAAATGCCGCCGACACATCGAGATGGGCGGCTCATGGGAATGCAGGGCAATTTCGCATCCTTTGCACGGTTTGTGGCGGGTGTGACTACTGATGCCGCGGCTATGGATAGTCGTGATCATCGCTGCGAGACTGGCGACCGGAGATCATCTAGCACCAGGGACACGAAGGGGAAGTCCGGCTTCTCCATGGGGACCGGCGAGGTCACCCGCTACCTGGGCACCCACGGCTCCGGGCGGGTCAGGAAGGCCGCGCTGCTGGGCACCATCCCGCCGTTCCTGCTCCAGACCGACGACAACCCCGAAGGCGTTGACGGCTCCACTGACCCGGCCCGCCGCCCTACCATCAGCCGTTTACCAGTTGCCCCGGTGTTCGGGCACCAGGAACCACACCACCGGCAGCACCGCCACCATCAGCAGGGCGAACACCACGAACACGTCGGCCTGCACCGCGCCGGGATCATGACTGCGGGCGATGACGGCGGTGACGACCGAGACCGCGATGATCGAGCCGGCCTGCCGGAACATACCGCGCAGGCCGGCGATCGCGGCGATCTGGTCCGGGGCCAGTTGCAGGCTGGCGTTGTTGGTGGCGGGCACGGACAGGCCCATGCCGCAGCCGGTGATCGCCGCCCCGATGGCCAGCCAGACGTAGGGCGAGCTGGGAGCGGCCACGGCCATCAGGCCCAGCCCGGCCGACAGGACGGCGAAGCCGCCGATCATCGGCAGCCGGTACCCGGTCCGGCGCATGGTGAACACGGCCAGGCTGGCCACTGAGATCATGCCCACCGCCCGGGCGGTGAGCAGCGTGCCCGCGCCCAGCGCCGCGATGTGGTAGCGATCCTGCGCGTACAGCGGGACGAGCGCGGCGAACCCGATCACGGCCGCACCGTAGATCAGGTTGATCATGTTCATCACGCCGAACCCGCGCCCCCGCAGCAGGGCGAACGGCACGAACGGGGCTGGGTCCTGCTTCGAGTGCCGGATGAAGAACCAGCCGGCCACCAGCGCGACCGCCTCGCAGCTCAGGAACACCGGGCTGTAGAGGGTCACATCGCCGGTGCCCAGGTAGGTGATGCCGAACATGGCCGACAGGATCAGCACGGTCAAGATGAGGATTCCGCGCACGTCGATCCGGCGGGACACGCGCTCGGAGTTGGCTGGGATGAACTTGATCACCAGCCCGATGAGCACAATGCCGATCGGCACGTTGACCAGGAAGATGCCCCGCCAGGACCAGTAGCTGACGAAGATGCCGCCGATGATCGGGCCGACGATGCCGCCGATGGGGAAGATCGAGGTGAACATGCCGACCGCCCGGTCGCGCTCGGCGCCGAAGTGGTCGGCGACGATACCGGTGGCTGACGGCATGAACGCCCCGCCGCCCAGCGCCTGGATGCCGCGCGAAATCAGCAGCAGGTAGATGTTGCCGGCGAAACCGCAGCACAGCGAGGCGACGGTAAACACCATGACGGCGACCAGGAACACCCGCTTACGGCCGAACATGTCGCTGAGCTTGCCGGCCATCGGCATGGCTACGACCTGGCCCAGGGAGTAGATCGTGATCGTCCAGCTGCCCCAGTTGATCTGCGTGTGCAGCTCCCGCTGGATGGCGGTCAGGGCGGTGGCCACGATGGTCTGGTCGACCGAGACCATGAACAGGCCGATCGAGACGATGGCGAAGATCAGGTTCCGCCGCGCCAGGGGCGGCCCGGCCTCGCCTGGTACCGTCGCGGCCGGTGGATTCACCGTAATCTCGTTCACATATGCTTACGGTAATTGCTTGCCGACAAGCAATCAAGCTGGATCCGGAATAGACCCAGGACTCTAAAACCGATCAGATACCTAGCTGGCCTGCGGAGGCCCGATGGACGTCGAACTGGTGACGCGGCTGCGGGGAGTCATCAGCAGGCTTGCGCGGCAGCTCAACGACACTTCGACCGACGAAGGGCTAACCCCGACCCAGTACTCGGTGCTGGGCCTGGTCCGGAGCCGGGGACCGCTCGGGCTGGCCGAGCTGGCCAGCCTGGAGGGGCTGAACCCGACCATGCTGTCCCGGGTGGTCCGCGCGCTGGACGAGAAAGCCCTGATCCAGCGGCTGCCCGACCCCAGTGACCTGCGGGCGGCCCGGGTCGAGATCACCCCCGCCGGTGTGACGGTGCACGGGCGGATCCGGGATCACCGCACCCAGGTCCTGACCGAGTGCCTGGAACAGCTGCCGGAGGCGACCGCCCAGGCGCTGCTGTCCTCGGTCCCGGCCATGGAAGCCCTCGCCGAGACGGTCAAGTCGCTGCCCCGATCGCCGGCTAGCTGAACCACCCGCTAGCCGAACCACTCTGCGGCCAGCTGGCCGAGGATCACCTCGTCCAGGAACGCGCCGTTGACCCAGTTCGCCTGGCGCAGCACGCCTTCCCGGGTGAAGCCCGCCTGGGCCGCGGACCGGAGCATGGCCTCGTTGTCGGCCAGCGTGTCCACCTGCAGCCGCTGCAGTCCGCGGGTCTCGAAACCGTACCGGCACAGCACCCGCACCACGTCCGTGCCCAGCCCGCGGCCGCGGAACGACGGGCGCAGCGCGATGCCCAGGTGCGCCGACCGGTTGTGCTGGTCGACCCCCCACAGCAGCGCGTCACCGGCCAGCTCATCGCTGGCCAGCTCGACCACGGAGAACACGGCCGGATCAGCCAGCGGGTCACGGATCCGGTAGGGCGAGGCGTCCGAATCCTGCGGCAACGGCCGCCACGGCCGGCCGTCACCGCGGGACCAGGTCACCACATCGTCGTGCAGATCAGCCTCCAGGACCGGGATGTCGCTGTCCTGCCGGGCCCGCAGGGCCACCAGTTCACCACGCAGCATTCCGCGTTCTTATCGCAGCCGCGGCCATCCGATCAACTCGGAACCGGCCGGCCTGGGCCCTACCTCTCACCCCCGGCCGGGTGGAGACTGGGCACGGGGGCCGTCTCACCGAGGAAACCAGGAGGACCGATGACCGACGCATCCCCATTCCCGCCCGAACCCAGCTCCGATGCCGGTGAGGCGTTCCCGCCGGAGCCGGACGAGCCCGGCTCGCCGCTCCCCGAGGAGCCCAGCTCCGAAGCGGGCTCACCGCTCCCGCCTGAACCCGGCTCCGACGCCGGCGAGGTGTTCCCGCCCGAGCCGGACCAGGGGACCGGGTCACCGCTGCCGCCGGAGTAGGCCCGGCCGCCTCCCTCGGGTGAGCGCGGTCCGTTCGTCCTCCCAGTCACCCCAGCGCAGGCTCGGCTCGGGCAGATCCGGCGGCTTCAGAAACGCGGGCGGGCTGTCCAGGTCCACCGCGTCCAACGGGGCTTCGGCGGCTGCGTCCCGGCGGGTCAGGGCGGGCAGATTCCACTTCTGCTGGACCAGCTTGAGGATCGACGTGTGGTCGAACACCGTGCTGGTGACGAAGTCGGGCCGCGCGTACGGGGACACGATCACCGCCGGGACCCGGAACCCGAGCCGGTCGTAGCGGTCCGGGCCCTCGTCCTCGGTCCTGATCTTGCCCAGGTACGAGTTGAGCACCGGCCGGAGCAGCGCCTTGACCCACCCCGGCGCCGCCAGCAGCGGGTTGTGGGCCGGTACGTCGTCCGGTGGCACCGCCTCGGGCGGCGGCACGTGATCGTAGTAACCGCCGCCTTCGTCATAGACCCAGATCAGCAGGGTGTGTTCCCAGCCCTTCCCGTGCATGACCCGGTTGATGACCTCGGCGGCGAAGCTCTCGCCCTTGCGGATGTCCTGCGGGTTCTCCTCGGAGAACACATCGAAGTCCGGGTCGACGATGCAGAACCCCGGCAGCGTGCCCGCATCCGCGTCGGCGAAGAACTGCTGGGTGCGGCGCAGATGCCGGACGCAGCCCGCGATACCCAGCGGGTACAGGTCGGCGGTGAACTGCTTGTTGCCCTGGACCCGCTGGGTGACCCGGGGGAACCAGCGGCCGATCCGGGAGACGCTGCGCGCGGCCCGCAGGCCGTTCTGGCCGAGCGCCCGCTTGAGCAACACCTTGGCCGGCCGGACGTTGTGGTAGTTGAACCAGCTGAGATCGTGCCGGGTCAGCATGTCGAAGATGGTGCCGGCGGGCGGCATGTCCAAGATGTCCCACGGCAGATCGTCGATCAGCCCGTGCGCGGTACCCGCCATCATGAACCGCCGGTTCGGGAACGTCGGCCCCAGGCAGGACGAGAACCAGCGGTCGGCCAGCGGGAACGTGCGGGCCAGCCCGTGGTAGAAGGGCAGGTCATCCTCGGTCCAGTAGCCCATCGGCAAGGTGGGATCGTGGCCGGGCGCGAGCTGCTCGATGCTCCGCACGAACCCGTCGTTGCGACCCTGGTTCCACTGCACGTGCGCGCCGTGCCAGCTCTGGGTCGGATCTTCCTTGACCTGCTCGGTGCTGGTCAGGTGGTGCGGCGTGACCGGGCTGCCGTCACGCCGGGGGTTGGCCGCCGCCTCACCGTCCGGTAGGCCGTCGCCGCGGTCTTTCAGCGTGCCCAGGTAGTTGTCGTAGGAGTGGTTCTCCATCATCAGCACCACGATGTGCTTGATCTGGGGTAGCAGATCGGTGCCCTCGGGCTGGTCCGGCCGCGGGCGCGGGCCTGGCCGCTCGGTGGGGATGTGGCGACCGCGCCGCCTGATCTCCCGCTGCTCCAGCGCCGCCCATCGTCGGTCGAACATACCGGTCGCCTCCCTTGGTCGCGGTGATCGTCTCACGCCCGCACCTGCCGTTGCCTGGGCTGGGCCGAACAACTACGGTCAGCCGGGTGTGCGATCACTTTGATCATTTTGAACAAACTCACTCCGCCCCCCGGTCCGCGGCCGGGCCGGCGGTCGACCCAGTGACCCTGCCGGAGGTCGACGAGGTCTCGGTCCTCACCCTGGTCGACAACGTCTTCGACGCGCTGCTCCCGTCCGGGGGCGCCGTGACCCGCCCGGTGATGGGCACCGGCCGCGTCCCGGCGCCGCAGTTCACCTCGGGCCAGACCGCAGCCGGGCTGCGGGCCGAGCACGGTTTTTCCACCCTGGTCACCGTACGCCGGGGCGAGCAGTCCACCACCGTCCTGTTCGACACCGGGGTGTCACCGGACGGGCTGGCCGTCAACGCCGAGTCCCTCGGTCTCGGCGTGGGCGATATCCAGGGCGTGGTGCTGAGCCACGGGCACTTCGACCACGCCGGCGGCTTCCCCGGCCTGGCCCGGCTGCGCGGCCGGTCCGGGCTGCCGCTGACCGTGCACCCGGCGGTCTGGACCCGCCGCCGGCTGGCCCCGCCCGGCGGTGAGCCGTTCGAGATGCCCACGCTGTCCCCGGGCGCGCTGGAACGCGAAGGCTTCCAGGTCATCGAGCGGCGCCAGCCGTCGCTGCTGGCCGGCGGCAGCATCCTGATCACCGGCGAGGTGGACCGTACCACCGAGTTCGAGCGGGGCATGCCCCCGCCCCACCAGGCCTGGGACGGTACGCGGTGGCGGCACGACGCCGCCGTCATCGACGACCAGGCGCTGGTCATCAACGTTCGCGGCCGGGGCCTGGTCGTGGTCACCGGATGCGGGCACGCCGGCGTGGTCAATATCGCCCGGCAGGCGTTGCGGCTCACCGGCGTGGACCGGCTACACGCGCTCATCGGCGGCTTCCACCTCAGCGGGCCGGCCTTCGAGCCGATCATCGAGCCCACCGTGGCCGCGCTCACCGAACTGGCCCCGGCCCTGATCGTGCCCGGGCACTGCACCGGCTGGCGGGCCCAGCACGCGCTGGCCCGGGCCCTGCCCGACGCCTGGGTCCAGCCCAGCGTGGGCTCCCGCTACCAGCTCACCGCGGCCCGACCGTGACGGCCTACGACGCGGCCGGCTGGGGCCCGGATGGTCGCGTCCGGTCAGAGCCGGGCGGTCTTGACGGGGCCACGATCCGGCCGCGAGAGTGGATCGTATGCACGCGAGCCGTTCACCGTGGACGTGACCACTCCCACGGCGGGGATCGGCGCGGTGGAGGCTGACGCGGCGGACCGGGTCCGGTTGCTACGGCGCTACGAGCCCGTGCTGCGGTTCACCCAGGGCGAGCTCTTCCTGCCCATGCTGGTCGAGAACTACCTGGAAAAGTGCAGCCTGTGGCGATTGACCGGACCCGCGCGGGGGCTGCGCCGGCGCAGCCCCGAGGAGTGCCTGTGCCCGCCGGGCGAGCTCACACCGGCCCGGCTGGCCACCATCAGCGCATCGTGGCCGGGCGGGGATCTCTCGCTGCGGTTCGTGCAGCGCCCGCTGGCCCGCAGCGAGTTCCGGGCGTGGCGGCGCGACACGGGCCGCGCCCGGCTGGCCGCGGGTGGCAGCCGGTTTGCCGCGGTCGGCCTGCTGAGCCGGCTCATCGACGCGGTGATGCGGCTGTCGCTGCTGCTGCGCGGGCGGGTCCCGGGGGGCACGGCCGCCGCGGCCGAGCAGCAGTACCGGGCGGACGCCGATCCGGGTAGCTGCCCGTACTACGGCCGGGTGACCCGTGATCGGGGTTTCGTTGCCCTGCAGTACTGGTTCTTCTACGCGATGAACGACTGGCGGTCGACGTTCGGCGGCGTCAACGACCACGAGGCCGATTGGGAACAGGTCACGGTCTTCCTGCCCGACCCACCCGACGAATCCGCCCGTCCGGTCTGGGTCGCCTTCTCCTCACACGATGAGGTCGGTGACGATCTGCGCCGCCGCACGGACGACCCCGATCTCGAATGGCGGGATACGCACCCGGTGGTCTTCGCCGGAGCGGGATCGCACTCAGGGGCCTACCTGCCCGGAGATTACCTGGTCACGGCCGAGCCGACCGCCCTCAAAGGGCTGCTAGCTACGCTTCGCCGGGGCACCCGACTCCTGCTGCCCTGGACCCGGACGAACACGCATCCTTCGTTCGGCATCCCGTTCATCGACTACCGCCGGGGTGACGGCCCGGGCGTGGGACCCGGTGAGGCAAAACAGTGGCGCCCCGTGCTCGTGGACGACGAGACACCGTGGCTGCGTGACTACCGGGGCTTGTGGGGGCTTGATACCGGTGACCCGTTCGGCGGGGAGCGCGCACCCGCCGGCCCGCGCTACGAACGTGGCGGGTCGGTACGGCTCTGCTGGTCCGACCCGGTGGGATGGGCCAACCTGGACAAAGAGCCACCGTCGGAGGCGGTGGCGCGGCAGGTCGCCGAGGACCGGATCACCGAGCTGGACGCCGAGCTCACCGTCGCCACGGCCGAAGTTGACGCCCGCGGTGACGAGCTGCGCCGTGCCCACGCCGGCCTCCAGGCGATGCGCAGCGCGGGAATCCAGCGGACCCCGGCCGGGCTGGCCACGCTGGAGACCGCCGTGCAGCAGGCCCGCGTGCGCCGCCAGGCGCTCGTGGAAGAGCGGGAGATCCTGGCCGGCGCAGTTGGCCACCGCCTTCCCCGGACCGGACCGCATGCGCACCTGCGGCACCGCGCCCTGCCGAACGTTGACCCGGCTCGTACCCGCAGCAGCGTGCTGGGGGTGTGGTCCGCCATTTCCGCGTCGTTCCTGCTCGCCGGGCTGGCCGTGGTCGTACTGGGTCAATTCGGGGCCCTGCTGCCGGCCTTCGGCGGCCTGGCGGCCCTCATGCTGTGCGTCGAGGCCTTTGCCCGGGGCCATCTGAGCCAGTTCGTCGCCGGACTGGTCGTGCTGGTGGTCGCCGCGGCCGCGGCCTGGCTGGCCGCCACCACGGCCGTGGGCCACTGGCGATGGGCGGTGGCCAGCCTGCTCATCGCGGCCGCCCTCGTCCTGCTCGGCGCCAACGTCCGCGACTTCTTCGTCAAACGCTGATCCGCCCGGGTCAACCGGGGATTTAGCTGATCCCGAGCTTCTCCGCCGCCATCCGGGTGCCGGCCACCCGGTTGGTGATCTTCTGGAACGCCACGTCCCGCGCGTAATCCGGCGACCCGTGGTTGGGCTTCTCGTCGATGCTGAATGGCGAGAAACCGCAGTCGTCGGTCGAGCCGAGCTGCTCAGCGGGGATGAAGTTCGCCGCGCGCACCAGCGCGTCCCGCACCTCCTCCGGCGTCTCCACCCGGGGATTCAGCGGGTTGATGACCCCGGTGTAGGCCATCTGGGTGACGCCGTCCGCGTCCTCGCGCAGGTTCTCGCCGATGATCCGGTACACCCGGTCTTTGTCCCGCTCGCTGGCCAGCTGGATCAGGAAGTAGCCCGCGTTGAGCCCGAACATGCTCGGCAGCAGGTCGTTGTAGTCGACGTCGGCGCTGTGCACCGAGTCGCGGTCGCCGCCCGGGCAGGTGTGGACCCCGATCGACCGCCGCTCCTCCGGGGTGAACCGGGCCAGCACCCGGTTGTCCAGCTCGATGAAGTGCGGCAGCATGTTCCGCCCGGTCCAGGGGTTGCGCGGGTCGTTCCGGGTGGCCAGCCTGCCCTCAGTGAAGTCGATCGACACCCGGGCCGCCCCGGCCGCGAACGCGGCCCTGATGTCTTTCTCGCACTCGTTCACCAGGTCGGCCTCGAACTGCTCGCGCGTGTAACCGGGCAGCTCGGCGTCCAGCGGGTAGAGCAGGGCCAGCATGGACGGCGCGATCACCGCCTGCTTCATGGGCGTGCTGGCCAGCGGGAGGGACTTCTTCAGGCTGTCAGCCGCGTACGTCTTGTACCGGAACGGGCCGCCGGTCAGCCGGGGCAGCTGCCGCCGGTGGCCGTCGGCGAAGATGGCGAAGTACTGGCCGCCGTCACCGGCCAGGTTGTCGGCCAGGCCGGTGCCGGCCAGCGTGTCCGTGATCGCGTAGGTGGCAAAGCTCGACCAGCGCTGCTCCCCGTCGGAGATGATCGGCTCGCCGGTGGCCTGGCCGCGTTCGATCGAGTCACGGATGGCGGCGTCCTGCTCGGCCTCCAGCTCCGCGCGGCTGGCCTCACCCGCGTCGTAGCGGGCGTAGGTCTCCTGCAGCCGCGCCGGGCGGGGGAGCGAGCCCACTGGCTCGGTCGGGATTCCGGTCTTGGTCCTGGGGTCGTAATCGGCCACGGGGTTCTCCTGGGGTTGGCACATCGTTGTGGTACCCGGACGCCAACCGACGCTAGACCTGCCTCCACACCCGGTCAACCGGCCGTTACCTTGGTGAATGCAACCGGCCGGGCGGGGAAGGCAGCTAGTTCACGAGCGGCCGGGTTGGGGTCCTGGCCACCTGGAGGGGAGCTGAGCTGATGTCCGCAGCTGTGCTGTGGTTCCGCCGGGATCTGCGTCTGGGGGACCACCCGGCCCTGCTGGCCGCGGCCGACGAGGGGCCGGTGGTGGCGCTGTTCGTCCTGGACGACGTGCTGCGCAAGCCGTCCGGCGCGCCGCGGGTCGCGTTCATGTACCGGACCCTGCGGGACCTGGACGCCAAGCTGTGCGAGCACGGCGGCGGGCTGGTCGTGCGCCGGGGCCAGCCGGAGAACGTGGTGCCCGCCGTGGCCAACGAGGCCGGTGCGTCCTCGGTCCACATCAGCGCGGACTTCGGCCCCTACGGCAAGGCCCGGGACGAGCGGGTGGAAGACGCGCTGGGGGACGTGCCGCTGGTCCGCACCGGGTCGCCCTACGCGGTCGCCCCGGGGCGCGTGACCAAGGGTGACGGCACGCCGTTCAAGGTGTACACCGCGTTCTACCGGGTCTGGTCCGAGCACGGCTGGCGCAAGCCCGCCAAGTCGGACCCGGGCCACGTCCAGTGGCGCACGCTGGACGGCACCGGCATCCCGCAGGACCCGGACCTGCCGGCCTCGCTGACCCTGCCGGACGCGGGCGAGGAGGCCGCGCTGGCCGCTTGGCGCCGGTTCCGGCGCAGCCGCCTGAGCGAATACGACTCCGAGCGGGACCGCCCCGACCTGGACCACACCTCGCGGATGTCGCCCTATCTGAAGTGGGGCTCGATCCACCCGCGGACGATCCTGGACGGCCTGGGCGGTGCTGACTCGACCTACCGCAAGGAGATCGCCTGGCGCGAGTTCTACGCCGCGGTGCTGCACTTCTGGCCGGAAAGCGCCCGGGAGTACTTCCTGCCGCAGATGGCCAAGATGCCGTATGCCTCCGGGAAGCATGCGGACGAGCTGTTCGCGGCCTGGGCGCAGGGACGCACCGGCTACCCGATCGTCGACGCCGGCATGCGCCAGCTGCTGGCCGAGGGCTGGATGCACAACCGGGTTCGCATGATCGTGGCGTCGTTCCTGGTCAAGGACCTGCACATCGAGTGGACGCACGGGGCGCGACACTTCATGCGGCATCTGGTCGACGGCGACCTGGCCAGCAACCAGCACGGCTGGCAGTGGACCGCGGGCACCGGCACCGACGCGGCCCCGTACTTCCGGATCTTCAACCCGATCACCCAGGGCGAGAAGTTCGACCCCCGCGGCGACTACATCCGCCGCTACGTGCCCGAGCTGGCCGGGCTGAGCGGGAAGGAGGTCCACCAGCCCTGGGACCGCGCCGACGGCGTGCCCGCCGGTTATCCGGAGCGGATCGTGGACCACGCCAAGGAGCGCAACGAGTCGCTCGCGGCCTACCAGTCCGTCCGCGCCCGGTGAGTTTGTTAAATAAAAAACCAGGCCCGGGCGATCGAGTTCGCCCGGGTCTGATGTGCCGTTTGTGCAGGCTCTTGCTTAGAGGGCCGCCGACAGGTTCAGGGACAGCAGGTGGCTAACCACGCCGCTGACGTTGACAAGCAGGTGGCCGAGGTCGATCTGGGTGAAAACCGCAATCACGTTCAATCACTCCTGTGTGTGGGCCCGGTCGGGCCCACCCCCGTGGCCAGCTCCCCGTGGAGTGGCCGCGCCACTTCTTCGTAGCGCTCGGTATCTTAACGCAAAGTAGTCAGACAGTAACAGATTGTAAAAGAACGAGAAGGGCTGGCGTGGCGGGCCTCAGTGGTCTCCGTTGCCGTCCTTGCCGCCTCGGGCGGCGATGTCGGCCAGCTGCTCGGCCACCCACCGGTACACGTCGTGCTTGCGAACGTAGGAGGCCATGTCGGAGATGGCGGTCCGCCGCACTTCGGCCGGCAGCCGCAGCGCCTGCTCGATCCGGTAGGACAGGCCCTCGACGTCGAACGGGTTGCACAGCACGGCCTGCGGCAGTTCCTCGGCCGCGCCGGTGAACTCGCTCAGCACCAGCAGCCCGCTGGAGTTACGGGCGTCCTGGACCATCACGTACTCCTTGCAGACCAGGTTCATCCCATCGATCAGCGGGGTGACCAGCAGCGCGTCGGCTGTGCCGTAGTACGCGGCCAGCTGCTGCTGGGCCAGTCCCCGGTACAGGTAGTGCACCGGCACGTCGTTGCCCGGCTCGGTGAACCGCCCGTTGATCCGCCCGATGTGCTGTTCGACCGAGGCCCGCAGCTGCCGGTACTCCCGCACGTTGTCCCGGCTCGGCACGGCGATCTGCAGGAAGGCCACGCTGGTCCGCATGGCCGGGTTGCGCTCCAGCATCATCTCCACGGCCAGCAGCCGCTCGATGATGCCCTTGGTGTAGTCCAGCCGGTCCACCCCGAGCAGCAGCGTCCGCCCGGCGAACTGGGTCCGCAGCTCGTCCACCTCGGCGCTGGTCTCCGGCTCGGTGGCGTGCTTGGTGAAGTCGGCCACGTCGATCGAGATGGGGGCGGCCGTGGTCCGCACCAGCCGGCCGTCCGGCAGCGCGATCGTGGACCCGCGCACCTCGATGCCCGAGCCGGACAGCAGCCGGGCGACGGCCCGGGTGAAGTTGTTCCGGTAGTGCTCGGTGTGGAACGAGATCACGTCCGCCCCGAGCAGCCCGGTCAGGATCTGCTCGCGCCAGGGCAGCCGGGCGAAGATGTCCGGCGACGGCCACGGCACGTGCAGGAAGAACCCGACCGGCTGGTCCGGCCGCCGCTCCCGGATGAGCTGGGGGGCCAGCATCAGCTGGTAGTCGTGCACCCAGGCGATCGCGTCGGGGTACTCCGACAGTGCATCCAGGGCCTGGTTGGCGAAGATCGCGTTCACGTCGCGGTAGCTGAGCCACCACGCCCGCTCGAACCGGGGCTTCTCGATCGCGTAGTGCAGCAGCGGCCACAGGGTCGCGTTGGAGAAGCCGTAGTAGTAGTTGCGGACCTGGGTGGAGGACAGGCTGATCGGCAGCAGCCGGACCCCGGAGTCGGGCAGCGTGGACGGCATGCCCTTGGCGCCGCCGTCCCATCCGACCCAGGCCCCGGCGTGCGTGGACATCACCGGGCGCAACGCGGTGACCAGGCCCCCCGGGGACAGTTCCCAGCCGTGCTCGCCGTGCTGGACCGGCAGCCGGTTGGCCACCGCCACCACGGGACGGTCATCGGTCGCTGTGGACGCAGGTTCACTCATCGCCGTAACCGTATCGTGTCCGGCTCAATCGGTACTCTCGCGGCCCAGCACGCGGTCCGGTGACCCCTCCCGCAGGGCGACCAGGAGCTCGGCCGGGCCGTCGTAAACCGCGGCCGCGCCCGCCCCGGTCAGCTCGTCCCGGCCGATGCCGCCGCTCAGCAGGCCCACGCACACCACGCCGGCCTTGCCCGCCGCCTTGACGTCCCACACCGTGTCGCCCACGAACACCGCCGCGTCCGGCTTCACCTGGGCTTTGTCCAGGGCCACCTGCACCAGGTCCGGGGCGGGCTTGCTCTGTTCCACCTCGGCCGAGGAGGTGGCGTCGTCGATCGCGTCGTCCGCGTCCAGCGTCGTCCGCAGCGCCTCGAACTCGTCCGCGTCGGC
Source organism: uncultured Streptosporangiaceae bacterium (assembly GCA_964250865.1). Taxonomy (GTDB): domain Bacteria; phylum Actinomycetota; class Actinomycetes; order Streptosporangiales; family Streptosporangiaceae; genus Bog-532. Next base: position 16,626 of record CAXUJF010000020.1, read on the forward strand.
CGAGCTGGCCAGCACCACCCGCCAGCCCCGCTGGTGGCACTCCCGCAGCAGGTCCGCCGCACCCGGCAGCGGCCGCTGCCGGGTCCAGTAAGTGGCGTACAGCGCGCTGTGCGCGGCCCGCACGGAACCGTCCTCGTCGCGGTCCCGGTCCGCCGGCAGCAGCGCGTCCAGCATCTGGTCCGAACCCATCCCGATGGCCCGGTGGATCCGGCCCATCGGCACGTCGTGGCCGGCCTGAGCAAACGCTTCCCACCAGCACACCACGTGCAGATAGTTGGTGTCGACGAGCGTCCCGTCCACGTCGAACAGCACGGCCTGCAGTGATTCGGTCATGATCTTGCGCTACCCGGGCGCTCCCGTCTGAACCGGCCGGCGTCGTTACGCTCAGGAGCATGACGATTGAGGCGCACGTGGAAACGGACAAGCCACCGGTCCGCTGGGGCATTCTCGGCGCGGGCCGGATCGCTCGCTCTTTCGTCTCGGACCTGCTGCTGCTGGCGGACCAGAAACCCGCCGCGGTCGGGTCCCGGTCCTCCGGCCGGGCCCAGCAGTTCGCCGCCGATTACGGCATGGAGAAGTCCTACGGCTCCTACGCCGCCCTGGCCGCCGACGACAGCCTGGACGTGGTGTACGTGGCCACGCCGCACTCGGAGCACTACGAGGCCGCCCGGCTCTGCCTGGAGGCCGGCCGCGCGGTCCTGGTGGAAAAGCCGTTCACCGTGACCGCGGCCGAGACGTCCCGGCTCATCGCGCTGGCCACCAGCCAGCGGCTGTTCGCCATGGAAGCCATGTGGACCCGGTTCAACCCGATCGTGCGTGAGGTCACCGACCTGGTCCGCGGGGGCGCCATCGGCCGGATCACCTCGGTCCAGGCCGACCTGTCCGAAGCACCCGGCTACAACCCCGGTGATCGGCGGTGGGACCCGGCGCGGGCCGGGGGTGCTCTGCTGGACCTGGGCGTCTACCCGGTGTCTTTCGGCTCCATGCTGCTCGGACCGCCGGACCAGATCCGGACCGTGAGCACCGCCGCGCCCACCGGGGTGGACGCCAACACCGCCGTGATCGCCCGCTATCCGGGCGGCGCCGTGGGCCTCTACCACTGCGGACTGTGGGCTAACTCACCCCGGGTGGCCACCATCACCGGAACGGACGGCACGATCACGGTCGGGGCACCGTTCTACGCGCCGGACAGCTACACCCTGACCCCGGCCGCAGGTGAGCCGCGCACCAAGCAGATCACCTTGCACGGGGGCGGCTTCACCTATGAGGCCGCCGAAGTCGCACGCTGTCTGCGGGCCGGATTGACCGAATCTCCGCTGATGCCGTTGGCCGGCACGCTTGAGGTGATGCGGGTGCTGGACGCCGCGCGTGCGTCGTCCGGCAGCATTGAGGCACAGCATGGTGTTAAATAGCCGTGGTTGTCGTCGAAGTTCGTTGTCCGGTCACGGTGCCTGCGAATTCTGACAGCGGGCGCCCAGGGCTCTTCTTGCGAGGCGGGCGGTCGCAACAGCCCGGGGACACACAAGTGGACCCGAAGATCGTTGTAGGAGAGATCGGGAATGGCAGAAGGAACCGTTAAGTGGTTCAACGCTGACAAGGGCTATGGCTTCATCGCACCGGACGACGGCGGAGCCGACGTCTTCGTGCACTTTTCCGCCATCCAGTCCGAGGGCTACCGCAGTCTGCAGGAGAACCAGAGGGTCGAATTCTCGATCGGCCAGGGCACCCGCGGGGCCCAAGCCGAGAACGTCGTCCCCATTTAATCGAGGCTTGCACGTCCCCACCGCCGGTCGCGCCCCAGGCGCGGCCGGCGGTGCTGTAATTAGCCGGTGACCGAACCGCTCGTCTTCACGGCCGGTACGGCCCGGGACGCCCTGACCGGCGTGTCCGTGGCCTGGTGGTTGTTCGAGGCCGTGATGAACGCGCGCCAGTGGCTGCGTGCGGGCCGGAGCCTGAGCCGGGACCCGACCTACGTACTGGTGTACGTCTGCGTCGCGACCTCGGTGATCGCGGCCCAGGTGCTGGGGCGTCACGGCGGCCTGCTCTGGCCCGGTGGCCGCCTCTGGCCGGTCGCGGCCGGCCTGACGCTGATCGCGGCCTGCGTCGCGCTGCGCGCGTGGTCGATCATCACGCTGGGCCGCCTCTTCCAGTACTCGATCGGTATCCAGTCCGGGCACACGGTGGTGACCACCGGCCCGTACCGCTTCGTCCGGCACCCGTCCTACACCGGCCTGCTTCTGGGCGTGATCGGCTACGCCCTGGCCTGCGGCGACGTCTGGAGCCTGGTTGCGGCGGCCGTGCTGGCGGGCCTCGGCCTGACCGTCCGGATCCGGGTCGAAGAGCGCCAGCTGCGCGAGTCCCTCGGCGCCGACTACGACGAGTTCGCCGCCTCCCGCAAGCGCCTCATCCCCGGCATCTTCTGACCTGCAACCTGCTGAGCCAGCGTAAGGTCCCCTGGATTCGGGAACGCTTTTGTGCAGCATGCTGCACAGTAGTGTCCCCAGCTCCCCGCCCCGTCGCGATGAGTCCTGCGCGGTGCTGCGGTCGTACTGTCGGACCCGCTACCGAGGAGGACTTCTGGTGCGCAGCGTGACCTATTCGATGGGCGTCTCGCTCGACGGCTACATCGTCGGGCCGGACGGCGGCTTCGGCTGGACGGCGCCCGACGAGGAGGTCTTCAGCTTCGTCACCGACGAGATACGGCAGGTCGGCGTCCACCTGCTGGGGCGACGGCTGTACGAGACGATGCTGTACTGGGAGACCGCCGACCAGGATCCATCGCTCGACGACGCGATGCTCGAGTGGGCCGCGATCTGGAAGCGGCTCCCCAAGGTGGTGTTCTCCACCACCCTGCCGGCCGTGCAGGGCCACGCCCGCCTGGTCTCCGGCGGCCTGGCGCAGGAGATCGAGCGGTTGCGCGCCGAGCCGGCCGGGGGCGACATCGCGATCGGCGGTGCGACGCTCGCCGCCGAGGCGGCCGCGTTGGGTCTGATCGACGAGTACCGGGCCCGGGTCTACCCGGTGCTGGTGGGCGGGGGCATTCCGTACTTCCCTCAGCGCGAGCGCCAGGTGGACCTTGAACTCGTCCAGACCCGCATCTTCAGCTCGGGGGTCGTCTACCTCCGCCACCGCGTGGCGCGCTAGTTGGAGAAGTCCTGGGTGAGCCAGACGGTGCCGTCGCTGCCGCGGAGCACGGCGATGCCGATGTGGGTGTAAGAGGTGGACAGGATGTTCAGGCGGTGGCCGTCGTTGGGGGGCTGCTCGTTGAGCATGTCCTGGGTGAGGGCCACGGCGGCCTGGGCGATGGCCGTGGTGGTGTCGGACACCGGGCCTTCCTCGCCGATGTTCTCGCCCGCGGCCGTCCAGTGCACCCCGGCGGCGGTCTCGCGGTCACCGATGGCGGGCTCACCCGGGCACTGGTGGGACAGGCCGCAGCCGCTGGCCATGGTCGAGTTGTGCTGGGACGCGCTCTGGTCCAGGCCGGACGAGAACGACAGGGCGGCCAGGCCGGCCTGGGCCCGGGCCTGGTTGATCAGCGCCAGCACCTGGTCGGCGGGGACGCCCTGCTGGCCGGTCCCGCCGCCCGAGGCCGGCGCGCTGGCCCCGGCCGTGGGCATGGACGAGGAGGAGGGCGAGGTGCCCGGCATCGACGCCGAGGCGGACGCGGACGGGGAGGTCGCCGACTTCGAAGGGTGCGGCCTGACCCCGTGGCCCGGCATCCGGGCGATGCCCATGGCCCCGATCGAGCAGGCGGCGGACTTGCCGGACCCGGTGCTGGCGGCACCCTCGGCGCTGCACCGGGACGCGGCCTGGACATCGGTCACCGACCCCGGGGCGGCGGCCGAGTGGGACGGGCTCACCACGGTCACGTGGTCCTGGGCCTGAGTGGCCACGCCGTTCGGCGCCATGGCCACGTAGAGGCCGGCCCCGGCCAGGACGGGCACGGCAGACAGTGCCCACCAATAATGGGCCCACCAGTAACGGGCGCGCGGAGAACGGCGCCCCGACTCACGGCCCGGTTTCGGGCTGCGGTGCAGCGATCGGCCCGTTGGCATTTACCCCACCTCGTATCGTCATCCGTCGACGATGCGTGGTCGTCCCGCGACACCAGGCCAGGGGCTTACGCACCCATTCGCGCAACAACCCATGGCACAGCAGCATCACGAGACACATGGAAGCCCCGCGCTCACCACGTATCAGCGGATAACGATAGGGCATCAGCCGCATCTAACGCCCTAGATCGAAACATTTGGATCAATGGTCCCCACGGTCCAGGTAGGACAAAACCCGCCCGGTCTCAGCCCGCGTGGCCCGCGACGGCGCCCCGCCGCGCGGCGGGCACCGCGGTCCCGTGCAGGAACGCCTGGATGGGCAGCGTGGCCGCGCCGCGGGCGACCGCGTCCGGGCCGATCCGGCCCACGGTGATCGTGGTCTCGGCAAAGGCGTGGCTGAGCGCGTGCTCGTGGGCCGACGACCGGATCGCGGGCAGCAGCCGCCGGCCGAGCAGCAGCCCGGCCCAGCCGCTCAGGATGATCTGGTCCGGGCCGAACAGGTTGATCAGGTCGGCGATGCCCGCGCCCAGGTACAGCGCGGTCTCGTCCAGCACGTGGGCCGCCTCGGGTGCGGTTTCGGCCAGGTCCACCAGCGCGGCCAGCGCCGATTCCTCGTCGCCGTCCGGTAGCGCCGGGCCACCGGACTGGCTGTAACGCTCCAGGATGGCCTCGGCCCCGACGTAGGCCTCCAGGCAGCCCAGCGACCCGCAGCGGCAGTCCCGGCCGCCGACCATGATCGTGGTGTGGCCCCACTCGGTGCCGCTCGAGGTGCCAGCCCGTTCGGCCGCGCCGTGGCCGATGATCGACGCGCCGACGCCCGAGCCGACCAGGCAGACCACGCCGTGCCGGGCCCCCTGGCCCGCGCCGAACCACAGCTCGGCCTGGCCCAGCGTGTTCGCGCCGTTCTCGATGTACAGCGGCAGGTCGGTGCCGGCCCGCAGCAGCTTCTCCAGCGGCACCGCGTCCCAGCCATAGGTCTGGGCGTAGAGCAGCGCCTCCGGGCCGTGCTCGACCACCCCGGGCACGCCGATGCCGACGCCGAGGATGGCCTCGGGTGGCACCCCGCTGTCGGCCAGCACGGTCCGCAGGCAGGCCAGGATGCGGTCAACCACCACGTCCACCCCGTGCTCGCGCGGCTCGAACGGGTAGTCCGCGTTGGCCCGGACGTTCATGGTCAGGTCGAACAGCTCGGCCCGCACCCGGGTCTCGCCCACGTCGATGCCGATCACGTAGCCGTAGTCGGGGTTGATCCGCAGCAGCACCCGGGGCCGTCCGCCGTCCGAGTCGACCGAGCCAGCCTCGATCACGATGCCCTCGGCGATCAGCTCACGGATCACGTTGCTGACCGAGGCCGAGCTCAGCCCGGTCGCCTCGGACAGGTCCTGACGGCTGCACGGCTGGTCGAAGTAGAGCGACCACAGCAGCACCGATCGGTTGTCCCGGCGCAGGTCGCGTACTGTCCATCGCCGTCGCTCCGGCATGGCTCCCCCTTCGCTCAGGCGCAAGCCACCGCCCTCCGAATTCAGTCAGCTCTTATAATAAGTGCCGGCCGAAAGAATAAGGTCATGCGGTCTGCGGTGGCGCGCTGGCCGCGGTCCGCCGCTGGCTGTGCGCGGCGATGATGTCGGCGTAGCAGCGGCCGCTGTCCTTCATCAGCCGCTGCTGGGTCGGGTAGTCCACGTACACCAGGCCGAACCGGGCGTCATACCCGTAGTCCCACTCGAAGTTGTCCAGCAGGGACCAGGCGAAGTAACCCGCCAGCGGCACGCCGCGCCGGACGGCCCGGGCGCAGGCGGCCAGGTGCTCCTCCAGGTAACGCAGCCGCCCGTGGTCGTGGACGCGCCCGTCCGGGGCCAGGTCGTCCGCCCAGGCCGACCCGTTCTCGGTCACGTACAGCTCGCGCGCCCCGTACTCGGTGGCCAGCCGGACCAGCACCTGCTCCAGCCCGGCCGCGCGGATCTCCCAGCCCAGCATGGTCCGCGGCACGCTGGCCGACTCCCCGGCCGGCTCACTGGCCGGCGGCAGGTCGCGGGCGTGCGGCACCGGGCCGTCCGGGTCGTCGGCGATCACGGCGGGGGAGTAGTAGTTGGCGCCCAGGAAGTCCAGGGGAGTGGCGATGGTGGCCAGGTCACCTGGTTGTTCCGGCAGGTCGACGCCGTACACGCGCTGCATGTCGGCCGGGAAGCCGCGGCCGTGGATCGGGTCCAGCCACCACCGGTTCACGTGCCCGTCGAACCGGGCCGTGGCCGCGATGTCCTCGGGCCGGTCCGAGGCCGGCTCGCAGGTGTGCAGCACGTTGACCAGGCCGACCCGGGCCCCGGGCGCGGCCGCCCGCACGGCCTGGGTGGCCAGCCCGTGGCCGAGCAGCAGGTGGAACGAGACCGGCACGGCGACATCGATGTCAGCCAGGCCGGGGGCATGCCGCCCTTCCAGATGGCCGATCCAGGCGGCGCAGCGCGGCTCGTTCAGGGTGACCCAGTTCGTCACCCGGTCGCCCAGCCGCCCGGCCACCACCGTCGCGTAGTCGGCCAGGGCGGCGGCGGTGTCCCGATCGGCCCAGCCGCCGCGGTCCTGCAGGGTCTGCGGCAGGTCCCAGTGGTACAGCGTGGGGTACGGGGTGATGCCCGCGGCCAGCAGCGCGTCCACCAGCCGGTCGTAGTAGTCCAGCCCGGCCTGGTTCACTGGCCCGCGGCCGTCCGGCATGACCCGGGGCCAGGCGATCGAAAAGCGGTAGGCGCCGGCGCCCAGCTCCTTCATCAGGCCCAGGTCCTCCGGCCAGCGATGGTAGCTGTCGCAGGCGACGTCCCCGGTGTCCCCGCCCGCGACCTTGCCGGGGGTGTGGGAGAAGGTGTCCCAGATCGACGGCGACCGGCCGTCCTCGCCCACCGCCCCCTCGATCTGGTAGGCCGAGGTCGCTACGCCCCAGGTGAAGCCGTCCGGAAACACGCTGAGGTCGTCCATCGACCGCCTTTCTGTTGAAGAGAGGAAGAGAGAGTGACTACTTGACCGCGCCGGACGTGAGCCCGGCCACCAGGTAACGCTGCATGATCAGGAAGCCGGCCACCACGGGCACGCTGACCACCAGGGACGCGGCCATGATCTGGTTCCAGTACACGTTGTTCTGGGTCGAGTAGTCGGCCAGCCCGACGGCCAGCGTCCGGGTGGTGTTGTTGGTCATCACCGACGCGAACAGCACCTCGCCCCAGGCGGTCATGAAGGCGTAGATGGTGACCGCGACGATGCCGGGCAGCGCGGCCGGGATGACCACCCGGAACAGCGCCCGCACCGCCCCGCACCCGTCCACCAGCGCGGCCTCGTCCAGGGCCTTGGGCACCGACTCGAAGTAGCCGGTCAGCATCCAGATCGCGAACGGCAGCGAGAACGTCAGGTAGGTGATGATCAGGCCGCCGCGGGAGCCGAACAGCGGGATGCCGGTCGCGTTCCCGATGCTCACGAAGATCAGGAACAGCGGCAGCGCGAACAAGATCCCCGGGAACATCTGGGTCGACAGCACCGCGGTGGTGAAGATTCGCTTGCCCCGGAACCCGTACCGGCTGACCGCGTAGGCCGCGAACACGGCCACCGCCACCGACAGCGCGGCCGCCGCCGCCGACACGATCAGCGAGTTCAGGAAGTACCGGGCCAGCGGCACCGTGTACCAGATGTCGTGGTACGGCGAGAAGGTGATGGGCGACGGGATCCACCGGAACGTGCTGGTCACATCCTGCAGCGGCTTCACCGAGCTGCTGATCATCACGTACACCGGCACCAGCGCGAACAGCGTGAGCAGGCTGAGCACGATCCGCCGGGTCCACAAAAAGGAGGGCGGCGGTGCCATCAGGCCGCGGCGCTTAGCCATTGGTGGCCTCCGAATTTCTCCGGCGGGACGTGACGAGCAGGTACGCGGCCGTGACCACCAGCAGGAACAGCAGCATCAGCACGGACATGGCCGAGCCCTCGCCGAAGTTCCAGGTGATGAACGAGGCCTGGTAGATGTGGATCGAGATCACGTCGGCGGGGTTCGGCGCGGACGAGCCGAACAGCACGAACGGCGTGGTGAAGTCGTTGAACGTCCACAGGAACAGCACCAGCACCAGCACCTGGTTGACCGGGCGCAGCGACGGCATGGTGATCTTCCTGATCTGCTGCCAGATGCCGGCCCCGTCGATGGCCGAGGCCTCGTACAGGTCGTGCGGGATGCCCTGCAGCCCGGCCATCACGCACAGGAACGCGAACGGCCAGTTGCGCCAGATCGAGATGATGACCAGCGCGAAGAAGCTGTTGTGGCCGATCAGCCAGAACGACGGCTTGCTGGTGATGCCGAGCGTGCTGTGCAGCAGCTGGTTCACCAGCCCGTTGTTGTACTGGAACATGAACGCCCAGACGATGACCGAGGCGTAGACCGGCAGCGCGAACGGGGTCAGGAAGATGGTGCGGAGCACGGCCCGGCCCCGGAACGTGTCCTGGGTCAAGATGGCCGCGACCGTGCCGAACAGCCAGGACAGGCCGACCGCCAGCACCGTGAACGAGCAGGTCACCACGAACGAGTGCAGCAGCGCGCTGCCGATCGCGCCGTGGATGTTGACCGCGATGCGGAAGTTGCCCCAGCCGGCCCAGGGCGCCCCGGTCCAGTTGCGGATGAAGAACAGCGTCAGCTGCTTGAAGCTGATGACGATCCCGAAGATCATCGGGATGAAGTGGATGAGCAGTTCGAGGAGCAGGGCCGGCAGCAGGAACAGGTAGGGCAGCCCACCCTTGCGGATCTTCTGGAGCAGCCGGCCGGAACGGGCCCCGGGCGCGGGCGCGTGGCGGCGGGGTCAGCCCGGCACGCAACCGCCATAGGGA
>CAXUJF010000021.1:0-2265 GCA_964250865.1 uncultured Streptosporangiaceae bacterium
GACCCGGCCCGGCCCGAGCCACCGCCGCTGGCCGGCCGCGGCGCCCCGCCCAGCCTGGTGTCACCGCCGCCGGGCTGCCGGTTCCACCCGCGGTGCCCGCACGCCATGGCGGTGTGCCGGGCGCCGCGGCCGCCCACCGTGGCCGTCTCGCCGGGACACAGCGCAGCCTGCTGGCTGCACGCCAGCGGCCTGAGCCCGGCCCAGGCCAAACCGCTCAACGGCCAGGCCAAGCCGCTCTCGGCGGCCAAGCAGGCGGCCAAGCCGACCGCCGGGCGGGCTACACCACCATCCCGTACGGCCGAGCCATCCAAGGAGGGGTGATGAGTTGACGCGCCGAGTGATCGCTTAGCCCGATCCTGCTTCCGCCCCCGGGCGGCAGCCTCGGCGACCGGTCGTACGCCCGGCCGGCCCGCATCGAAATACCAGGCGAAAAGACCCCGACACGGTCAACAACGCTGGCCGGTGAAGAACCGGCCGGGCAATTTGGAGTTTAAGGCAATGAGTCACAGATATCTGAAGGGCATCGCCGCAACGATGGTCCTCGGCCTGGGCGTCGCGGCCTGCTCGAGCAGCGCGCACACCGCCAAATCCGGGTCCGGAAGCGCCAAGACCACCTCCATCACCGAAGAAGCGGTCACCGGCGTCACGTTCATCAAGAACTTCAACCCGTTCGATGTGAACTCGTTCGCCTCTCAGGTGGACGCCAAGTCGCTGCTGTACGAGCCGCTGTTCGAGTTCGACGCGCTCAAGCCCGGCGTGATCCACCCGGAGCTGGGCACCAAGTACGCCTGGTCCAACGGGGGCAAGACGCTCACCGTGACGCTTCGCCAGGGCGTGAAGTTCAGCGACGGCCAGCCTTTCACCAGCGCCGACGCCGCCTTCACGTTTAATACCATCCAGGCCAACGCGGCGGCCAACTACAGCGGCCTTCCCACCATCACCAGCGTCTCGGCCCCCGACGCGAGCACGCTGGTGCTGAACTTCCAAGCGGCCCAGTACGCGAACCTCTTCTCCATCCTGGGCAACACGTTCATGGTCCCGAAGCACACGTTCTCCTCGCTCAGCAACGTGGCCACGGCCTCGGTCGCCAACCCCGTCGGCACCGGGCCGTACGTGCTGAAGTCGTTCACCACCCAGCAGGTCACGTTCACGGCCAACCCGAAGTGGTGGGGCGGCAAGCCTGCGATCACCCAGGTCAACATCCCCTACTACTCGGGTAACACGGCCGCCACCACCGCGCTGGCCGCTGGCCAGCTGGACTGGGCCGGGAACGAGATCCCCAACCTGAAGCAGCTGTACACGAGCAAAGACCCGGCCAACAACCACTACTGGTTCCCCGGCGGCAACACGGTGACGCTGTGGGTCAACGTGGCCAAGGGCGGCCCGCTGGCCGACGCCAAGGTGCGCCAGGCGATCAGCGCGGGCATCAACCGGGAGCAGCTGTCGGTCAAGGGCGAGTACGGCTACGAGGCCCCGGCGACTTCCTCCAGCGGCCTGATCCTGCCCGCTCAGCAGCAGTTCCTGGAGCCGAAGCTGGCCAACGACCTGTCCCCCACGGCCGACGCGGGCAAGGTGTCCTCGATCCTGACCGCGGACGGCTACAAGAAGGACAGCAAGGGCATCTGGGCCAAGAATGGCCAGGAGATCTCGTTCTCAGTTGAGGACCCGACCGCCTTCACTGACTACTACGCAGACGCGCAGCTGATCGCCGGCCAGCTCAAGGCGGTCGGCATCAACGCCACCGTGGACGGCGTGGCCGCGCCGTCGTGGTTCACCGACACCCAGGACGGCAACTTCCAGACCGCCGTGCACTGGGGCGGCGGCGCCGGCGGCACCTCCAACCCGTACCCGTTCGGCCAGTTCCAGTACTGGATGGACAACACCCTGACGGCCAAGCTCGGCGCCAGCGCGGCCTCGAACTACGGGCGGTACAGCAACTCGACGGCGCAGGCCGCGATCACCGCGTTCGAGAACACCAATGACACAAGCGCCCAGCAGACCCAGCTGAACACGCTGGAGAACACCGAATCCACCGAGCTGCCGACCATCCCGCTGATGTACGGCGCGGACTGGAACGAGTACAGCACAGCCAGGATCACCGGCTGGGCCACTCAGTCCAACCCGTACATGGACCCGGCGCCGGACGACCCGGAAGTGGGTTACATCCTGACCCACCTCAAGGCCGCCTCGTAAGTGACGAGCCGCTATGACGAGCGGGGGGGGGGGCCCCGCGCGGGGGCCCGCCCGGGCGGGGGGGGGGCCGCC
>CAXUJF010000021.1:2275-24574 GCA_964250865.1 uncultured Streptosporangiaceae bacterium
CGCCGATATCCCGAGGGGGCTCCGCGCGGCGGCGCTGCCCCCGTCCCGTCTTCTCTGGAACCGGCCCCGCCGTCGCTGACCCTGGACGACAAGATCCGCCTGCTCACCGGAGCGGACAACTGGCGCACCGTGGCCGAGGACCGGCTCGGCCTGCGCCCGCTGGCCATGTCCGACGGTCCCGCCGGGGTTCGCGGCATCGTCATGGACGAGCGGGCGCCCTCGTCCAGCCTGCCCTGCCCGTCGGCCCTCGGCGCGACCTGGGACCCGGCCCTGGTGGCCGAGGTCGGGGCGGCGCTGGGGGCCGAGGCCCGGGGCAAGGACATCGACATCCTGCTTGCTCCCACCGTGCACCTGATGCGTACCCCGCTCGGTGGCCGCGGGTTCGAGTGCTTCTCCGAGGACCCCGTGCTCACCGCGGGTCTGGCCGCCGCCTACGTGCGCGGCGTGCAGAGCGCCGGTGTGGCCTGCGCCATCAAGCACTACCTGTGCAACGAGTCGGAGACGCAGCGCTGGACCTACGACGTGCACGTGGCCGGGACCGCGCTGCGCGAGCTGTACCTGGTGCCGTTCGAAGCGTGTGTCCGCGACGCCGGCGTGGCCGTGGTGATGGCCGGCTACAACGCGGTGAACGGGGCCACGATGACCGAGAACGCGCCGCTGCTGACCGGCGTGCTCAAGGACGAGTGGGGCTTCGCCGGGGTCGTGCTGTCGGACTGGCACGCGGCCCGCAGCACCGAGGCCACCGCCCTGGCCGGGCTGGACCTGGCCATGCCGGGACCGGGCGGCCCGTGGGGCGAACGGCTGGCCGCCGCGGTGCGAGCCGGGCGCGTGCCAGAGGGGCTGATCGACGACAAGCTGACGCGGCTACGGCACGTGGCCGCTCAGGTCGGTGCCGGCGAACCTAGTGAACAGGGCCCGTTTTATATAAATAATGACGTGACCGACGGGCTTGGAGTGGCCCGTGCGGCCGGACGAGCCGATCCGGCCCTGCTCCGGCGGGCCGCGGCGGCCGCGTTCACCCTGGTGCGCAACGAGGACGGGGCGCTCCCGCTGGAGCTGACGGGCCCGCGCCCAATCCGGCGGCTGGCCCTGATCGGCCCGAACGCGGTGCACCCGGTCAGCCAGGGCGGCGGCAGCGCCGCGGTGCCGCAGGCCGATCTGGCCACCCCCGGCGAGACCCTGCGCGCAGCGCTGGCCAGCTTGGCCGACCAGACCGGGCCGGCCGAGCTGACGGTGGAGCCCGGCTGCGTCACCTGGGAGGCCGTGCCACAGCCGGAACCGTCCGCGCTGACCGATCCGGTCACCGGCGGGGCCGGGGTCCGGCTGGAATTCCGCGCCGCCGGCGGGGATCTGCTGGCCGCCGAGCACCGCAGCGCGACCATGTTCACCTGGTGGGAAGGCCTGCCGGACGAGGTGGGCTGGGGTGGTGACGGCCGGATCGTGCTGCGGACCCGGTTCCGGGCCGCCGCGGACGGCCCGCACCTGATCGGCGCGGGCGGCGTCGGGCAGCTCACGCTGACCGTGGACGGCACGGTGCAGGCCCGCGGCCGCACCCCGATCCCGGCCGACCCGGTGGAGGCGATGGTCCGGCCGGGTGAGGTCCGGGCCACCACGGCATTGCGGGCCGGGCAGGACGCCGAGCTGGAGATCTCGCTGCTGCCGGAGAACTGGAAGCAGGGCCCGATCTCGATCCGGCTCGGGGTGGTGCCCGCCCCGGACGAGGACGCACTGCTGGACGCGGCGGTGCGGGCCGCCGGTGACGCCGACGCCGCGGTGGTCGTCGTCGGCTCCGGGCCGACCGCCGAGAGCGAGGGCTACGACCGGCCGGGCCTGGCCCTGACCGGACGGCAGGACGAGCTGGTCCGCCGGGTCGCGGCGGTCAACAACCGGACGATCGTCGTGGTCAACGCGGGCATGCCGGTGCTGACGCCGTGGGCCGATGACGTGGCCGCACTCGGCTGGGCCTGGCTGCCCGGGCAGGCCATGGGCGACGCCCTGGCCGACGTGCTGCTGGGCCGGGCCGAGCCCGGTGGGCGGCTGCCGGTCACGCTGCCCGCGGCCGAGGCCGACTGCCCGGTACTGCACGCAAATCCGGTGGACGGCGTGCTGCGCTACGACGAGGGCCTGCTGATCGGGTACCGGGGTTTCGACCGGGCCGGGACCGAGCCCCGCTTCCCGTTCGGGCACGGGCTGGGGTACACCAGCTGGGCCCTGGACTCGATGGCGGCAGGCGCGGCGGCCGGGGAAGACCTGGAGGTCACGGTGGTGGCCCGGAACACGGGATCTCGCCCGGGGCGGGACGTCGTTCAGGTGTACGTGGCTCCCCCACCCGGCGGTGACCCGAGCCGTCCCGTGCGGACGCTGGCCGGATTCGCGTCCGTGACCGCGGAGCCCGGGGAGACGGTGGAAGTACGGATCGCCGTCCCGGGGCGGGCGCTGGCCCGATGGGACGAGGCCGCGGATGGCTGGGTCTACCCGCCCGGTGAGTACACGGTCTACGCCGGGCACTCCTCGCGCGACCTGCCGCTGTCCGTCCGGGTGCCGCGGACCTGAGGGTCAGTTGGGCCCTGTTTTAGTTGGGCCCTGTTCAGTTGGGCCCCGTTTTAGTTGGGACTGTACGGGGCGTAGCGCAGGTCGGGCGCGGGGCGGGCGGTGAGGGTCTGCAGCATGGTGGTCTCGCGGACCAGCAGGGCCCGCTCCGCGGTCAGGCGGCTGAGCGAGTCCGGCTCGGCCAGCAGCGCCTGCCGGTCCGGCAGGTCAATGATCATGGACGCCGCGACGAGGTAGGACAGCAGGACGGGCTCTTCGGGTACTTCGGGCACGTTGACCTGGGCCAGGCCCTGGGCGGTGAGCACGTCCAGGTAGGCCTGGAAGGCCTCGGCCACCAGGTGCGCGGCCCGGCCGGCCGCGGCCGAGTCACCCTCGTCCTCGGCCAGGAACTCGACCTCGCCCTGCAGGTAGGCCCGGGACTCATCCAGGGCGTCCAGCCGGAACCGCTGGGTGCCGACGGCAACGACTTCGTATCCGCCGTCGTCGTTGCCTTCAGTCTCGCGCAGGGTCGCGGTGCAGCCGACCTCGTACAGCGAAGAGACGCCTTCGACGCCGGTCTCCCGGCCCTTCTTGATCGCGATCACGCCGAACCGGCGCGGCTCCGGGCCGTCGAGCAGGTCCCGCACGAGCTCTTTGTACCGATCCTCGAAAATGTGCAACGGCAACAGCATGCCGGGGAACAAGACGGTGCCGAGCGGGAAGAGCGGCAGCGTGTCGGTCATGCCGTGACCTTATGCCGATTGTGCTTCGCCGGCTACATCTGGGTAGACAGGGCTCACCAGGAAACCAGCCGGAAACAATCTGGCGCTAAGGATGGAACCGTGCAAACGCGGCGAATAGGAATTGGGTGCGGCTTCACCTATGTGGCGGAGGTCGAAACCCCGGTGGTGTTCCACATAGAGCCGCGGGCGGCAGCGGAGATCACGCTGACCGGGGCGCAGCTCGACGCCGATCCGGTGATGACGCTGCACTCCTACACCGACCTGTACGGCAACCCGTGCACGCGGGCCATCCTGCCCGCCGGCCGGTCGCTGGTCCGGTACGCCGCGGTGGCCACGGTCCCGGACGCGACCGAGGACGCCGACGAGGACGCCCCCGAGTGCCTGCCGGGCAACCTGCCCGACGACACCCTGCTGTACACGCTGCCCAGCCGGTTCTGCCTGCCCGACCTGCTCGGCGACGAGGCCTGGTCGAAGTTCGGCAGCCTGCCCCCGGGCTACCGCCGCGTCCAGGCCATCTGCGATTACGTGAACGAGTACCTGACCTTCGCCTACGGCAGCAGCACCGCGACCTCCACCGCCGCCGACGTTTTCGAGTCCGGGCGCGGGGTGTGCCGGGACTTCACCCATCTGGCCATCTCGTTCTGCCGGGCGCTGAACATCCCGGCCCGGTACGTGTTCGGCTACCTGCCGGACATGGACGTGCCGCCGGACCCCGCGCCGATGGACTTCGCGGCCTGGATGGAGGTCTGGCTGGGCGACCGCTGGTGGACGTTCGACCCGCGCAACAACATCCGGCGCAAGGGCCGGATCCTGATCGGCCGTGGCCGCGACGCCTCCGATGTGGCCATGGCCACCACCTTCGGCGGCCCGTTGCTGGAGCAGATGGTCGTCCAGGCTCAAGAGGTCGCCGACTAACGCGGGTTGGGCGAGCGCCCGGGCTGCCCGATCGCGTGCGGGGCGGGGCGGTCCCGGCGCAGGACGGACAGCAGTTCCTCGTACGGGCCGATGAGGAAGGCCTGGTCGCCGGCCCGGAAGCGGGTGCCACGGCGCGGCGGGTGCTCCAGCAGCTGCTCGTCCGCGGCCCGGCGGATGGCCAGCACCCGGGTGCGGGCCGACAGCTCGCTCATGGCCAGACCAGTCAGGCCGCCGGTGGGGCTCACGGTCAGCCGGGCCACCAGCAGCGGCTCGTCGCCGGCGTAGAACGTGCTCAGCACGTCCAGGCCGAGCGCGGCGCCGACGAACCAGGGCGCGGCCAGCGCGGCGGTGGAGCGGACCGAGGCGAAGCCGAAGTTGTGCCGGACCGAGCGGGCGAACGGCGAGTCGAACATCCGCAGCACGACCGGGACCGAATGCCACCGCTCCCCCAGCTGGTCCCGGACGGCCAGGCCGGTCTCCAGGTTGGCCAGGTCGTCGCTGGTCACCACGGCGACGGCGGCCGCGTTGGCCAGGCTGACGGCCTCCAGCGTCTCCGGCAGGGTGGCGTCGGCGATGATCACCGGCACCTCCAGCGCACGAAGCTGGCCGAGGTGGCGGTTGCTCTCGTCCTTGTCCACCCCCACCACTTCCCGGCCCGCGCTGACCAGGCGCTGGATGACCCGGATGCCAACCGAGCCCAGGCCGATGACGATGACGTGGCCGGACAGCCCGATGATCCGCTGGCGGCCGAGGGATTCCTCCAGTCGCCTGCTGACGATCATGTTGGTGAGGGTGGCGAAGAACACGGCCACGAACGTCGCGCCCAGCAGCATGAGGCCGATGGCCCCGGCCATCAGCCACGGGTCCTGGCCGCGGAAGCTGAAGTCGCCGTACCCGACGGTGGTGACCGTCTCCACCGCGAAGTAGGCCGCGGACAGCAGCGAGATCCGGCCCTGACCAGGATGGCCGGCCGGTTCAGGCAGCTGGTACGCCACGTGCAGGATCAGCGTGGACGCGACCAGCACGAGGACCAGCACGGCCAGCGCGGTGGCCATCCGCCGGTCCGCGATGGCCCGGGCCAGCGACACCAGCAGCTGCCGGACCCGCCGGGTCACCCGGGGCCGCCTGATCTTCTCGCGGACCTGAATCGGGCCGGTGATCCCGGCCGCGCGCAGCTCGTCCGGGGCGCAGAACACGGTCACGCGATCCCCCGGGCTGACCAGGTGGTCGCGGCCGGGGCAGATCACGGTGTCTTCGCCGCTCGCGGGCAGCACCGCGATCGGGGCCAGCGCCCCGTACAGGCCCCGGAGCGTGGCGGTGCGCGGCGCCACGGTCCTGGCCGCCACGAATCGTTCCCCGTCCAGGGGGATTTCCTGCAATCCGGACTGCAGACAGGCCTCGGCGATGGCCGGTGCGGACAGCGTGGCCACGTCCAGCACGGCCACGTCGATCTGGGACAGCGCCCGGCCCACCGCCGGGTTGGCCAGCTGCACCACGATCCGCACGTCGGCCCGCAGCTCGCGGGTCAGCAGCGCGGTCTCCAGCGTCTGCAGGTCATCTTCCAGCACGCAGATGACGGCGGCCGCGCCGGCCAGGCCCGCCTCCATCAGCATGGCCGCCGTCCGCGAGCTGGCCGGCAGGTGCGGCACGCCCCACCCGGCCAGCTGCCGGGCCAGCGCCGGGTCGGGCTGGTCGTCGACCACCACGGCTGGCACGCCGGACAGGTTGAGCTGCTCGACGATGCGCAGCCCGACACTGTGCAGGCCGCACACGATCACGTGCCCCCGCCAGTCCGTGTATCCGCCCGTCACCTGGGCATTGTCTGCTCCTTCGATAACGCTGATGTTAGCGGCGCGTATGCGGCAGGTGAGCTTTCACCCTCGCGTTACCCCTGGCCAGGTCGTCTTTCTCCGGCTGGGCCATGATGGGCCGGTGGACTTCGAGCCGTACCGGGGTGAGCTGGTGGCGTACTGCTACCGGATGCTGGGCTCGGTCCACGACGCTGAGGACCTGACCCAGGAGACCATGCTGCGGGCCTGGCAGGCCCGCGACCGCTACGACCCGAACCGGGCCTCGGTTCGCACCTGGCTGTACCGGATCGCGACCAACGCCTGCCTGTCCGCGCTGACCGGGCGGGCGCGGCGGCCGCTGCCGTCCGGGCTGGGCGCCCCGAGCCAGGATCCTGCCGCGCCGCTGACTCCCTCGTTCGACATCCCGTGGCTGCAGCCATTCCCGGACGCGCGGTTCGACCCTGGGGTACGGACCGGGCTGCGGCTGGCGCTGGTGGCGGCGATGCAGGTGCTGCCGCCCCGGCAGCGCGCGGTGCTGGTGCTGCGGGAGGTGCTCGAGTTCAGCGCGGCCGAGGTCGCCACCCAGCTCGGAACCACGGTCCCGGCGGTCAACAGCGCCCTGCAGCGGGCCCGGGCCACGCTGGCGCAGACCGGCGACCTCGATGAGGTCGCCGAACCAGGTGACCCTGGGACGCGCGCGGTGATCGAGCGCTACGTCCAGGCGTTCGAGGCGGCCGACGTCCCGGGACTGGTCCGGCTGCTGGCCGACGAGGCGGTGCTGGAGATGCCGCCGGTGCCGCTGTGGTACCGGGGCCGCGGCGATTACGGCCGGTTCATGGACCGCGTGTTCAGCCTGCGCGGGCCGGGCTGGGCCGTGCGGCCGCTTACCGCCAACGGGCAGCCCGCGCTGGCCGCTTACGCACCGGAACCCGGGGGCAGGCACCGGCTACACACCGTCCAGGTCTTCACCGTGGCCGGCCGCCTGGTCACCCGCAACGTGGTGTTCGCTGATCCGGGGGTGTTCGAGTTGTTCGATCTGCCCCAGCAGATTTCTTCGGGAGAGCTGCGCTCGGCGCGATGAGTCCGGGCGGTGCCGCCAGTACGTACCGGCGAGCATCGACCGAAGGGAAACCATCGTGAGCGTCATCGTCATCGAGTTCATCACCCTGGACGGCATCGTGTCCGACCCGGACGGGTCCGGGGGCACCCCGGCCGGCGGCTGGGCGTTCCGGCACGGCCCCGAGACGGTGGCCGGGGACAAGTTCCAGCTCGGCTCAGTGCTGGACGACGGGGTCATGCTGCTGGGCCGCCGGACCTGGGAGCTGTTCGCCAAGATCTGGCCCGGCCGCGACGACCCGTTCGCCCAGCGCATGAACGCCGTGCCCAAGCTGGTCGTCTCGCGCACGCTGACCGACGCCTCGGCCTGGTCCAACTCCCAGGTCGCGGCCGACCCGGCCGACGTGGTGCGGCGCGAGCAGCGCGACATGATCATCACGGGCAGCCTGAGCGTCGTGCACCCGCTGATGACCGCGGGCCTGATCGACGAGTACCGGCTGCTGGTCTTCCCCACCGTCCTCGGCACCGGTGAGCGCCTCTTCCCGGCGGGCGGCCCACCCCTGTACCTGCAGAGCCGGTCAGCCGAGGTGTCCGGGTCCGCCATCCTGGCGCGGTACGGGAAGGATTAGCCAGCGGCGCCGTCGCGGCGCAGGCCATCGGCGGCGTACTCCGCGAGCAGGTCGCTGACCGACAGCTCGCGGTGCGCGGCCTGGTCGGCCAGGGCCGCGGCCAGGCCGGAGGGGAAGACGACGGTACGGCGCACGCAGTCGTCACCTTCCCAGGCCTCACCCGTGAGTTCGCCAGTGGAGTCAGATTCGCCGGAAGAGCCAGTGGGGTCAGACACGGGCGCTCCTTTCCGCCGCCGGCGCCTGCACCGGCAGCGGCACGTACCGGTGCAGCACACGGTCGCTGAGCAGGCCGAGGCAGCTGAGGTTGGGGAAGCCCGGGCCCTGCGCCAGCCCGGCCAGCATGGGCAGGTGCAGGGCCGGGGTGAGCCCGGCCACCGACAGGTCCACGTCGATCAGCTTTTCCAGCAGGTCGCCGCCCGGTTGTTTACCCTGGGCCGCGGCGAGCCGGGCCCGCGCCTCCGGGCCGAGCAGGGACTTGAACCAGCGCGATTCGAAGCCGATGGCCACCACCACGAAGTCGTAGGCCACCTTCTCCTGCTCGGGGCCGTACTCGGTGGTGAGCACGATCTGATGCTCGCTGGCCTCGATGGCCACGGCCCGGCCCGCCAGCGTGCGGAACCGCCGCGACGCGTTGAGCACGGCCTCGGCCTGCACGGAGAACACGCCACGGTCGGTGCGTTCGAGGAACTCGCGCCGGTGTACCTCGGCCAGGGCGGGCCAGTCGCCGGGGTCGGAGTAGAACCGGTTCTCGGCGTAGCTCTCGCCCCGGGAGTAGAGCACGCCGCGGCTGGTCACCACGTCGACCGTGGACCGTTTGTGGGCCCGGCGCAGCAGGTCGATGACCACCGAGGCTGCGGTCTCTCCGCTGCCGATGACGCAGATGCTCTGAGCCAGGTGCGGGCCGGGGCGCGGCATGTGCTGCCAATAAGCGCGGCCGGTGGTGACCCGCGGATGCGTCAGCGGCTGCCCTGGCACCTGGATCGGTGGCCCGGTCCCGGTGAACACCACGCCGTCGGCCCGCAGCTCGGACCCCCCGGACAGGTCGAGCCGCCACTGGTCCTCCACCGCCTCCAGCACCTCAACCTGGGCGCTGATTACCTCAGCCCCGGCCTTGGCGGCGGCGTCGCGCAGGTAGAGGCTCCACTGCCGGTGCGTGGGACGGAGCCGGCCGCGGTCCACCCAGTCGCCGTAGACGCCCCGCTCGATCAGGTGTCGCTGCCAGCCGAAGCCGGCCATCGCCCCGGTGACCGCGGCGGAGGCATCGCCCCAGCTGAGCGGGTAGGGGAAACCGATGCCCTTCTCTGGCGGCGTGCCCAGTGGCAGCAAGCCGGACGTGTAACCCTGCTTGCCGGTCCAGTTCCCGGCCACCGGCCCGGGGTCGATGAGCACCACCCGGGGCGCGTCCAGGCCGGCCGCGGCCAGGGCCCGCGCCTTGGCCGCGATGGCGATGCCCTTCGGGCCCGCGCCCACCACGGCCAACGTCGGCATACCCGCGAGGATAACCGCCGGCCGCCCGCGGCGACGGTTTCGTAGGCGTCCTGGCAGAGCTCGGCGATCTCGGTCCAGTCGGGCTCGCCGTCGAGGCGGACCCCGAGCCAGCCGCGGCCGCCGACGTACGGGGGGCGGAAGATCCGGTCCGGTTCGGCCGCGATCAGCTCGGCCTGGGCGCCGGGCGGGGCGGCGCACCACAGATGCGGGAACTGGTTCTGGTGGTGACCCTGGGCCCACAGGGTGACGAACGATTTCTTGTCCCGGACGTACCAGGTCGGCGCGCTGTGACTGGGACGCTCGGTGACCTCGGGCCATGCCAGGCAGATAGCCCGCAGGCGCTCGGTCAGCTGGTCAGCGGTCATTCCGACTCAGCGGTCTGAGCGTCCTCCAGGCTGCCGTACACCGGAATGTACTGGTCGGCGCCAGTGAGTTCCAGGATGCGGGCCACCACGGGCTGCGGGGCGGCCAGGGCCATCGTGCCGCCGCGGACGTTCAGTACGGTGCGCACGCTGAGCAGGACCTGCATGCCGGTGGAGTCCATGAAGGCGAGCCCGGACAGCTCCAGGATCATCCGACGCGCCCCGCGGGACACCTCGGAGGTGAGTACGTCGCGGAGCTGCCGGCCGGTGTGCAGGTCGCACTCCCCGGTCAGGGTGACCAGGGTGTACGCGGACCCAGCGGTCACCGAGATCGTGAGCTCGTCCACCCCACCCCTTCCAGGCAACGACAGGCGGGCAGGCGGCCGGCCAGCTAAGCGTCAGGCCATGTTAGGGCTTGCTGAACTCACCGTCCAGGGTTCGACGGGCGCGTTTTGACCCGCTATGAGAGGCCGCCGCATCACGCTCCCGGCAGGTTGACCAGGTCGGCCAGGGCGGCGCGGTGGTGGCTGGAGGTGCCGAAACCGATCGAGTCGGCCTTGGCTCGCTTGAGGTACAGGTGGGCCGGGTGTTCCCAGGTGAAACCGATGCCGCCGTGCAGCTGCACGCACTCCTCGGCGGCGTGCACCGCGACGTCGCCGCAGTGCGCCTTGGCCAGCGCGACCGCGACCGGGGTGTCGTCGTTGCCCTCGGCCAGGCATGCCGCGGCGTACCGGGCCGCCGCCCGGGCCTGGGTGATCTCCACCCACAGGTCGGCCAGCCGGTGCTTCAGGCCCTGGAACGAGCCGATCGGCCGGGCGAACTGCCGCCGCTCCTTCACGTAGGCCACGGTCAGCTCCAGGCACTTCTCGGCCACCCCGAGCTGCTCGGCGGCCAACGCGGCCGCGCCGGCCAGCAAGGCCAGCTGGAAGGCGTCCTCGGCCCCGGAGCCGGACGCGATCAGCCGGGCCTCCGCGTCGTCGAACTCCACGTCGCACAGCGGCCGGGTCATGTCGAGCGAGCTGACCGGGGTCCGGCGGACGCCCTCGCTGCGGGTGCCGACCACGTACAGGGCGTGCGGCACGCCATCGGCCGGGACCAGCAGCAGGTCGGCGTCGAGCGCGTCGGCCACCCCGCGGACCTCGCCGCGCAGGCGGGCACCGCCGTTGCCGTCGCCGGCCCGCGGCGCGGACAGCCGGGCCGTACGCGGGAAGGCGTCGCCGGGTGCGGTGGCGAACCCGGCCGCCAGCGCAGCGGTCACGTCACCACGGGCCAGCTCGGGCAGCAACTGGTGGTCACCGGCCTCCAGCAGGGCCATGGTGGCCACGACCGCGCTGCCCAGGTACGGGACCGGCGCCACCGACCGGCCCAGCTCCTCGGCCACGGTGGCGGCCTCACGGAACGTGGCCCCGGCGCCGTCGTCGTCCTCCGGCACCAGCAGCCCCGCGCAGCCCAGGTCGGCGGCCAGCGCGTGCCACAGCGCGGTGTCGCCGCCGGTCCCGCCGGTGCTGTCGGCCCGGGGCAGCACGTCCTCGGGCTTGCACCGGGCCGCGAGCAGCGAGCGGACGCTGTCCCGCAGTTCGGTCTCGGTCTCGGTGTAGAGCAGGTCCGGGGTACGGTCGGCGGCCGCCTGCTCCGCCCCTTCCAGGTCAGCGGTGGTGGTCATCGGGGCAGGTCCTTCCAGGGAACGTCTTTGTCCACTCGCGGCTCGGAGGGCAAGCCGAGGACGCGTTCAGCGATGATGTTGCGCAGCACCTCCGAGGTGCCGCCCTCGATCGAGTTGCCCTTGGCCCGCAGGTACCGGAAGCCGGGATCGCGGCCCAGGAACTCGGCGTGTGCGGGGCGGCGCATGGACCAGTCCCCGTAGCGCAGACCGTCCAGGCCGGCCAGTTCCACGTCCAGACCGGAAATCTCCTGGTTGAGCCGGGCGAAGGTGATCTTGGCCGCCGACCCCTCCGGCCCGGGCCGGCCCGCGGCCAGCTGCTGGCGCAGCCGCAAACTGGCCAGCCGGGCCACCTCGGCGTCGGCCCAGAGCCGCAGCAGCCGGTCGTGCAGCCCGGGGCTGCGCCGCTCCGGATGGTCGCGCCAGGCCCGGGTGACCAGGCCGATCATGCCGCCTTCGCGGGGCATCCCGGCCCCGCCGATGGCCACGCGCTCGTTCATCAGCGTGCCCTGGGCGACCTTCCAGCCCTCTCCCACCTGGCCGATCCGGTCCGTGTCGGGGATACGGACATCGGTCAGGAACACCTCGTTGAACTCAGCCTCGCCGGTCAGCTGCCGCAGCGGGCGGACGTCCACCCCGGGGTCGGTCATGTCGCAGACGAAGTAGGACAGCCCCTGGTGCTTGGGCACGTCCGGGTCGGTACGGGCGACCAGGATGGCCCACCGGGCCTGGTGCGCCAGCGAGGTCCACACCTTCTGCCCGTTCACGATCCAGGTGCCGTCGCCGGCGCGCACGGCCCGGGTGGCGAGCGAGGCCAGGTCGCTGCCCGCGCCGGGCTCGCTGAACAGCTGGCACCAGATCTCCTCCCCGGTCCACAGCGGACGCAGCCAGCGCTGCTGCTGTTCGGCGTTACCGAAAGCCAGGATGGTCGGGGCGGCCATGCCCAGCCCGATGACCTGAATGCCCGGGTCGTTGGTCGGCGCCCCAGCCGCGGCGAACGCCTGGTCGGTCACGGTCTGCAGGGCCCGCGGCGCGCCCAGGCCACCGCGGCCCTCCGGGTAGTGCACCCAGGCCAGCCCGGCGTCGTAGCGAGCCCGCAGGAAGTCGAGCCGGGGCGTGGTGGATGGGTCGTGCCCGGCCAGGAAATCCTTGACCTTGGACCGGATGTCGTCGGGGGTCAGCCCCGTGTTGTCCAGCCCAGTGTTGTTCAGCGCAGGGTTGTTCAGCACAACGGACCGCCCGCCACGTAGATGACCTGACCGGAAACGAACCCGGCACCCTCACTGACCAGGAAAGAAACGGTGTGCGCGACGTCATCGGGCACGCCGACGCGGCGCACCGGGATGCCGGCCGCGGCCGCGTTCTTGAAGTCCTCGAAGCCCATGCCGACCCGGGCCGCGGTGGCCGCGGTCATGTCGGTGGCGATGAAGCCGGGCGCGACCGCGTTGGCGGTGATGCCAAATTGGCCCAGTTCCTTGGCCAGGGTCTTGGTGAAGCCCTGCAGCCCGGCTTTGGCCGCGGAGTAATTGGCCTGGCCCCGGTTGCCCAGCGCGGAGCTGGACGAGGTGTTCACGATGCGCCCGTACTTGGCCGCGACCATGTGCTTCTGGGTTGCCCGGGTCATCAGGAAGCTGCCGCGCAGGTGCACGTCGATCACAGTGTCCCAGTCGTCATCGGACATCTTGAACAGCAGGTTGTCCCGCAGCAGGCCAGCGTTGTTGACCAGGACGGTGGGGGCACCGAGCTCGTCGGCCACCCGGCTGACGGCCGCCTCGACCTGGTCGGTCTTGCTCACGTCGGCGCCGACCCCGAGGGCGCGCCCGCCCGCGTCGGTGATCTCCTTGACCGTGCCCAGGCAGGCCTGCTCGTCCAGGTCCAGCACGGCGACGGCCATGCCGTCGGCGGCCAGGCGGCGGGCGACTCCCGCGCCGATGCCACGCCCCGCTCCGGTCACGATGGCAATTCGCTGTGTCTCCTGCGACATTCGCGTCCCTCTCTGATCCCGGTGGTACCGGCGCTGACTCTGCCTGTCTTCTTGGCTTAGCTTCTGGCTTATCTACTGGCCAGTATCTAACGACCGAACCTGATTCTGCTATTGCCCCCCGGCCAGCCGGAAAACGTAGATGTCACCGGTGTCGTAGATGACCTGGTAGTGCAGGCCGGGGTGCTGGCTGGCCACGAACGCCGGGATGTTGGCCGGCTCGGGCGAGTAGCCGCTGTCGGTGCCGTCGAACACGATGTACTGCGTGCCCGGGTTGGCGGCGTTGCCGATCCAGAACGTGTCCGTGCGCGCGGCCAGCGGCGCCAGCAGGTCCAGCGTGGTGGTGACGGTGGCGCCGTCCGGCACCCGGGCCATGGCCGCACGCATGTCGGCCTGATGGCTGCCGAGCCGGTAGGTGCCCGGCTGCCACAGGCCGCTGAGCGGGAACTGGAAGATCAGCGCGGCCGCGATGGCCAGCATGGCCGCCGCGCCGTGCCGCCCGATCGTCGTGGCCAGCGCCGTCCGGCTGGCCTCCACCTTGGCCGCCAGCGGGCCGGCCGGGGGCGCCCGGTCCGGGTCGGACTGCGCCGCCCGGATCCGGGCGATGGCGTCGATGGCCGCCAGGAACAAGATTGTCATCGCGGTGGCGTTGTAGTGGTACTGCGTGCCCCAGAAGTTGGCGTTGGTGGCCAGGAAGCGCAGCACGATCGACGGCAGCGCGATCAGGGCCAGCGGCGACCACAGCGCGATGAACGCGGTGGGAAGCAGCAGCATGAGCACGGTCTGCAGCTTGGTCGGCCAGGCGGTGAAGAACTGCCGGACAGTGGTGCCGACGCCGAAGCTGCTGCCCGGGCTGAGCGTGCCGCCGTCGTTCCAGTACAGGTAGTGGTGGGCCGGGTTGAAGTGCGGGATGATCACCGCGATGGCCAGCACCGACCAGGCGATGCCCCAGGCGACCAGGAACTGGCCGCCGATCAGGGCGGTACGGACCGACTGCCGGGAATCGTCCCGCCACAGGCTGGTCACGATCATCAGCACGCCCAGGGCCGCGACGGTGAACCCCTGGTCTTCCTTCACGAACACCAGCGGCAGCGCCCACAGCACCGCGTTGCGGTAGCGGCCGCGGATCAGCGCGGCCAGCGAGAAGGCCAGCAGCGGCAGGGCGAAGGCGATCTCGTGGAAGTCGAAGTCGATCATCTGCTGCAGGCCCCAGGAGAGCCCGTACGCGGCACCGATGGCCGCACCCGCCCTGCGCCCCAGCTTCTCGGCCGCGACCCAGGTCACCGGGAGCACGGACACCGCGGTCAGCACGGCCTGGGCCACCAGCAGGGTGATCGGCGACGGCCAGAGGAGGAAGAACGGCGCGACCAGCGCCACGATCGGCGAGAAGTGGTCGCCGAGCAGGTTGAACCCCGCACCGCGGATGTCGGCCACCGGGGCGTGCAGGTGCGCGTACTGCTTGACCTGCTCGGTGAAGATGCCCAGGTCCCAGGACGCCGGGTTGAACTGCAGGTACCGGAACAGTGACAGCACCAGGTAGACGACGAACACGAAGCCGGCGATCAGCCAGGGCGTCCAGGAGGCCGGACGGCGCGGCCCGCTTCTTGCTGTTATCAGCGGCAAGCGGCGGCGGGCAGGTGAGAGCGGCTCGCCCGCGGCCATCGGCTCAGGCTCGGCCGCCGGCTCGGGCCCGGCGACCGCGGCGGGCTCAGCGGAGCGGCCGGCACGCGTGCTGCCGGGCGCTTCGGCAGCACCGTCGTTCAGCCCGTTCTCCGGCATCGCACGCAGCCTACACGGGGCTGAGCGGACCCGCCGAGGGTCAGACGGCGGCGGCGTCCAGCAGGACGGCGGCGGCGGTCTGGGCTCTGGCCGCCGCCTCCTGGTCGCGGTCGATCCGCGCGGCCCAGTTGACCCCGTCGTAGAGCAGGTGCAGCTGGGCGCCGAGGGTGGCCGGGTCGGCCGCGCCAGCGTCGGCGGCCAGGCCGGTGAACAGCGCCCGGATCCAGCCGCGAAACTCCTGGGTGACCTGCTCGGCCACGCTGCCCCGGCTGGACTCGGCGGTGGCGTTGGCGAACGCGCAGCCGTGATAGCCGGGCTGGGCAATCGAGTCACCGAGCGCGTCGAAGACGCCGAGCAGCTTGGCTCGCGGGGTGTCATAGCGGGTCAGCCACTCGGTGATGCGGATCCGGCGCTGGTCGTACCTCCGGTTCAGGTAGGCCCGGACCAGCTCGTCCTTGCTGCCGTACGTGCTGTACAGCGAGGCCTTGGCCACGCCGGCCTTCTCGATCACGCGGTCGATCCCGACGATGTGGATGCCCTCTTCGTAGAAGAGCTCGTCCGCCGCGTCCAGCAGCCGTTCCCGGGCCGAGGGGCGCCGCGCAGTACTGGTGCTCATGGATTTGACAATACCAGACCGGTCTGTCTATCGTGATTCGCATCAGACAGACCTGTCTGTTCTCGTCAGACGATCGCCTGTCTGGGGAGTCAGACCATCGGGAGGCTAGTTAAATGCAGGCACCACGACTGCCTCGTACGGCGGCGTTCTACCTGCTGGCGTCGATCATTGTGGGCTTCCTGGCCGGGTCCAGCGCGCCGACCCCGCTGTACGCGGTCTACGCCAGCCGCTGGGGCTTCTCCCCCATCACCACCACGATCGTGTTCGGGGTGTACGCGCTGGCCGTGCTGACCGCGCTGCTGACCGTGGGCTCGCTGTCGGACCACATTGGCCGGCGCCCGGTGCTGCTGGCCGCGCTGGCCGTCCAGGTCGTGGCCATGGTGGTGTTCATCACGGCGGACGGCGTGCCGCAGCTGCTGGTGGCCCGCATTGTGCAGGGCCTGTCCACCGGCGCCGCCGCCGGGGCCATCGGGGCGGGCATGCTCGACCTGAACAAGACCCGGGGCACGATCGCCAACGCGGTGGCCCCGATCACCGGTACTGCGTCCGGCGCGCTCGGCTCCGGGCTGCTGGTCCAGTACCTGCCCCAGCCCACCCACCTGGTGTACCTGATCCTGCTGGGAGTGTTCGTGCTCCAGGCCATCGGGGTCCTGCTGATGCCGGAGACCTCCAGCCCCACCCCGGGCGCACTGGCCTCGCTGCGGCCGCACTTCGCGGTGCCCGGGCCCGTCCGCAAGCCGCTGCTGTTCGCGGTGCCCGCCCTGGTCGCGGTGTGGGCCATGGCCGGCCTGTACGGGGCGCTCGGGCCCGCGCTGGTCAAGCTGGTCTCCGGCTCCGGCTCGGTCGTCCTCGGCGGCTTGTCCCTGTTCGTGCTGGCCGGCAGCGGAGCCGCGGCCGTGCTGCTGCTCCAGCGCCAGAACGCCCGGCAGCTCACGCTGACCGGCGGCGGCGCGCTGCTGGCCGGGATCGGGCTGACCCTGCTGTCGGTGGGCACCCGGTCGACGGCCGGGTTCTTCGTCGGCACGGCGATCGCCGGGGTCGGCTTCGGCGGCGCCTTCCAGGGCGCGATCCGCTCGGTGGTGCCGCTGGTCGCACGGCACCAGCGGGCCGGGGTGCTGTCCGTGGTCTACGTGGTGTCCTACCTGGCCATGGGCCTGCCCGCGGTCATCGCCGGCGTCCTGCTGGTGCACGAGGGCAACCTGGTCCACACCTCAGTCCAGTACGGGGTGGCGGTCATGGCGCTGGCCGCGCTGGCCCTGGCGGGCACGATCCGGTCCACCCGCCCGGCCGTGGCGACCCGGCCCGAGCGTGACGAGGTGATCGAGCCGGAGCAGGCCCGGGAGATGTCCACCGCCCAGCGGTTCTGACCACCGGGAGCCTGCTCAGCGGCGCCTGCTGCTCTCCTGGAGCAGCAGGCGCCGCTATTTGAGCAGCAGGCGCCGGATCCGCCGGCTGGCCACGTACAGCCCGGCCAGGCCCAGGACGGCGAGGTAGGCGACGTTGCCCAGCAGGGCCGGGCCGGGGTGGCCGAAGGCCAGGCCGCGCAGCAGGTCCACCGCCTGGTACAGCGGCGTGCACTCCACCACGATCTGCAGCGCCCGCGGGTACACCCCGAGCGGGTAGAACGTGGTCGAGAACAAGAACATGGGCAGCGTGGCCAAGATGATGAAGTCGAAGTCCTTCCAGCTGCGCATGTAGGTCGTGGCGGCCATCCCGACCCCGGCGAACGCGAAGCTGACCAGCAAGGAGGCCGGCAGGGCCAGGATCAGCCAGGGCGTGGTGGCCAGCCCCAGCGCCGCCAGGACGACCAGGAACAGCACGGCGTACATCAGCCCGCGGCTCAGCGCCCAGGTCACCTCACCCACGGCCACGTCCACCGGCCCGAGCGGGGTGGACAGCGCCGCGTCGTAGACCTTGGCGTACTTGAGCTTGTGGAACACGTTGAACGTGGAGTCGTAGACCGCGCCGTTCATCGACGTGGTGGCCAGCAGCGCGGGCGCCACGAACTCGGTGTACCCGACCGGCTTACCGCCGGGCCCGTTCACGGTCCCGACCAGGTGCCCCAGGCCGACCCGGACCGACAGCAGGTAGAACAGCGGCTCCAGGATCCCGGTCACCAGCAGGATCCACAGGTGACGGTAGGCGCGGGCGTTCCGCTCGACCAGGGACAGCCCGGCCCGGCCGGGCAGCCCGGGCAGGGGCAGCCACTGCAGCGACCCGCCGGTCGCCGTCGCGGAGGCCGGGGCCGAGGACCGGGCGGACGCGGGGGCGTTACTCATAGAGCCGCTTGGTGTAGGTCCGCTGCGCGGCCACGCAGCCCGCCAGGGCCAGCACCAGGAGGTAGCCGACGTGCACGGCCGCGCCGCCCAGGTCAACGTGACCCAGTGCAAGGGAGCGGCACAGCGCCACACCGTGCCAGAGCGGGGTCACGTAGGCGACCGGCTGCAGCCAGCCCGGCAGCTGGCTGACCGGGAAGAACGTGCCGGAGAACAGGAACAACGGCACCATCACGAACCGCATCAGCACGGCGAAGCTGACGTCGGTGGTCCGGGTCACCGACCACGCCATCAGCCCCGGCGCGAACGCCAGCCCGGTCAGCACGGCGGCCGGCAGCGCCAGGATGACCAGCGGCGAACGGACCGCGCCGAACGCGGCGATCACGGCCAGGAAGATCCCGCAGGTCATGATCAGCCGCAGCGTGACGAACATCAGGTGGCCGCGGAATACGTCCGTTGGGCGCAGCGGGCCCGCTGCGGCGGCGAAGTAGTTCTGTATCCACTTGACCGAGCCGAGCACCGGGTACATGCCCTCGCCGAACCCGGTCTGCATGGCGGTGGCGGCCAGCAGGCCGGGTGAGATGAAGGCCAGGTAGGTGACCCCGCCCAGACTGGCCGAGCTGTGCCGGTTGACCAGCGTGCCCAGGCCCGCGCCCATCGCGCTCAGGTACAGCACCGGGCCGAGCACGCTGGAGATCACCGAGCCGCGCCAGGTCCGCCGGTAGTTGGTCAGCCAGTACCGGAACTCGCGGAAGGCGAAGCCCCACGGCCGGACGGCGCGGCCCCGGCCGGTAGCCGCCGGGGCGGGCCGGGCGGTGGCCGGAGCGTTGATCGGCGCGGCCATCAGTCCCCCAGCTGGCGGCCGGTCAGCCGGAGGAACACGTCCTCCAGCGTGCTGCGCCGGGCCAGCGAAGTGATCGGCTCGACCCCGAGGGCGCGCGCCGCCTCCAGCGCCCGGTCGCCGTTCCGGGTGTAGATGAGCACCCGGTCGGCCAGCACTTCCTGCCGCTCGGACTCCAAGGCGGACTCCAGGGCGGCGAGCTTCTCCGCGGCCTGCTGGTGGTCAGAGGGGTCGAAGCGCAGCTCCAGCACCTCCGGGGTGGAGTAGCGCTCGATCAGCTGCCGGGGCGAGCCCTCGGCCACGATCTTCCCGCCGTCCATCACCACCAGCCGGTCACACAGCTGTTCGGCCTCATCCATGTAGTGCGTGGTCAGGATCAGCGTGACGCCGCGCTGCTTGAGCCGGAACAGCCGGTCCCAGACGATGTGCCGGGCCTGCGGATCCAGCCCGGTGGTCGGCTCGTCGAGCAGCAGGATCTCCGGGTCGTTGATCAGCGACCGGGCGATGACCAGGCGCCGCTTCATGCCCCCGGACAGCGGCTCCACCTGATCCTCGGCCCGGTCGCTGAGCTGCACGAACTCCAGCAGGCTGGCGGCCCGCTCGCGGATCACGGCCCGGGGCAGGCCGAAGTACCGGCCGTAGACGATCAGGTTCTCCCGGACGGTCAGCTCGATGTCGAGTGTGTTCTCCTGCGGGACCACGCCCAGCCGGGCCCGGATCGCGGGCCCGTCCGCCACCGAATCCTGGCCCAGGATGGTGAGCTCACCGCTGGACGGCGGGGAAACGCAGCCCACCATCCGCATGGTGGAGGACTTGCCCGCCCCGTTCGGCCCGAGGAACCCGAACGCCTCACCCCGGGCGATGCCAAAGTCGATGCCAGCCACCGCCGTGAAGTCCCCGAACCGCTTGGTCAGGCCGCGTGCGCGCACGAGGAGGTCCAGCTGGTCAGGGTCCGGCACCCTGGCGACGTTACCCGGCCTCTCTGACAATTTAATAACCGTTTACTACCCTGGGCCGGTGCAACCAAGGTTCGGAGGGTAACCTCAACAAACGTTCGGCACGGCGACTAGCGATGCAGGAAGGAACCGTTTACCTGGTGAAAGACATCCGTGGCATTTACCAGCGCTTCACGGTACTGATTCACGAGACCCTGAAGTTCGCCGTCGTCGGCGGTATCGGGTTCGTCGTCCAGATCAGCATCACCGACGGCCTCCGCTTTGGTCTTGGCGTGGGCCCGGTGAGCTCGACCGCCATCGGCTACGTCATCTCGGCCGTGGTCACGTTCCTCGGCAACCGGCACTGGGCGTTCAAGCACCGCCAGGGCAAGGGCCTGCGGCACGAGACGCTGATGTTCGTCTTCCTCAACGCCATCGCGCTGGGCATCCAGGAAGCGGTCGTGGCCATCGTGCACTACGGCATGGGACAGCACGGCGGCCTGGCCTTCAACATCGCCACCGTCCTCGGCATCGGCTTCGGGACCATCTTCCGGCTCTGGTCCTACCGCAAGTGGGTGTTCCTCGAGGTGGCGGAGGCCCCCTCGCTGGCCGAGCAGATCAAGCCGGTCATCACCGGCCACGGCGAGGCCCACGGCGACGTCGGCTCAATGTCCGGCCCCGACTCCAGCTCTAACTCCGGCTCGGCCTCGCAGGGGGATCACGAGCAGAACGGCGAGAGCCGCCACCCGGAGCCCTCCATCGGCTGAGCTGGTCCTTGGTTCTTGGTCGGAGCCCGTCCACCCCGTGTGGGCGGGCTCTTTCGGTCGCTCACCCCAGGGCCAGAACGAGGCCGGCTGCGACGAGCAGTACCGCCGTGAGCCCGTGGATGCCCAGCACGGTAGAGAGCTTCCCGCCGTTGGTGAGCACGATCAGTGCGGCCAGCTGCATGGTGAGAGGGTCCTTTCGGGATCGTTGTCTAACAACGTTATATAACTATGCTATTCTATTGGCATGTCCCCCAGACCCGCCCCAGATCTCAACCTGAGACGCGATCAGGTCATCGGCGCCGCCCGCGACCTCGCCGAGGCCGACGGCTGGCCCGCCGTCACCATGCGCCGCCTGGCCGGGGAGCTCGGCGTCACCCAGCCGGTGCTCTACTCCGCCTTCGCCAGCCGCCAGGCACTCCTCGACGCGGTGGCGCTCAACGGCTTCGATGACCTCGCCGCGGCGCTCAAGGCAGTCGAGGCGTCGCCCAGGGCGCGGATGCGCGCCTACCTCGACTTCGCCGCCGCCCACCCCCGGGTCTATGAGGCAATGTTCTCACTGCCCTCGGGGCTGGCCTTCGCGGCCGACGACCACACCCCCGAACCGCTCCTGCGCGCGTTCTCGGGCATCCGCGACGCATTCCCCGATGCCGACGAGACCCAGGCCGAAGTCGCCTGGGCAGCGATGCACGGCCTGGCCACCCTTCAGGCCAGCGGGCGCCTACGCCCCAGCCACGTCGAGGCCCGGCTCGACCTCGCCCACCGCATGTTCACCCAGCCGGAGACCTACTGATGCGCCGGTCAGACCACCTCGTACCCAATCAATCGCAACCAGGGAGTCGTAATGACAACTCGCGAAGTTTTTGACCGCCACATGCGCCATGAGCTCGACGGCGACCTGGACGCGATCCTCAACGACTACGCCCCGGACGCGGTGGTCGCCACCCCCGGGGGCATCGGCTCGGGGTAGGACCACATCCGCAAGAACTACGAGCGGGTTCTTCCGCTCATCGGCTCGCTGGAGCTGACGCCCTCAGTCCAGGTGCACGGCGAGGTCATTTACCTCACCTTCCGCGCCCACCGCGACGGGAAAGACGAGCTTTGGGGAACCGACACATTCGTGATCCGCGACGGCCTTATTCAGATGCACACCTTCTACGCCCACGCGCCGAGCCGACGGCCGACGGCCGGTCGTGAGCGGTGCTCGCTAGGAGCTGCAGCCGGCGCCTTCGGGGACAAGCCGGAGGTTCTCGGCCAGGACGGTCTTGGCCTGAGCCTGGGTCAGGACGCCGACCGAGACCAGGCGGCCCACCACGTGAACCTCACGGTTGCGTGCGTTCTGCGGGTTGGTACGCGGGTCGTCGGCCGTGGGGGCGTTGACCACGCCGGCCAGGAACGCAGCCTCGGGCCAGCTCAGGTTGGCGGGCTCGACGCCGAAGTAGCCGCAGCTGGCCTGGCGGAGCCCGTAGTAGTTGTTGCCGTAGTAGGCGATCTCGGCGTACATCTGCAGGATCTGCGGCTTGGTGTAGTGCAGATCCAGCTTGACCGCCAGCACGACCTGCTCGGTCTCGACGGTGAACCCGGACCGGCCGCTGGTGTAGAGGTTCTTGGCCAGCTGCTGCTCCAGCGTGCTGCCGCCCTGGTCGGCATGGCCCGTGAGGTTGCCCCAGACCAGCCGGGCCACCGCCAGCGGGTCAACGCCCGGGGTGGAGTAAAACCGATGATCCTCAGTGGCCACCAGCGCCTGGGTGAACCGGGTCGGCGGCTGCACCCCGGGATAGCTGATCCCATGCGAGACGGCCTGCTCCTGCACGAGCGCGGGCGCGTTGCTCACCGACGGCGTGAAGACCCAGAGGCCGCCGCACACCACGCCCAGCACAATGATCAGCACGAGGATCGTCTTGGCCAGCCGCCGCGGCCAGCGCCGCCCCGTGC
>CAXUJF010000022.1:0-1326 GCA_964250865.1 uncultured Streptosporangiaceae bacterium
GCATCCCGCAAGCGGGACGCGCCTGCGGCGCGCCGTTGACCCCGGAGCCTCTACCAGCCCAGTGGGCCTGACGGCAAAGGCCAGGCCTGAAGGCCAGGCCCCTGGGCGCACGCGGCGAACCTAACCGTCAAGGTGAGACAGGATCACCCAAGGGACGCTGCCAGATGACGTGGACGTAAGTCAGCCCATGCTCAGACTTGGTGTATCCCGTGGATTGAAGTTCCCAACCCTCACTCGCTCTCAGGTTCAGGTACCTGTTGAATTTTTTTTCGCTGGCGTGTCCACTCGCAAGATGATCAACGCATTCATAGAGGTACTTCCACTGATCCGGCATAACAGGACCTTAGGACTTGAACGTCTTGCGAAAGATCACATCCAGTTGGACGAGAGGCAGTCAATCCGCTCTTGACAGCAGATCGATAGACAAGGCGCCGTGCCCCCTGCGTGCCCAGACGGGGCGGAAACCAGGGACATCGAGCTGTGGTCGCAGACTGAGCACACCGCCTCTGGCCAGGAAATTGGCAGTTGGCGGCAGCACGTGAAACGACCTCCTAAGCGGTAGGTCCACTGTCAACTTCGCCTTGACAGTGGATTGACGTTCGAGCCTCTTTTGGCTGACCACCAAGGCTGACCACAACGGCATCCGGATTGAGCCGACTAGAGCCAACCGTGGGAGAGGCGACAGTCCAGGCCAGCGACGGGAGCCGACAAGTCGGACGGGTCTTACAAGCGAAGGCTCTGCTAGAACCGGAGCGGCCGCCAATTGGAAGTCTGGCGCTGGCGACGCCAGGAAATCAATGAGACGGCGAGGGTAATACCTCCTGCTACCCCAGCGACCAGTATTGCCAAGCCAAGCCACCTGGTGACCGGGCCACCACCGAGGAACACGACCAACCCACTGGCGGCCACGACTAGAAGCCCGGCGGCGATGCCGAGGTACGGGCCCCTCGGCAGTGGGTTCGGCCGGTCCGGTCGCTTGGGAAGAACAGACCCGCCGTTCCGCATGGTGACCAATTGCCCGATGCGTTCGGGGGCAAACACCTTTATGCGGCCACTCGCGACTGACACCCATGGCTGACACCAACGAGCCCGGATCTCGGTGGATGTCAGCAGACCAGCGGAAGCGGTCAGCCCAGGCCATGGACGATGTGGGACGGCCTGTATGGATTTTGCAAGCAGAGGGTCGCCCGAGTTGGATGTGCAGACCCCGGACCGCTAGAGAAGCACGACACTCGGCCGCGCAGGCGACGGGCGTGCGGCCCCTGGCGGGCCGACCCGTCGCGGCGCGGCCAACAGGGCCCCGGCGCCACAGGGAACCGCACTGGG
>CAXUJF010000022.1:1336-2285 GCA_964250865.1 uncultured Streptosporangiaceae bacterium
CAAGGGCTTCGGGTACTTCTGCCGGGCCTCCTCGGTGTCGGCCTCAATGAAGTCGGTGATGCCCTTGACGAGCGCATAAGAAAGCCGTTCCTCGACCGGCCCCTGTCGCCAGGCTTCCTCGACCTTCTCGGTCGTGGCCGCCCCCCAAAAAAAAAAAGAGCGAACCACACCCCCCCCCCGGGCCGGCGCCGGCGGGGGGGGGGGGGCCCGGGGGGGGCCGACCGGGGGGGGCGCGGCCAGCAGGCCCGCGCCGACACTGCTAACGCATCTGCTAACAACGCCCCTGGATCATCATGGACACCTGCGGAGCCGGAAGCCGCACGATCAGGCCTGCTGTGGCTCAGTGGACGCTCGTGGACGCCCCTAGCAGTCCTCGTAATGCGTAGGTCATCGGTTCGACTCCGATAGGCGGCTCCCAGCACAGAGGCCTCTTCCGATCATGGAAGGGGCTCTTTTGCTAACGGCCTTGCCAGCAGCAGGTTGGACGAGGCAGAGTGCGGCAGGCATACTCCGCTATCGCACTCACGCTTGAACCGCCATACTCGGCATCGTGAGCAAAAGGCTGGACCTGCGGGCAATCCGGCGGTGGGCGGTACTAGAGATCGTGCCGGCGTTTGTGGGCATAGCTGTCGTGGCGGCGATCATTTGGCTCATCAGCCATCACTTCGACATCCGACTTTGGGCTGAGCTGGCGATTTGCTACGTCATCTTCACCGCAGGCTTCTCGTTGATACGGCACCTGTGGACGCGCCGCAGCGCGATGCGTGGACTAGACAAGGGATGACTACTGAGCACCCGGACGTCACCTCAGCCATCTTGGCCGACCCCCGCCCTGGCGGTCCCGGTGACCCAGGCGCCAGCGTTATCTCGGGTCTTGTGCACTTTACCTGGACCTGCCCCGAAAGTGGACCCCCCGACAATGGCGGTATGTGGGTGGTTAGCGAGAGCG
>CAXUJF010000022.1:2295-20991 GCA_964250865.1 uncultured Streptosporangiaceae bacterium
CTGGTTTAGGGGGGGTTTTGTCCCCTTGCGGCCCCGGCCCCGGTAAAGTGCACCGAGCTACAATGGCGGTATGTCTGTGGTTCGCGAGAGCGACGAGCTGCACCGCCTGGTGGACCGGCTGACGCCGGGCCAGGCGCGGCGTCTACTGGCCCTGGCCAAGGCGGACCCGGCGCTTGCCGCCGCCGCTGCGTGGGCTGCTGCTGTTGCGACAGAGGCCGCTGCCGCCGGGCCGGAAAATTCACCACAGCCGGTAAGGCGCTCGTTCGGCCCGATGGCTGAGCCGGGCCCGGAAGGGGATGCGATCGGCCGGTTCCGGGCGTTCGCGGGGAGCGTCGAGTCGGGCCGCGGTGACCTGTCTGAGGACCACGAGGAAATCATCCGCGACGGGCTGACCGCTCCGCGTGACCACCGTCGTTGACACGGGGCCGCTGGTCGCGGCGGCCGACCGGTCGGACAAGCATCACGTGGTATGCGCAAGCTTGCTTACTCGCCTGATCGAGCAGCGGGAGCGGTTGGTCGTGCCGATGCCGGTCGTCGTTGAGGTGTGCTGGCTGCTGGAGAAGTATCAGGGCCCGGAGGCTGAAGCCAGCTTCCTGGACTTGCTAGCAGCGGCACGTTCGAGCTGGGCAGCCTGCCTCGCTCCGATGTGGCGCGTGTCGCTGCCCTCGTCCGTCAGTATGCCGACTTCCCGCTCGGAATGGTCGACGCGGCCGTTGTCGCTATCGCGGAACGGCTTGGTGTGCAGCAGGTCGCGACGCTGGACCGCCGCCATTTCACAGCCATCCACCCTGAGCACGTAACCGCATTCAGCCTGATCCCCGAATAACGGCACACGTATCGGGGTCCCGCCTCATGTCCATGATGCTGCCGTGTTGCTTGCTAACGCAGCTGCTAACAACGGGCGTGGATCAGCATGGATGGCACCGGAACCGGAAGGCGAATGAGCAGGTTCGCCGTGACGTACTGGACGCCGATGGACAGTTCTCTTACTCCTCGTAATGCGTAGGTCATCGGTTCGATTCCGATAGGCTGCTCCACCCAGCACACCGCCATTACCTGGCACTTTCTTCCGTTCCCGCGCCGCCCTCATCGCCGCCTATCTGCTCGGGCGGCTCAGATGCCCCCGTGGTGTCCCCGACGAGCCGCGCCGCCTGCCACAGGTTGCCGTCGACCAGGTGCCCGTACAGGTCCATCGTCATCAGCCGCCACCTTCACCCGCACCGTGCGATCGCGTGCCCTGGGGTCGGCGTCGATCACGTCCACCGTCCACACCGGCAGCCCCGTGCTCTTATCGAGTTGCTGCACGAACCGGTCACCCTGCGACCGGTCGAAGTCCCGCACCGCCTCGAAGACCCCGGCCGCGTATGCGCCGTCCGGGAATACGTCCCGAAGTCGATGGGGATCGCACCCTGTAGTGCCTTTGTGTCCCTGCGTAGCTTGTAGTACTATCATTATAGGACTACAAGCTACGGGACTACAGGAGGAAGGTTTTAGACGCTTACGGCAGGGCTAAGAATCCGTTACTTCAAGAGAGAGCGCAGCTCAGTGGCGTCCGCCAGCAGCTGCGCGTCGGGGATCTTGGCGTCCGGCTGCTGGGCTGATAGCGGGAAGGGCTGACCAGGGCGAGGGTCGGCCGGGTAGCGCGGGACCAGGTGAGTATGCAGGTGCGGCATCGAGTTGCCGAGCGTCTCGTAGTTCATCTTCAGCGGGCGATACACAGTGATCAGAGCCTGCGCTACGTCAAGGACCTCGGCCCAGTACCCGGCCGCTTCAGCATCAGTTAGCTCGGTCGGCTCGTTGACGTGCCGACCGCGCCAAATGACCAGGGTGTATCCGCGCTGGACATCGGCCCGCTGGAGGTAGGCGTCGGAGTACTGGCCCTTGCGGATACGGAGCCCGTAAACGTCGGCTTCTGGGCGTCCCGCCTCGCACATCTCACATCCGATGCCCTTGATCAGGTCAGACCAGTTGTGGGGCCACTCACTCATACGATGTCCCGTCATCCTCGTTCCACTCGAAAGCGAACTCGTGCCGATCCCCGGTGTACAGGTCGTCGGCCACCTGGAGCGTCCGGCCGTCGGGGTCGTAGTCGATGTGCAGCATCCGCGCCACCGGTACACCGGGCTCCAGCTCTAGCATGCGGACCTCATCGGGAGTCGGCATCCGCGTGCTCAGCAGCTCGATACCGCGAGCGAACCGGTGACCGAGCTGCTCAATCAGGTTGTCAGGGCCTTCTGGCAGCGCCTCGGGCGACTCCATACGAGTTCCCCCGGCGAGCCAGAGCGGGTAGTAGCTGGTGGAGATAACAGCCGGGACGCCATCTAGCATTTGCAGCCGCTGGCGGATCACCGCCTCATCACCGGCCGAGCAACCGAGCCACTCCGCGATGTCGGCCGGGACCGGGCCGCGCCCGATCATCAGCATCTGGCGCGACGGCACCAGGCCCTGCGCAACAGCCTCGGTATCGAACACGGGCTTGCCGGACGCGCGGTGAGAAGCATGACGATGCGTCGAGGAGACCCGTTGCAGCGGCTGCCGGTCCCGGACGTATGACCCGTATCCCTTACGCGTCACTACCAGGCCCTCAGCCGCCAACGTGGCTAGAGCCGACCGGATCGTGGTCCGGCTCACCCCGTATTCGGTCTGGAACTCACTCTCGGTCGGGAGTTGGCTCCCGGGCCTTCTCTGGCCCTCCTGGATCTCTGCCCGCAGCACATCGGCCAGCTGCAACGAAAGCGGGCGATCCGATCGAGGGTCAAG
The DNA here is from genome assembly GCA_964250865.1 of uncultured Streptosporangiaceae bacterium. GTDB lineage: Bacteria > Actinomycetota > Actinomycetes > Streptosporangiales > Streptosporangiaceae > Bog-532. Next base: position 5,056 of record CAXUJF010000022.1, read on the forward strand.
GCGCTGTGTCATCATCCCGCCTTGTCGTGCTAGATCCTCGCCTGTCGTGCTAGCACTACAGGCCAGCGTACCGCCCAACCCTCTGGTAGCTCAGCATCGCAGGCCAGCGCAGCGAGCCGACCGCCTGTTGGGTCGTTTGTCCTCCGCCGACTGACGTGCGACACGTGTCCGCCAGTTGACGTGCGACAGGTCTAAGTTGGCCGAGCAGCGGGGTACGGTCAGCGGCGTGACGCATCCCCTACTGAGCCCCTTGATAGTGGAAGCGGTCGCGAAGGCCGCGACCGAGCATCGCGGGCGCGCCTGGGCCCATAGCGGGTTTACCGACTTGAACCACCGCGCGACGCACCCGTGCGGCATCTTCACCGGCGCGCCGTTCTCCGTATTCGCCAAGCTCGACACCTCGCCGACCGGGGAAGAACAGTTCGCCGCCGAGCTCAGCGGGTCCAGCCTAATCCGCTCGCGCAGCGCTGTGGCGACCCCGGTCCCGATCGGCGGCGGGCTCGTCCTCACAGACGCGGGGACGTTGCTGCTATCTGAGGCGCTCCCAGAACGGGGCGCCGCCTCCGGGCAGGCGGCAGACGCCCGGGTGCCGAGCGACTACGCGGCGATCGGGCACGCCCTGGCGGCCCTGCATCAGGTACGCGGGGAGTCGTTCGGACTGGCGGCGTTCGACGGATTCTTCGGGCCGCTGCCGCAGCCCAACCAGCCGGTCAGCTCGGGAACCTGGGCCGACTTCTACACTGAACGGCGTATGCTGCCCATGCTGCGGCTCGCGGTGGATTCCCGTTACCTCCCGGCCGAGCTTGCCAGGGGCGTGGAACAGATCGCGGCGCGGCTTCCCGCGCTCTGCGGGCCGGACCCGGTGCCGACTCTCCTGCACGGCGACGCCCAGCAGAACAACTTCGTCAGCACTGCAGACGGCGCGGTGGCAATCGACGTCGCTCCGTACTTCGGGCACCCCGAGGCCGACCTTGCGCTCGTGGACAACTACTCCCCGGTCGACCCGGCGCTGTTCCGCGCATACTTGGAGAGCGCGCCGGTGGACCCCGGGTTCGCCGAGCGGCGCGAGCTGTGGCGGCTCCACTCCTACCTCGCGGCGGTTGCGTTCCACGGCGCGAACGCAATCGACTCATTCCTCCCCCGCATCGACACCGCGGTACGCCAGTACACGTAGCCGCGCTGAAACAGCCCACGACCACGGCCCTGGGTGTTGCAGTTCAGTTGGCGGACGAGTGTCGCGCATCACTCGACGGAGGACAGCCTGTTGGGTCGCTGCGCTGCCGAATTGAGCCGTATTTGATCAAGGCGGCGCCGGCGCGGCGCCGGGGGGGGGGCCCCCGCCGCGGGGGGGGCCGGGGGGGGGGGGCGGGGCGCCCGGGGCCCTGCGCCCCCCCCGCCCCGCCCCCGCGCCGACCCAGCCACCCAGGCCGTATTGATCAGACACTCATGGGGCGGTACGCCTGACACGGCGGCAGTGCTCGCATCCACGGCCGGGCGCCGCGACGACGCCGGGCAGCCAGACACTGCCGTAATTCGCCGCCAGATTCGACCGCTGAACGGCCGGGGGGCGTTCTGCCCGGACGTGCAACCGCAACCGCGGCCCAGCCGTCTAACATGCAGACCGGAGAAAGCGGGCGTGAGCAAGATGAGCCAGCAACTACTGAACCTGCCAAAGTTCGCCCAGATCGTACGGCGGAACAGGACCCTTATCGGCATCTTGACGGCACTGGGCTTGCTCGCTGGCGCTGTCTTCGCCACGCTCCACCCGGAGACATTCACCAGCAAGGCGCTGGTCGTGGCGGAAGTACCATCCTGCCCACCCGGAGCCAGCTGCGCAGCCGGACCTCAGCTTCTGACCTACGACATCCACGCCAGGTTCCTCAAAGTCTTCCCGTACGGAGTCCAGATCAAGCCCCTCACGGGGAACGTCTTGTCGGTAAGCGCCCGCGCCGGGACCGCCGCCCAGGCACAGGCCCTCGCTAATGCCGCTGCACGCAGCTACATTGCCATGGCCGCTTCTCCGGCCAACCCAGGCGGTCGGGTGTCGGCGCAGCTCGAACCAGCGACCCGGGCAGCCGGGCCGACGGCGCCGGAATGGCTGGTCCTTGACGCGCTGCTCGGCGCGATATCGGGCGCGCTGCTCGGAATCATCACAGCGCTGGCGGCCAGCGGGACGACCGTGGACCCGATGTCCGCTGCGTAGAACCTGAAGCGCCGAGATCCCGAAGGCCGATCGGCCGGTCATCCTAGTTATCTCGCGGTTACCAGCCGACAGCATAACGCCTACGCTGACCTGGCATTAGACGGCTCACAGCACCGCTGCTCACGACCTTCCGAGCAGTAGGTCACATGCGCTGCACTAATCCAACGCGGGCCTCACCCGGTCCGAAATCTTATTCCGCCGTCCACTCCGGTCAAGCAACGGCCGAACGCATGATTCGTTGGCCTTGAACACGGGTTCGTAATTTCGTTGAGCGCTTGATGATCCTCTGCGAAGATGTGGCCGGTGGGGTGGGAGGCGCTTGAGCAGTGGGGTGACGACGTCGTTCGCATCGAACCGCTCACTGGCGGAGCTGGTGTCAACGAGGTGTGGAGCGTGCGCGTCAACGGGCACCTCGCGGTCGGCCGTCTCGGCCAGCGCAGCGACGCGGATCTCGCCTGGGAGACCGGCCTGTTGCGGCACCTCGACCGGGCAGGGATGCCGGTGCCGGTGCCGATCCCGACCACAGACGGCCGGCTCTTCGCCGGCGGTCTGGTGGTGATGACCTACGTGGAGGGCGGACCGCCCGAGACCGAAGCCGACTGGCGTCGCGTCGCCGGCACACTCCGCCAGCTGCATCGGCTGACCCAGGGCTGGCCCCAGCGCCCGGGCTGGCGATCGTCGGCCGATCTTCTGCACGCCGGGACCGGGACGAGGGTCGACCTCGGCGCGATGCCGCCTGAGGGTGTCGTTCGGTGCCGGGCAGCGTGGGCGCGGCTCACCGGCCGCATGACGTGCGTCGTCCACGGCGACCCCAACCCGCGCAACATCCGCATGACCGCGGATCGCGTCGCGATGATCGACTGGGACGAGTCGCACGTCGACGTCCCCGACCTCGACCTGGCCCTGCCGCACAACGCCGCCGGTCTCGGCGACGAAGCGTACGACATCGCCGCGCAAGCGCGGGCCGCATGGGAAGCCGCCGTCTGCTGGGACCCCAGCGGGACCGACCAGTTCGCAGTCAAGCGGCTCGCCGAAGTTCGAGCGATCTGAGCAGCCGCAGACTCGCGCCACGTTTCGCAGGTACGAAGACCAAGCGGCTACTTACCCGTTCGTGGGTCGTAGTCAGCGAACCCCAGTCGCCGGTTCATGCCGATTGCCGCTGCATTGCGGGGGTGATGCAAAGCCATGAGCCAGCGCATACCGCTGGAGCGGGCGAATTCAATGGCTAGGAGCTTCATCGCCAGGGCGATACCCCGGCGGCGGTAACCCGTCAGAACGCCGGTCATATCGCTAACCGCGCACCCGTCCTCCCACCGGATTGAGGTAGCGGCCATGCCGACCCAGGCACCGCCGCTTACCGCGAGGATGATGCCCCGCAGGTCACAATCGGACGGCTGCAGTCGCTGTTCGGTGTATTCGTCGAACGTGTAGAAGTCGCCCCGGCCAGGGATATCGGCCGAGCAGGTCTTGTTCAGTTCGTACAGCGCCCGGCTGTGTTCGGGCGTGCCACCCACCTCCGCCATGGTGGTGAAGTCGACCCCGGACTGCTGGCGCCGAACATAAGGGGCGAACGGGGCCTCATCGAACGCCAGCAGATCGAGCCGAAGCCGCACCGCACTGCGAATCCAAGGCTCGGGGACAGGCTCAGATGGCACACGCGCCGTGACCATAATCGATCCTCCCAACGATGGCCTTCACTCAATACATCAGATCGGATAGCTGTGAGCCAGGCGTGGGCGCGGCAGTGATCTCGGTTTGCGCTGGTAGTTTTGACGGTCCTGTAGTTGTTCCGCGTGGCGGGGGTGGCGTCAGTTACGCCGAAGCCGGAGCCGCGACAATCACCACTGGGAGCCCCCCAGGTGGCGTCCTCGAACTGGCCGAGTCGATCGAGGATGGCCTGCGCCGCGAGGTCCGCGAGGAAACCGGCGTCGACATCGAGCCCGAGACCCTGGGCGCCGCATCGCGGCGATCACCGGAACGGCTGGCGCGATGGCCCTGAGCGTCGCCGCGGTGTTCGGCATCCCGGCACTGACCGGCCCGGCGTCCACGCCGACGCTCACTGTTGGGGCGGCCCGGGGCGCCGGAATCCCGCTGGCGCGGCCGGTCCTGCTGGAGTCGTCGCGAGGCAGCGCGACGGAGTACGGGGACGCTCACCTGGTGAACACCGCCACGCTACGGCTGTTCCAGCGGCTCACCTGCACCCCGGTGCCGAGCGGCCTGAACGGCGCCGTCACCAATGACGCCTGGAAGGCGACCGTGGGCTACACCGCCGCCCAGTGGAACGCGACCGGAAGCGAGATCGTCTCCTGCGACGCATCCGGCGCCAAGTACGTCCTCGGCCAGGCCGTGATCCTCGACTCGCAGGTGACGTCCGCGACGGCCCGGCATTTGCCGAACACCGGCCAGTGGGCCGTGGACGTGACCCTCGACAGCGCGGCGACCAAGGCCTTCGCGCAACTGACCACCAGCCAGGCCACGCGCTACTACCCGGCTAGCCCGAGCAACTGGAACGACGCGGTGCTGGCCTCCACCGCCTTCGTCATCAACGGGAACGTACAGTCCGCTCTGGTCACCGAAGCGCCGATAACGAGCGGCAACCTCATGATCGCCGGGACCGGCACCACCGGCATCACCGGGGCCGAAGCCCTCGCCGCGCAACTGAGCTAGGCGCGACTGTAGGTGCAGGAGCCTCATCCGCTTCCGATGATGCAGCCCTGCAGGTCAGGACGGTCAAGGGCAGGCCGGGGAGCACGCGGCAAACCTGCGGCCGGGAGACCCAGACGACCCGGGGCAGTGACTCGCGGCCCGATCCCGGTCACCGCCGGACTTGGTGGCCGGCCGCCTGCAGTACCTCGGAAGCCTCATCCAGCCGATCGGCCGGGACGAGAACGACGTCGCCGTCGTAGCTCGAAACCACCCAGACCGGCAGGCCACCGGCCGCCAGCGGCGCCACGATCGCGCTCAGCATCCCCGTCGCCTGCACGTCATGGGCCTCGTCACCGTTCCACAGCGCCGACCATGCATCCTCGCCGGTGTCGTCGCGCCGGATCACGGTGGATCCGTCCGGGCCGAACACGACGGCCAGGACGCCCGTGCGCGGAACAACCTCGGTGACGTCGGCCGGACGCTCAAGAACGTAAGAACCGTCGAGCACCCGCAACGTCTGCTGGCCGGCCACGGACATCGTCAGACCGTCTCGCTTCTCTGGGCGAGCTGCTGGAGCTGCCGTTCGTGCACGCTGGCCACCCATTCCCAGCCGTCCTTGGCCGAGGGGCCGACCCGCGAGTCGCTGGGAACCTGGGCGTCCCGCAAGGCCTGCACGTAGGCGCGATCCTGGTCGATCCGGGCCTTTACCTGACCAGCTCCGCCGACGGACCCGTGGCCGGGGATGACGACATCGACGTCGCCCGCCACGCCCTCGAGCAGCCGCAGCGCGGCGAGGTAGTCCTCGACCGGGTCAGCGGTCCCGTTCAGGTTGAGCAACGGAATCAGGACATCGGAAAGCATGTCGCCGGCGACGAGAACCCTGCGTTCCTCGATCAGCAGCGACGCATGGCCCGGGGCATGCGCTTGATGCTCGATGATCCGGACCTGAGGGCCATCCCAGGGAATCTGCGCCGTCTCGGCGGGCAGGCCGGTGATGAGGCCGAGCAGGTCCAGCGGCACCTGCTCGGCGATGTCCGGCGGGATCATCGGGGCGATGCGGGTCTTCCAGCTCGGGTTGGAAAGGAAATCCCGGATACTGGCTGCGCAGCGGGCCGTGCCGTAACGGGGCGCCGCGCCGAGCCCGGCCTGCCAGAGCAGGTGATCCCAGTGCGGATGGGTAGCAAACCCGGCCACAACGGGCTGGCCCAGTTCGCGAAGGTTGTCCTCAAGGCAGGCCAGTTCGGAGCCGAGCACCCCGGGGTCGATGAGCAGCACGCCGGCCCGGCCGGGCACGACGACGGCGTTGCTCTGGCAGAACGCGCTCTCGTGGATCAGCACACCCTCTGCGACTTGCCTCAGCACGGGCTGGCCTCGCTTTCAGTTGAGAATGGCGTAACGGTGCATCGTGACGCCGTGGGTGAACGATCGCTGCTCGAGCAGGTCGAGATCGATCGGCAGGTCGTAGTCGTCGAACAGCGGCCGGCCGAAGCCCAGGATCGCGGGGTGGGTGCAAAGCAGCAGCTCGTCGAGCAGCTTGGCCCGGAGCAGCTGGGTGGCAAGCGCCGCGCCGCCCACACCGATGGCGCCGTCGGTCCGCGCCCGCAGGTCGGCGAGCTGCTCGATCGCGTCGTCTCCGCCGATGATCCGGGTGTTGTGGCCGGCGCTGTGCCGGGTGCGCGAAACGAGCACTTTGGGCTTGGCCGTCCAGATTTCGCCGTACTCACGCATGACGTCCGGCAGTGACGCGTCCTCGCCCGCCCGTGGCCAGTACTCCTCCATCGTCTCGTAGATGACCCGGCCCTGGACCATCAGCGCGAGCGCTCGCGCCTGCGCGTTGAACTCGCGGTGCAGTTCCTCGTCGATGCGGAGCCACTCGCCGGCGCCGTTGTCCCCGGGAACTTGCTCGATCCGCAGGTCGACGGACACATTCATCGAATACACGAAGCGGCCCATCATCGCCTCTTCCCAATAGTGATTGCGTTCTGCAACTACTACAGTGAGAGCAAGATGCCGGTCAAGGAGGAATCGTGGAACCTCGGTCCGGGTGCCCGATCAACGCCGCCATCGAGGTGCTCGGCGATCGCTGGTCGCTCCTCGTGCTGCGCGACATCATCTTCGGCGACCGCCGCTACTTCCGGGCGCTGCTCACCGGATCGATGGAGGGCATCGCTTCGAACATCCTTGCCGACCGCCTCGTGCGGCTCGTCACGGCCGGGATCCTCACCCGCGGCACCGCCGCCCGGGGCCAGCGCGCTCGCTACAGCCTCACCGAAGCAGGCATCCAGACTCTGCCGATCATCTACGCCCTCGGTAACTGGGGCTTCGACTGGGGCTCCGGCAGCGCCGAGCTCAGAAGCCGGCAGCAGCTCATGCGCGATGAGGGTCCGGCGTTCATCGAGGAGCTCATGGACGAGCTTCGCGTCCGCCACCTCGGCGCCCCGTCGAATCCGCACGACGGCCCGGGCCCGCTCGAGCGCCTCGACGCCGCGGCAACTCTCGACCGCGGCCAGCCGAGGTAGTCAATTGGTTCGACACCTGGCCAGGGGACTCCACCCACACCACCCCCGCTACCAGGCACTCTTACTTAATGTCGCTGCGTGCTCACTGGGATGATGCGGTCCGGGCGGCGTACCCTGGGACGAGGAGATCATCATGAACCCGGGCACGAGCTTCAACCGCAGGCATCCACGTAGCGTGATCCTCATCCGCGTGCTGGTGACGGCCTGGCTGCTGGCCCTGACCGGCGTCCTGCGGGCCAATGGGCTCTGGGGCTGGGCGCTGCTGACGCTCGCGGGCGCCATTGCCAACAGCGTGCTGGCCTATCGCGTCCCCCGCGCGGCCATGCGCTAGATCCGGCGCACGGACCGGGGTTTACAGTCATCGTCTGATGGTGCGTTGCGTTTCGGGAGATTGCTGTGGACTTCGCGTTGGCCGGAAAGGTCGTTCTGGTCACGGGCGGTTCCGATGGGCTGGGGGCGGCGCTGGTCCGGACCCTGTGTACCGAGAAGGCTGGCGTCGCGTTCTGCGGCCGCAGCGAGGACCGGGTCCGGGCGGTCGCTGACGAGGTGACCGCCGCGGGTGGGGATGTCCACGGCCATCAACTTCGATGGCGGGTCGAGCCCAGTCGCATGAGACCTCCCGGCGCAGCCCGGTCTGCCGTTCTCCGGATTCGCGGTATCGCGCTGCCCGATGGGAGTGCAGCCGACCTGTACGCCGACGGGGACCGGTGGACCACCGATCCGGGCGCCGGGTCTGGCCGGGGATCCGCCAGCCTGGTTCGGCCGTGACCCGGATGTCCCGCGGGCGGTGCACGCTGGGCCGTGGATCGCCCAGCACGGCCAGTTCATCGACGGATGGGGACGGCGGGCCGACCACAGCGAGCTGCCGGGGCTCGCCGCCGCGCAGGCAGCGCGGACCGGGTGGGCCAAGGTGATCGCCGACTGGCAGCCGGGGAACGACCCGCTCCCCGTCGATGTCCTGCGCGAAATCGTGGCGGCCGTCCATGCCGCGGGCGGCCGGATTGCGGTGCACTCCCAGCAGGCCGCGGGCGGAGCGGCGGCGGTAGCGGCACAGGTCGATTCGCTCGAGCACGGCATGTGCCTGGACCCGGACCTGCTGCCGCAGATGGCCGCCCAGGGTACCGCCCTGACCCCGACCCTCTCGGTGATCAACGGCTCGCTCGCCAACGTGCTTAAGCGTCCCGACAATCCACGCAGGGACTGGTACATCGGCGGGCCTCGGTGCACGGCCAACTCGCCGTCGCCGCGGCCGAGGCCGGCGTGACCATTCTGGCCGGCACCGACTCACGACCCCACGGCCGAGTCGCCGATGAGGTTCGTGCGCTGGTCACCGCGGGCCTGTCATCGCACCAGGCCATCGGTGCGGCGTCCTGGGCGGCCCGGTCCTACCTCGGGCTGGGTGGGCTCACCGAAGGAGCCCCGGCCGATGCCGTGATCTATGACGCCGACCCCCGTGGCGATCTCAGCCAGCTCGCCGCACCCCGCGCGATCGTCCTGCGCGGTCAGCTCAGCTATCGCCGAACCTGAAACTGAGATTCAAGACCTGGCGCGGGCTGTATCACCCCAAGGTCGCGATCCTGGGTATCGGCGGCGTCCAGAACGGCCCGGTCAACACCACCTGGCTGCCGCCCGCCGAGGTGACCAGCTTCTGCTGTTCCAGCCGGGCCAGCAGCGGATACCGGGTGTCGCTCTGCAGGCTGGCCCCCGGTCGGCCCCTTCGGTCCCAGCGGTCAGCCGCCGGTGCCCTTGCCGGTCTGCAGGGTCAGCCAGTCGACCTCGGTCCCGGCCAGGTACTGGTCGCGCTGGTCGAGGTAGCGGCGGGTGTGGGGCGCGGCCTCGTGGGCCTCGAAGGCCCGCCGGTCGCGGTACAGCTCGTAAAAGATCCGCTGCAGCGGCTGGCCCTCGACCAGGTGGGAGGCGTAGACGAGCGTGCCGGGTTCGCTGGCCCTGATGCCCTCGACGGTCTCGGCCACCAGCCGGTCGTAGGCCTCCGCGCTGGCCTGGTCCTTACACGTGAAGCGCACGCACAGCCCGAACATCAATGTCCTCCCGGTATGTCAGGCCCCCGTTCATTATCAATATGCGTGGGCCAGGCCACCCGCTTCGGTACGGCGCTGCTCCAGGGCACCCGGCCCGATTGGTCGCCGGTCGATCCTCCCGGTGCCCTGGTCGAAGGCGTTCCGGATGCGTGGTGGACCGGCCTGCCCGGCCCGGCCCGGGACGCGGTCGACGGCGTCGACCTGTCCCGGGAGATGGACTCACCGGCCGGGCGGCACAGCGTCGGCGAGGGCCTGAGCTTCCCCGCCTTGGACCTGTACATCCACGGCTGGGATATCGCCAAGAGCGGCGGAATCGACCTGGTCATCCCGGCCGAGGCCATCGAGTTCGCCCACGCCGTGATCGACCCGGTCCCGGCCGAACACGTCCGCAACGGCCGGGTCTTCGCGGCCGCGAGGCCCGCTCCGGCTGGCGCCACGGACTCAGCGGCGTTCCTGGCCCGGACCGGCCGCGACCCCGCCTGGCCCACCTCGGCCTGAGGCCTGAGGCCTGAGGTCCAGGGCACGTGGCTCGCCCGGGTCATACCCGGACGACCAGCTTCTTGGCCGAGACGCCCTGGCGGAGCTGATCGATGGCGTCAGGGATCTGGCCGAGCCCTTCCCCGACGACGACTGCCTCCGGCGCGGCCCGGTAGGTCCCGCTGGCCAGCGCGGCGGGGAGGAAGTCAACGTAGATACCGGGCCCGACCTCGTTGTCCTTCAAGGTGCCACCCCAGATTCCGGTCAGCTGGACGCCCTGGCGACGGACCCAGGCCGACCGGAGGCGGGTGATCGGGGACGGGGATGCCGATACGACCCGGCGCCGGCCCGGTGCTCTGGACGCGATGGACAGTGCCGGTGACAGCGAGCCGGACCCGATCGCGATGGTGCCGGCCAGCGGGCTGTCGCCGAGCGCGTCGATGATCTCGTCGACCGCGCCACGGCGGTGATAGTCGGCCGCCGCCGCCGCGCCAAGCGAGCGGACGTAGTCGAAGTTACGCGGGGACGCGGTGGCGATGACCCGGTATCCGGCGCTCCGCGCGAGCTGGACCGCGTTGCTGCCCACGCTGGTCGACGCGCCCCACACGAGCACCGTCTCGTGGCGATTGGGCGGGCCGCTTGAAGGCTGCCCGCGGTCGGGCGGGCCGATCGTGGGCAGCGGTAGCGCGAGGTGGTCGTGCTGGAACAGGCCGGTGGCTGCGGTCGACAACGCCAGCGGCAGCACGGCGGCCTGCTCGAACGACAGGTCGCCGGGGATGGGGGAGACCATGTGCTGCATGAGCACGGTGTACTTCTGGAACGCGCCCTCTGCGGCCCGGTTGCGGGAACGTTCCAGGCCGACCGCGTGGCCGAGCACCCTGTCCCCCGGGTGCAGGCGCGTGACGTCCGCTCCGGCCTCGACGACCTCGCCCGCGACGTCCGCGCCGATGACGGCGGGGAACGTCAGCCAGGGCAAGACCACCCGGTAGGCGAAGCCCGGTATCCCGTCGACCGGGTTCACCGCGACCGCGTGGACGCGGACAACAATCTCGTTCGGCCCGGGCGGGGTGTACGGGGCCGGTCCGACCTCCAGCTTGGCTCCTCGCTTCGGGAGCCAGAGGGCACGGTTCTCATGGGTCATAGGGCCACTGAGCTACCCGGAGAGCCAGCGGATTACCCGGTAATCACTCAGCTGCCCGCCTGCGACAGGCTGTGGCCTACCCGGACCTGCTCCAGGCTCTGGGACGCTCCCGGCCTGCGGAGACGGCGGCCAAGGTGACCGGCCAGAACTGGCGGCGGATCCTCGGCGCCGTCCCCGGTTGATCCGCCCGCCCGGCGGTTTTCCGTTATGACCCGGTTCCGGCGGCTGTCTGCGTACCATCCAGGTCATGGCGGCCTTGCGTGCGGGATCGGGAGTGGCCGGTGCGGGTCGGCGGTAGGCCTGGTCCAGCTGAGCCGGTCACCTCAGGTCAGCCGACCGGGCTCGGGGCCGGCATCGCCCGCGGTGCCGCCGTGGTGGCCGGTCTCACGATCCTGTCCCGGGTGCTGGGCCTGGCCCGCACGTTGGTGTTCTCGCAGACCGTCGGCGCGAGCTGCCTGGGCACCGCGTACGTCACCGCGAACCAGGTTCCCAACCTGCTCTATGAGCTGGTTCTGGGAGGCGCGCTGACCAGCGCGATGGTCCCGATCCTGGCCCGGTCGGCCGAGCAGGCGGCCGACGCCCCCGCGGCCCCCGCGCGGGGGGCCCCGATCTCCGCAGCCCACCTGACCAGGTGGGGGCTGATTCTGGTGCCGCTGGTCGTGATTATCGCGGCGGCCGCTGAGCCGATCGCCTCGCTGCTCAATCCGGCCAACGCCAACGCGCACTGTGTCCGGGCCGACGTCGTCGCGGCCACCGGCAACATGCTGGCGGTCTTCGCCCCCCAGGCGCTGCTGTACGGGCTGTCGGTCGTGCTCTACGGCCTGCTGCAGTCCTACCGCCGGTTCGCCGCGTCGGCCATCGGCCCCGGCATCTCCAGCCTGGTGCTCATCTCCTGCTATCTGGCCTTCGTCCCCCTGAACAAGGGTCTTCCGCTGGCCCGGCTGCCCCTGCAGGCCGAGCTGGTGCTGTCGGTGGGTACCACGCTGGGCATCGCGGCGCTGGTCGTGGTGGCCGTGCCGTCGACGTGGCGGCTGCACCTGCGGTTCCGGCCGGTCGTGCGCTTCCCGCCCGGGGTGGCGCGCCGGGCCGGCGGCCTGGCGCTGGTCGGCGTGGCCGAGCTCATCGCCGTCGACGTGGGCAGCGTGGTGGCCATCACCCTGGCCAACGGGCGCGGGACGACCGGCGCGATTGTCATCTACAACTACTCCTCGCAGGTCTTCACCTCCGTCTGCTCGGTCCTGACCATGTCGATCGTCGTGGCCGCGTTCCCCGTCCTGGCCGCGCGCAAGGGTCTGGCCTTCGACCAGACCAGCGCCGGGTCGACGCGGGCGATCCTGCTCATGTCGTGGCTCGGAACGGCCGTGATCGCGGCGATCAGCGTTCCCGCCGCGCACGTCCTGGCCAGCCGGCCCGATCAGGTACCGCAGCTGATCGAGGCGTTTGCCCTGCTCGCTCCAGGCTGCGCGGGCACCGCCGTGATCGCGAACCTGTCCCGCGTGATGTTCGTCATCGGCCGGCTCAAGGTCGCCGCGGTGGCCCTGACCGGAAGCTGGCTGCTGGTGGCCGTGGCCGACGTGGTGCTGGCCGAGCTGGCTCCGCCCCGGCTGGTGGTCGCGGCGCTCTCCCTGGGCAACACCATCGGCCAGACCGTGGTGGCCATTCCGCTGGTTTTCGTCACCCGGAGAATCTGCGGCCAGGCCGCCGTGCAGGGCATCGGCCACGCCAATCTGGCTGGCCTGGCCGCCGGTGCGATAGGCGGCGCGGTGGGCGTGGCCATCTCCATGGCCGTGCCCGTGCACCACAAACTGGACTCCTTCGCCCTGGCCGTGCCCGCCGCCGGCGGTGCGATCGTCGCCTTCGGTGTCGTGGCCTTTTTCCTCGACCACGGCGATCTGCGGGCCGTCCTGGCCTGGGCCCGGCGAGCCGCACCCCGGCCGCGGTCTTAAGGCCGCCCACCCCCACCGCAGCTCGGTCCGGCCGAGACTACCGGGCAGATGTCGTACCCCTGTGAAAAGTTGGGAGGGTGACCATGCAACCTGACGTCGCCTTCCTGCAGGGACTGGACTTCTTCGGGGGCGCGGTGCGCCAGCTGAGCCCGGCCGACTGGGACCGGCCCTCGCCGTGCTCGGGCTGGCGGGCGCTGGATGTCCTCGGCCACGTGGGTCAGGCCACCCGCTTCGGTACGGCCCTGCTTCAGGGCACCCGGCCCGACTGGTCGCCGGTCGAGCCACCCGGTGCCGTGGTCGAGGGCGGCCCCGAGGCCTGGTGGACCGGCCTGGCCGGCCACGCCGCGGACGCGGTCAGCGGCGTCGACCTGACCCGGGAGGTCGACTCACCGGCCGGGCGGCGCAGCATCGGTGCGGGCCTCAGCTTCCCCGCCCTCGACCTGTACATCCACGGCTGGGACATCGCCCGGGCCTGCGGGGCCGAGCTGGTCATCCCGGCCGCGGCCATCGAGTTCGCCCACGCCGTGATCGACCCGGTCCCGGAGGATCGCGTCCGGAACGGCCGGGTCTTCGCCGCCGCCAAGCCGGCCCCGGCCGGCGCGACCCAGTCCCAGGCCTTCCTGGCCTGGACCGGCCGCGACCCGGCCTGGCCCGCCGGGGCCTGACCGCTCGGGCCGATCAAGACGGTGCGGTTCGCGGGGGCGGATCGCTACCGGGACGGCTGCCACGAGTTCGGCAAACTCTCGCCCCGGGAAGCATAACGGGCCCAGCCGGCCCGGATCGGTCCGCGCCACGATGAGCTCGGCGTCTTCGCCACCTTGATCTCCAGGATCAGGCCCGCCCCCACGCCCGGCTACGAGCAGGCGCTGGGGGCCCTGGGGGACGGGCCGATAACCGACCTGGTGCACGAACTGGAGCATGGCGGCGAAGTGACACTCCTCACCGCGATGGAGGCCGACGCGGCGCTCGCGCACCTGTGGCCCCGGCTTTACCAGCTGCGTCAACAGCTCTGAACCCTTCGGAGCAGGAACTATCAGCAACCGTCACGGTGTCCGCCGGGCTCGGCCGAGGCGGTATATCTGGAGGGGCCCCTCGGGCCCCTGGGCCAATGGGCCCGGCGGCCTTCTGTGGCCAGTCACCAATTACCGTCCCGATAGGTTGAGAAGGTCATGCCGGAACTGCCGAGCGCCGTTGAAGCGGAACAGGCCGGCCCGCTGCGCCCCGGCCGTCGCAGGCTGACGGGGGTCCGGCGCGGCGTGCTCGTCATCGGCTGGCTGATCGTCGCCGTGCTCGCGCTGCTCGCGCTGCTGCGGCTGGTCGCCTGGGACGAGGCCGAGCTACTGATGGTGCTCAACGCCAACTACCTGGTCCTCTACCTGCCGGCCTGGGCCGTGGCGGCCGTCGCGCTCATCGCCAGGCGCTGGTGGCTGGGCGCGGCCGCCCTGGTCATCGTGGCCGCCCAGGTCCTGTTCGCGCTGCCGGAACTGACGGCGGCGGCCCCGGTCCCGGCCTGGGCCAAGGACGCCGCGACGGTCCGCGTGTTCGACGCGGGCCTCGACAGCGGCTGGGCGCTCTACCCCGGCTACCTGCAGGCCATCAAGCAGGACAACCCCGACCTCATCACGTTCGAGGAGTTCTCGGGCGGTGCTCAGCCGGGCAGTGGGCAGCCGGGCGGGGCGCTGCAGACCATGAAAGATTCCGGGCTGCTGACCAGGTACCGCTACTACTGCTCGGAACCGGACTTCGGCGCGACCGGCTTTATGCTGGCCTCCCGGCTGCGCCTGACCGGCTGCCAGTTCAAGACCGTGCAGTGGGACGGCCAGGGGATGTACTACCTGGTCGAAGCCACCCTGTGGTCACCCAGCGGGCCGGTACCGGTGCGCCTGTTCCACAACCTGGCCCCGCTGCCCTCATCCTGGACCGAGACCCGATCCGCGCTGGCCGCCGCCGATCGCATGGTCAAGGCCACCGGCCCGGCCCACATGCTGCTGGTCGGCGACTTCAACTCCTCCTGGGGCAACCGCGGGTTCGTCAGGCTGCTGGGCGACGGGCTGACCGACGGGGCCGCGGCCCGGGGCCAGGCTCTGGACATGACCTGGCCCAACGGGGCCATCGTGCCGCCGTTCGTGCGCATCGACCACGTGCTGACCGGATCGGACCTGGCCGTGACCAGGATCAGCGCTCACCAGGGCTTCGGCAGCGACCACAAGTACCTGGAAGCGACGGTCGCGATCCGCCGC
Source organism: uncultured Streptosporangiaceae bacterium (assembly GCA_964250865.1). Classification (GTDB taxonomy): domain Bacteria; phylum Actinomycetota; class Actinomycetes; order Streptosporangiales; family Streptosporangiaceae; genus Bog-532. Next base: position 20,267 of record CAXUJF010000022.1, read on the forward strand.
TGACCCGGCCCGCCGTGCCTTTCATACCGGGCCAGGACGTCAGGGGACGACCCGCGGGAGGACGGGCCGTCCTTGATCGGTGAGCGTGTCACGGGCGCCGGGGTACTGCGTTGTCAACCTGAGACACTTCTGTCCGTGGACCTGCGGGTCGGCCCTGCGGGCGGGTCTGCAGGTCACGGGCCGCCGCGGCCGCAGGACGTTAAAGTCACGCTATGAGCATCAAGGTTGAGGTCATCGCTGACATTTCGGACGAGGAGCTGGCCGCCGTCAACGGGCTGATTCCGCAGCTGTCCCGCTCGGCGCCGCCGCTCTCCGCCGCCGCGCTCAAGCAGATCGTCTCGTGGGACGGGAACTACCTCCTCATCGCCCGTGACGGGGACCGGGTCGTCGGCATGCTGACGCTGGTCACGTTCCCGATCCCGACCGGATTGCGGGCCTGGATCGAGGACGTGGTGGTGGACCAGGCCGCTCGTGGCCAGGGGGTCGGGGCCGCGCTGACCCAGGAGGCGGTGCGCCGGGCCCGGGCCGTGGGCGCCCGCACCGTGGACCTCACGTCGCGTCCCACCCGGCAGGCGGCCAACCGGCTGTACGAGCGGCTCGGCTTCGAACTGCGCGAGACCAACGCCTACCGCTTCGCCACCGAGGCCTGACCGGCGGGCCGGGGCGGCGGGGGGGGCGACGACGAGCTGGCGGCAGGCGCGTCCGGCCGCCGCCTCAGCCACGGC
>CAXUJF010000022.1:21001-24528 GCA_964250865.1 uncultured Streptosporangiaceae bacterium
CCCCCCCCCCCCCCCCCCCCCCCCCCCCCCCCCCCCCGCCGGGCCGGGCGGGCCCGCCCCCCCCGGGCCGGTCAGGCGGGCCGGTCAGGCCGGGGTGTGGCGGCGGATGCGGTCGATGATCGCGTCCAGGACGGTGCGCAGGGCCACGGTGTCGTGGCGGACCTGGGTCATGAGCAGGCCGCCCTGGACCGCGGTCAGCATGGCCAGGGCCAGCGACTCCGGGTCGGCGTCGACCGCCAGTTCGCCACGGTCGCGCATGGCGGCCAGCCCGTCGCGGATGGCGTCCTGCCAGCGGATGAACGCGGCCGCGAGATCGGCGCGGGCCTCGGGGTCGTGGTCGGCCAGCTCGCTGGCCAGGGAGCCGATCGGACAGCCGCCCTCGAAGTGACGTGATCGCTGCAGGTCGATCAGGGCGTCCCGCCAGGCTTCCAGCGCCTCGAAGCTGTCCAGGCGGCTGAGCAGCGGGCCCTGGGTGCGCAGCACGGCTTCGGTCTGAACCGCGATAACGGCTTTGACCAGGGATTTCTTATCACCGAAGTAGTGGTAGATCTGCGACGGGCTGATGCCTCCGACGCGCTGCAGGTCTTCGGTGGTGGTGCCGGCCACGCCGTTCCTGAACATCTGCCTGGCCGCGATGGTCAGGATCCGTTCCCGGGTGGCCCGCCCTTTGGGGGTCAGCTGATGTGGCTGCTTCGCCTCCATCGGAGCAGTGTATGCCGAAAATTGGAGCAATCAGTCTAGTTTTTCGGAACTACACCGAGGGCTGCTTTTCCCTTTTAACGGGGCAGGCCCGTGCTCCGCGTCAACCGAAGGCCGGGCTGATGCAACCCATAGGCAGCAAGCCACTTCACTGCGTTACGTTAAAACACTGTGTCACCTTTAAACTACTGAACGGAGTAATTGATGCTTACTACCGTCTGGGTGTCCTGGTCGTCATGAGGACGGCCGGTTCATGCGTCCGGGGACGGCTCCTGGCTCACTCGTCCAGCTCAGCCACCGCGAAGGCCCGGGTCAGCTGCCGGCGCAGGATGCGGTAGGTCGTGGCGTAGCCCGTGGACGAGGCCTGCTCGCGATAGGCGATCGCATCGTCCAGGGCGGCCAGCAGCTGCTCGTGCTGAGCCGGGGAGACCGACTGGGCGGGCGGCGCGCACCAGGCCAGCTCGACCACGTGCCCGGTCTCGAACGGGGCCCGGGTGCCGTTGGGCGCGGGGTGGTCGCGCCAGTGCTGCCAGCCCTGCTCCGGGTCGAAGATCCCGGCCCAGTGGCCGCAGGCCGAGCAGTACGGGGCGGTGCCGCTGTCCAGTGGCCCGGTGCCGGGCGGGCCGTGTCCGGTGCCGGTGTGGGCCGCCGTGGTGCCGATGGTCATCGTGGCCGGGTTCCTTCCGCCGAGCAGTTGAATATGCATTAGAGGACGCATTCACGGCCGCGTTGGTGCACCTCAGCCGGATTTGATGCCCAGACGTTACCGACGGCCCAGCGTTACCGACGGCCCAGCGTTACCGACGGCGCAGCGTTACCGACGGCCATGGCGCTTCTCGTGCAGCAGCAGGAAGGTGTAAGCGGCCAGGGTCGAGTCGTCGGTGATGGCGCCGTCCCCGATCATCTGCTCGAAGGTATCGCGCGTCACCCATTGCTGGCGCATGTCCTGCTCCTCGTGCTCCCGGTCCGGTGCACCCGGCGCCAGGCCGGTGGCCAGGAAGAGATCACAGCCCTGGTTGGTGGTGCCGTGCGAGCTGTGCATGAAGCCGAGGCGGGTCAGTTCCCGGGCCTGGAAGCCGGTCTCCTGCCGCAGCTCGAGCCGGGCCAGGTCTTCGGGGGCACCGGTCACCCCGGCCGGGAAGCCGCCCTGCGGGAACGACCAGCTGCGCCGCTGGATCGGGTACCGGTACTCCTCGACCAGGTGAAACCCGTCATTGTCGGCCGGGATGACCAGGGCAAAGTTCCGCTTCTCAACGACGGCGTAGGTCCCCTGCGACCCGTCCCGCCGTTCGATCCGGTCCTGCCTCAGCCGGATCCAGGGGTCGGTGTAGATGACCCGGGATTCGAGGGTCCGGATGTCTGGTTGTTCACGCTGGCTGGGCACGGCCCCCAGGTTACTGCGGTCCCACCAGGGGTTTCTTGCTTGGTCCGGAACTGGCTCCGGAGCGCCGCGACGCCCAGGGCGCCCCCGGCGGGCAGCGTGACCAGCGCGGGCAGCTGGTAACGCCAGGAGAACTCGTACAGGTCGGCGCCGAGCAGCACCGCCACCCCCAGCCCGGTGACCAGCAGGCAGACCAGGGCGGCCGAGTTGTCGCCCCGGCGCCGCCAGGTGGCCACCCCGCTCACTCCGGCCAGCAGCGTCAGCAGCAGGAACGGCCCCGGGGTCCAGCCACCGTGCAGCTGGTAGTCCCGCAGGAAGGTGGCCAGCGGCCGGACGGCCAGGGGAGCGCCGCCGCCGCCCGTGTTGGCGAACATCGAGCTGGCCGTGGACTCGGTGATCGCGACCGGGTACATCGGCCAGCTGGTCTGGAACTGCCAGCGGGAGATCGGGGTGTCGCCGGGGGAGGTGTTACGGGTCAGCGCGAACAGCTTGATCGCGTCCTCGCCGATGGCTACGACGACCCGCAGCGGCTGCTGCTCCAGTACGGCGAAGGACAGGGCGTTGGCCACGTCCCCGCGGTTCGTCCCGACCGGCAGGATCGCGGTATAGACGGGCGAGGTCGGGTCATTGATCAGGCCGTCGATGCCGTACTCCCGCACGATCGAGGGAGACGGGCAGATCGCCCGCTCGGCCGGGGTCAGGTGCAAGGTGGTGCAGTCGGCGGCGGCGGCCACCCTCCCGTACACCACCGCGTCGCCCTGAACCGAGAGCTCGAAGTGGTCGCCCAGGATCAGCGCCGAGAAGGTCATGTAGATCAGGATGGGGATCGCGAAGCTGACCGTGACCAGCGCGCCGGAGCCGAGGCGGGCCCGCCAGCCGCGGGCGGCCAGCACGCCGAACAGCAGCGCAGGCACGATCAGGAACTCGCCCACCTGGCGGATCGTGGCCGATGCCCCGAGGATGAAGCCGGCCACCGCGATGGCCACCGGGGACGGCCGGGGTTTCCAGGCCAGGATGACCAGGCCGGCCACGATGAGCGCCTCGAACGCCACGTCCGGCATGATCGTCTGCTCCATCTGGAGCTGGTAGGCGTCCAGCAGCACGGGGGCCGCAGCCAGCGCGGCGGCCCAGCGCGGGGCGTTCCACCGGATCAGGACGAGGTAGAGGACCACGGCCATGGCCAGGCCGATCAGGTGCTGAAGGCCCGCGACCACGGCCAGGTTGCCCAGCCAGGTCACCGGGGCCAGGATCAGCGCCCGGTACCCCTGCGGGTCGTACTTCTGCAGGCCGTCGATCAGGTACTTGGATGAGTCGATGTACAGCAGCGCGGGCCGATAGGCGAGCTGGGTGATCACCCGCAGCGCCCCCCCGGCCACCAGCAGCACGGTCAGCAGCCAATGGCGCCGGGCCAGGCCGAGCGCGGCCCGGAACGGGCGCCGTCGCGCCC
>CAXUJF010000023.1:0-11236 GCA_964250865.1 uncultured Streptosporangiaceae bacterium
ACGCCGGCCGGGGCGGGGCCGTGGCCGACGCCATCACCGCCGAGGGCGGGAAGGCCCGCTTCGCCGCGGCCGACCTCAGCGATCCCGCCGGGACCGGGGTCGAGGACCTGATCCAGCAGGCCGGCCCGGTCGATGTGCTGGTCAACAACGCCGGCGTCGGCTGGTTCGGGCCCACTCCGGAAATCGACGTGCCCACCTTCGCCCGGCTCTTCGTGGCCAACGTCCAGGCGCCCTATTTTCTGGTCGCCGCGCTGGCCCCGCAGATGGCCGCGCGGGGGAGCGGCGTCATCATCAACGTCGGCAGCATGGCCGGCGAGGTCGGCATGCCCGGCGGGGCTGCTTACGGCGCCACGAAGGCCGCGCTGGACTCGATGACCCGCTCCTGGGCGGCCGAGTACAGCCTGGCCGGTGTCCGCATCAACACCGTGGCCTCGGGCCCGGTCTACACCGCCATCCAGCCCGCGGAGGTCACCCAAGGGGTCGGCGACACCACCATCATGAAGCGGGCCGCCCAGCCCGAAGAGATCGCCAACGTGATCGTCTTCCTGGCCTCGCCTAAGGCCAGCTACATCACCGGCGCCGTCATCGCCGCCGACGGCGGCCGTTCCGCCATCTGAGACCGGCCTCAGCCAGGATACGGAGCAGCTTCGCCATGCCCCCCTCGCTCGCCATCAGCGCGCCCACCCGGTTCATCGAGGCCGGCGGCATCCGGTTCGCCTACCGCCGCTTCGGGACCCCGGGCGCCCCTCCGCTGGTCTTCACCCAGCACTTCCTGGGCAACCTGGAGAACTTCGACCCCGCCATCTCCGACACGCTCGCCCCGGGACGCGAGATCATCCTGTTCGACAATGCTGGCGTCGGCCGCAGTACCGGCACCGCCCCGGACACCATCGACGGCATGGCCGCCGACGCCATCCGCTTCATCGACGCCCTGGGCCTGACCACGATCGACCTCCTCGGGCACTCCATGGGCGGTGAGACCGCGCAGCTGATCACGCTCAATCGCCCCGACCTGGTCCGCCGGCTGATCCTGGTGGGCACGGGCCCGCGCGGGGGTTTCTCCATCGCCCGGCAGCCCGCCACTACCGCCCCCCTCTTCGGCCAGCGGGACGAACTCGGCGACGACATGTGGCTGCCGATCCTGTTCGCCCCGTCCAAGGAGAGCCAGGCCGCAGGTCGCGCCTTTATCGACCGCATCCAGGCCCGCACCGAAGACCGGGACCTTCCCGTCAGCGCCGAGACCATGGCCGCCTACCGCGCCGCGGCCAACGGGTGGGGCTCGGCCCCTCCGGACGACTTCGCCTACCTCAGCCGCATCGCCCAGCCCACGCTGGTCGTCAACGGCAGCAACGACGTCGTCATCCCCACCATCAACTCCTACCACCTGTACCAGCACCTGCCCGACGCCGAGCTGTGGCTGCTACCCGACTCCGGCCACGGCGCTCACTTCCAGTACCCCGCGCTTTTCGCCCGCCAGGTCATCGACTTCCTCGACCGGTGAGCCCCGGCCCGGGCGGCACGGACATGTTGGCTTCGCAACGCACAGCTAGGCCCGTATCATGCTGACTCAATATTTACCTAGCCAGGCTAAGATGAGGCCATGACAGCGTCACGGCCAGGCGAGGCCACGCCGGCCGCCGAGACAAGGTGATCACCCCTACGGGCCGCCTGGCCGGCCGCGCTACTGCGGCCGGCGAAGGCTGGTGCCCGATCGAGCGCGCGCTGGAACGGGTCGGCACCCGGTCGGCGATGATCCTGCTGCGTGAGGTCTTCTACGGCGGGCGGCGCTTCGATGACCTGGCCCGGAGCACCGGGCTGAGCGACGCGGCAGCGGCCAAGCGGCTCAAGCAGCTGGTCCAGGACGGGCTGCTGGCTCAGCAGCCGTACCGGGAGCCGGGCGCGCGGACCCGGTACGAGTACGTGCTGACCGACCGCAGCCGGGAACTGTTCGCGCTGCTCGTCGCGCTGGCCGACTGGGGCCAGCAGTTCGACTCCGGCCTCGAGTCCGGTAACGACGCCGGTCACGGCAGCGTCGAGTTCCTGCACGCCGGCTGTGGCGCCCGGCTCAGCGTCGCCGTGCGCTGCGAGGCCGGCCACGACGTGGCGCGCGGCCAAGCCGAGGCCCGGGTGACCGGCGACCCGGCTGGGTCTCAGCCCAGGTCGGACAGGTCCAGCACGAAGCGGTAGCGGATGTCGCCCTGGTCGAGCCGGTCGAGAGCGTCACCGGCCTTGGCCGAGGGCAGCAGCTCGATGTCCGCGGTGATGCCGTGCTCGGCGCAGAAGGCCAGCATCTCGGCCGTGCCGCGGCGGCCACCGGTGCCCGATGAGCTCAGGTTCTTGCGGCCGTAGGTCAGGTCCATGATCCGCAGCGGGATCTCGCCGATGGGGAAGCCGACCACGCTGAGCGTGCCGTCCAGGGCCAGCAGGCCCAGCAGCGGCGAGAGGTCGTGCGGGGCCGAGATGGTGTCCAGGATCAGGTCGAACCGGCCGCGGGCCTGTTCCAGCTGCCCGGCATCGGTGCTGACCAGCAGATCGGTGGCGCCAAGCTTGCGGGCGTCGTCGGCCTTGTCCGGCGTGCGGCTCAGCACGGTGACCTCGGCCCCGAGCGCGACGGCGAGCTTGACCCCGAGGTGCCCGAGCCCGCCCAGGCCGGCCACGGCCACCCGGCTACCCGGCCCGACCCGGGCCGCGCGCAACGGCTCCCACATGGTGATCCCGGCGCACATCAGCGGGGCGGCGGCGGCCGGGTCCAGCCCGTCCGGCAGCGGGTAGGCGAACTTCTCCCGCAGCACGTACTCGCGGCTGTAGCCACCCTGCGTCTGCGTGCCGTCGATGCGGTCGGTCCCACCGTAGGTGCTGGTTGCGCCCTGGGAGCAGAAGTTCTCCTGCCCGGCCTGGCACATCGCGCAGTCCCCGCAGGAGTCGACGATGGTCCCGACCGCGACCCGGTCGCCCGGGGCGAAGCCACCCACCGCGGGGCCGATGGCGGTCACCGTGCCGGTGAACTCGTGCCCGGTGACCGGCGTCTCGCCGCCCCCGAAGGCGCCGTGGATCCGGTGCAGGTCGCTGTGGCAGACGCCGCAGTAGTCGACCCGCACCGCGATGTCGTCGCCGCGCAGTTCCCGGCGCTCGATCGGCACCTGCTGCAGCGCGGTGGAACCGTCGGTGCTCTGCCATCCGGTCGTGGTACGCATGAATCCTCCAGGACAGACTATTCGGTCTGTTTCACCGTAGCTAGCTCCGCCCGGAAAAGCAAACCAACTGTTCTGTCTGCTAAACTGGCCCCGTGCCCGAACTGCCGACCACGACCCGGGGCGCCGCGACCAGCCGGCGCATCCTCGACGCGGCCGCGGCGGAGTTCGCGGACCGCGGCATCGCCGGCGCCCGGATCGACCGCATCATCGTCGCCGCACGCACGAACAAGGCTCAGCTCTACGGCTACTTCGGCAGCAAGGACGGCCTGTTCGACGCGGTCATCGCCGACCGCTCGGACCGCCTGCTCAGCGCCGTCCCGTTCGACCCGGACGATCTGCCCGGCTGGGCCGTCGGGGTATACGACGAGAACCTGCGCCACCCCGAACTGGTCCGCCTCATCGCCTGGCTCCGGCTGGAGCGGCGCCCGGCCGGCCGGCTGTCCGACGCCTCCGACGACGAGCTGAAGCTGGCCGGCATCGCCCGGGCTCAGGCCGCGGGCCGGGTCCGCCCGGGCGACCCGTTCGACCTGTTCGGCCTGGTCCTGGCCATGGCCTGCGCCTGGTCCCCGGCCAGCAGCTTCTACGCCGCCACAGCCGGCGAGCCCGGCAGCGAGCACGACCGCCGCCGGGCCCTGCTGAGCGACTGCGTCCAGCGCGCCGTGACCCCGGCCTGACCGCCGGCCGCACACCTGCTTTCCGGTCAGTGCCCAGGTTGTGCGATGCTCTGACGGATGGCTCCGAACCCCGTCCGACCACCTCGGTTGCTCGCGCTCAGCGACCTGCACGTGGGCTACCGGGAGAACCGGGCCATCGTCGAGAACCTGCGTCCCGAATCCGGGGATGACTGGCTGATCGTGGCCGGTGACGTCGGGGAACTCTTCGCCGACATTGAATGGGCTCTCGGCCTGCTGCGGGACCGGTTCGCCCAGGTGATCTGGGTCCCCGGCAACCATGAGCTGTGGACTCACGGCCGGGAAACGGTCCCGTGGCGCGGCGAAGAGCGCTACCGGCACCTGGTCGAGCTGGTCCAGCGTCTCGGCGTGATCACGCCCGAGGACCCTTATCCGGTCTGGACCGGCCCGGGCGGCCCGGCCACGATCGCGCCGATGTTCTGCCTGTACGACTACTCGTGGCTACCGGAGAACGCGCCGACCAGGGAAGAAGCCCTCGCCTACGCCTACGAAACCGGCGTGGTCTGCAGCGACGAAAGGGTCCTGTACCCCGATCCCTACCAGAGCCGTGCGGCCTGGTGCTGGGCCCGGGTCGAAGCGACCGAACGGCGCCTGGCCGGGCTCGATCCCGCCGTCGGCGCGGTGCTGGTCAACCACTGGCCGCTGATCCGGGAACCGACCCGGATCCTGCGTTACCCGCAGTTCGCCCAGTGGTGCGGGACCGATCGCACCGCCGGCTGGCACACGAAGTTCAACGCGGTCACGGTCGTCTACGGTCATATCCACATTCCCCGGACGACCTGGTACGACGGCGTCCGGTTCGAGGAGGTCTCCGTCGGCTATCCGCGGGAGTGGCGCCGGCGGGCGCAGCATCCCGGCATCCCCGATCAGCCCGGGATCCCGCGCCAGATCCTGCCGGTGCCAGAGATCCCCGAGCCCAGCGCCGACGGCGTGTTCCGGTGATCGAGACCATCGTGCCGGCCGAAGCGGCCACGGCCGAGGCCTTCGGTGATCCGCCCGGCCTGACCCTGTTCCCCGAGGAAGAGGCGGTCATCGCCAAGGCCGTCGGTAAGCGGCGCCGCGAGTTCACCACCACCCGGGCCTGCGCCCGGACCGCCCTGGCCCGGCTGGGTCTGCCGCCCGTCCCGATCGTGCCGGGGCTGCGGGGCGCTCCGCAGTGGCCGGTCGGCGTGGTCGGCAGCATGACGCACTGCGCCGGGTACCGGGCCTGCGCCGTGGCCCGCGACCGGGACCTGCTCACTATCGGCCTGGACGCGGAGCCGCACGGCCAGCTCCCCGAGGGCGTGCTGGGGGCGGTGTCGCTGGCGGAGGAGCGCGAGCAGCTGGCCGCCCTGGCCGCCGCCGGGCCCGGCACGCACTGGGACCGGGTGCTGTTCAGCGCGAAGGAATCGGTCTACAAGGCGTGGTTCCCGCTGACGCAGCGCTGGCTCGGCTTCGCGGACGCATCGGTCAGCATCGATCCGGACCGCGGGACGTTCACCGCCCGGTTGCTGGTCGACGGGCCCGAGCTTGCCGATGGGCCGCTCACCAGCTTCACCGGACGGTGGCTGGTCGACGATGGCCTGATCATCACGGCCATCGCCGTGCCTCGTACGTCATGACAGGTGCGCCGCCAGGGACTTGAACCCCGTTGGTGCCGGTTCGTGCCGGCCGCTATCGGGCCGTACCGGGACATCCGAGCAACCATGGAGCGACCACGCGCATGATCATTTCGGCTAATGAGCAACCCGGCTGGCTGTTCTAGACTGGCAACAGGGCCTCCACCCTGCCCGACGTGCCGTCGGCTCGACATCACAGCGCGGTTATGAGATTGACCGTCCGCTCCCATTCGGGTCGTCAGCAATACGCTGTCTGACCTCCGCGTACGAAATAGGCCTTCCGTCCGCCACCGCGTAGACTCTGGCCCGCATGTTGAACGCCCCGTCCAGCTAAAAACGGAGGGCGGCATCCAGGCAGGTGCCGACATCCTGGCCGCTAAGAACAGGAGTGATCATTCCGATCAGGTCGAGCATGTAATTCCACTCGGCCGATCCATCGTCTTCGAGGCCGAAAGCCGCAAAGGCCGACAGGTGCCGCTCGGCGGACGGCAGCGCGCCGGTACCGATGCTGCGCTGCATCGCAAGCGCGAACGCTGTGCGCATCGTCTCTGAAAGCTTCGGTTCCCTGGCCCATCCGGAGCCGGACAGCACGAAGACCCGTGACCAGATCGAAGCACACGCGGCCCACGCATCCACCGGCGGGCGCTCCAGGAGTTCGCGGGACACGTCCGCGGGCACCCGGCGGGTCACCCGGTGCACCCGGCCGTTGACTTGCCCAAAGAACGCCTCGCAGGCCACCGTCCGCATCGTCGAGACCTCCAACACCAGCATCGACTACCTCGTCACCGCGACGCGCCCCGGCGCCCCTGCACGCCCCTGGCAATGCGCTCGACGCCCGGCTCGCCGACCTCGGCCAGTTCACCGACGACGAGCGCGCGCCGGGGCCGGTCCGGGCGCCCGGCGACGCATCGCAAGGTGCGGTCGGTGGTGCTCCGGCTGGCCCGGGAGAACGAGTCGTGGGGGCTACCGGCGGATCCACGGCGAACTCGCGGGGCTCGGCATCACGGTGGCGGCATCCACGGTCTGGCAGATCCTCAAGAGCGCTGGGATCAACCGGGCTCCGCGCCGGGATGGCCCGAGCTGGGCGGAGTTCCTTAGGTTCCAGGCGCAGGGGATCCTGGCGCTGGACTTCTTCACCGCCGACCTGCTCAACGGCACGAAGGTCTATGTTCTTGCGGTCATCGAGCACGGCACCCGCCGCATCCGGATCCTCGGAGCCACCGGGCATCCGGTCCAGTCGTGGGTGGTTCAGCAGGCCCGGAACCTGCTCATGGACCGGAAGACGCCGGGACACGGGCAAAGTTCGTCCTGCACGACCGGGACGCCAGCTTCACCGCCACATTCGACTCGGTGTTCCAGGCTGCGGGCATCAGGGTTATCCGCTCTGCGGTCCAGGCGCCGCGAATGAATTCGGTCATGGAACGCTGGATCGGCAGCTGTGGGCGTGAGCTGCTGGACCGGACCCTGGTGTTGAATCAGCGGCATCTGATGATCGTGCTGCGCGAGTACGAGGACTTCTACAACAGGCACCGGCCGCACCGAACCCTGAACCAGGCCGCGCCGCTGCGCCCGCTGCCCGATGGCGTCACTGACCTGGATCAGTTCTGGGTCCAGCGGCGTGACCGTGCCGGAGGCGTGATTCATGAGTATCGCCCGGGGGCTTAGGTTTTCGGCGCCCACAGGCTAAATCCACGACATTGCAGGTCAGGGGTCACGACACGGGTTTGGAAACCTACGTGCAGCCGGATCCTATTTTTTCGATCGGGACAGGACCATGAAGAGGTAGATGAGGCGGATGAGCACGAGTGCCGAGCGTTGACTAGCAGATCAGGCCCGCACGCGGGATTCTGGTACGGCACACGCGCACGTCGCCGTCCCGCTGATCGGCGCCGTCGTCTTCGGCGCGGCGCCGTACGGCTCGATCTACCGGACGCCGCCGGGGATCTTGAAAGCGGACGCGGCGGCGCCTGCGGCTCAGTGGCCGTGGTGGCTTTGGGGACTGCCGCGGCCGCTGTCGCGGTGTATGCCGTTCGCGAGTGGCATGGTGATCTCGAGGTCGGTGCCGGCGCCGGGAGCGGTGTCAATCCGGACTGTGCCGCCCGATTCCGTGATCCGGCCGCGGATGGATTCGGTGAGGCCCATGCCTTCGGGCTGTGTCGCGGGGTCGAATCCGCGGCCGTGATCGAGGACGGTCACGATGAGGGCCGCGGGCGTGGCGGTGAGCCGGACCACCGCGCTGGCCGTCGCGGCGTGCTTGACCACGTTGGTCAGCGCCTCGCTGACGGCGCCCGCGACCGCGGCGCTTCGCTGGGAGTCCAGCGTGGCGAGGATGGCTGACCCCCGGAGTGTCGCGTGGTTGAGCTCAACGTGCAGCCCGTCCCGGGCCGCCCGGGCGGCCAGCTCGCTGAGCTGGCCGAGCAGGTCTCCTCCCGCCGCGGCCTCGCCGGTGCCCTCGACCAGGCCGCGCAGCCATACGGCTTCCTCCGCGACGCGAGCTTTCAGGGCCGCGTCCGCGATCCACTGGCCGCGGGCCAGGGTCTCCATCGTCTGCAGGACGCGATCGTGCAGTATCCGGGCGTGGCGCAGCCGTTCCTGGTCCCGGGCCAGCGTGGCCTCGCGGGACCGGCTCGCCTCCAGCTCGCGGCCCATGCGGCGCAGCTGCCGGGAAACGGCCCAGGCGACCACGGTGTTCGGGAAATAGGTGATGGCATTGACCGCCACGTGGGACGCCGGGTCGGCGTGCAGGTAACCGCCGCCGCAGAGGTAGCCAGCGGCCAGGATGACGGTCGCCGCGAGCACGGCGCTCAGCCGGCGCAGCCCGACGCCGAACGCCACCGAGCAGATGACCGAGTAGGGATAGGCGACGTACAGTCCCCCGTATCGCACGCTGCCCATCGCGCTGGCGACCAGCACGAAGATCGTGAAGGCCAGGTCCGCGATGGCCCACCAGGACCGCACCCGCCGGGCCCGCAGGCAGGCCGTGCACAGGACGGCGCTTTCCGCCGCGATGGCCGCGAGCAGCGCCATGACCACGGTGGCATGGCCGCTGTAGCCGGATGCGTTGTGGGCGGTGACGATTGCGATCTCCGCCAGCGCGGCCACCCGGAACAGCACGACCGCGCGGGCCAGCGTGAACTCGGTCTGCCCTACCGCATTCCAGCGGGCGGCGACCGTCACCGTGTCCCGCCTGGCGGGCGCCTCTCAATCGCGGCCCGGGACAGTTCCGCCTTGTTCCCGACGTGCAGCTTGGCCCGGATCCGCTCAACGTAGGTATCGACCGTCGCGCGGCTGACCCCCATCCGGGATGCGGCCTGCGCGTGGGTAAGGCCCCGCGCGATCAGGTCCAGGGCCTCCTCCTCCCGGGGGGACAGCGCCGGGGGGCCCGCCGCGCCCCCGGCGGCCGCCGGGACCCGTGCGAGCTCCCCCTGCAGGATGTCCGCCAGCTGGGACGACAGCGCGAACCCCCCGCTGGCCACGGTATGCACGGCGGCGACCAGCATGAGCGGGTCCGCCAGCTTCGTCACGTAGCCGCAGGCACCCGCCCGGATCGCGCCCAGGACGTCAGCCGGCCGGCCAGAGGCCGACACCACCAGCACCTTGTGGTCCTGGCGCAGCCTCGCGATGACATCCAGGCAGGGCTCGTCACCGTCGTGGTACAGGTCCAGCAGGATCACGTCAGGGCCAGCGCCGGAGCCGGCCAGGCTGAGCTCGGCCGGAGTGGCCACGGCGGCGCTGACCTGGATGTCACTGGCCTCGGCGAATATCGACTGCAGCCCGCGCCGTGCGACGGGATGGTCGTCCACGATCGCCACCTGGATCAATTCGCTCTCCGCGGTAGGGGAGGCAGAAAGCCCCCTTATCGCCCCCGTCATATTCTGCCCGGAAAATCCAGGAAGGGTGACGCGACTCCCAGTGTCGCGCGGACGGGCTGCCCCGCCCGGGTGGCCTGCGGCATGGCGGCTCCTGCGGTCACCCCGTAATCACGGCCATCCCCGTCCTGGCCCCAGCACCCACATCGTCCTGGTTAGCCTGGCGTCCCGTCATGCCGGCGCGGTGTCGGTGATTCACCCGACAGTTCGTGTCCTGTGATTTGCCGATCTTCTGACGACACGCGAAGACATTCACCTGCCAGCCACACTGCTGCGTAAACGCACTGCTACCCGGCCAGCTCCCGGTTGCGAGGGCGCGGGGCTCTAGACGCAGAGCCTGGCCGGAACTAGGAGGAACGAAGATCCGCATGCTCGGCAGCCCTCATCCGCTGACCGTCCCGCCGGCTGACCGACGGGAGCGCCCGGGCCGCCGCTAGGCAGGCCGGCTCTTCATCAGTGAATGGAGGAAGAACACCCGGCCCGACGCCCTCAGCGACGGCCAGTATTGGGAGTACGCCAAGGCCATTCCGTGACCGGCGACACGGTCACAGTGACTGGACTTCACATGAATCTTGACACTCGCAACACGCCTAGCGAAATTTGACAAGAGTGCACGCAACTAAGGGACGCCTAGTTAGGCGTGTTCTTTAGCTGCAGGAAAGGGGATAGTGGCCGGTCGAGGACCATTAACGTAAGGCCGACCTGCGCGCAGTAAACGCCCATTCGAATCGACGTTCCCATCACTCAACCAAAAGGACGAAACGGAATGCTACGAATGTTGAGGCACAAAGTAAAAAAGCGCGCCATCGTGCCAGCGACAGCGCTCGCGCTCGCTAGTCTGGCCTTGCCTGGCAGCGTCATCGTCGCCCATGCAGCGGCTACATCCTCTCAGGCCGCGAGACCTTTCACTCTTGTCACGGCGACCCGTGGGATGGTGCTGCGGCAATCCGTCATCAACGCTGACGGCACAGCAACTGCACGCTGGCGTGCACCTGACGGGACGACCGTAACAGTAAATGGAATGCCAGGGGGCACTGTTCAACTTCGCAGCGTTCCGGGTAAACACGGTGGCATAACCGCCGAGGTAAGTTCCGGGGCCATCAACAAGAACAACGCTGCTGCGGTAGCGAAGCAACTCAGCGCATACAGGCGCGGCCCTCAGTCAATCTACAACGACGCTCTCAGCACTGGTATGAGTCCGGCCCAGGCAGGCTCGATCTCGAGTCAGGTCAAGCCATCGGCGCCGATCGAGAACAGCCTGTGTATCAATCTAAATGCCGACATCCACAGCGGCAAGGCTTTCGCCACCGAGCATTTCTGCGATATCCAGTACCTGGACCAAGCGAGCGGTGCCAATTGGTATCTGTCAGATGAGATGACGGGTACGGGCCGAGACATCTATTACCAGCTAAAACAGGAAAAAGGTGCGAACTACTACGGAAGCGGCAATAGCGTCGTCAAATGGAACCCCGCGGGCAAGGTAAACAGGAGCTCGTGCGGAAACGTTACTTTCTCCCTTACGTACGATGGCGTCGGCGTATCGGCAACCGCCGATCTGTGCCCGAACTACATCGACCCCTGGCTCAACCCGAAAGGGCCAGGTTTCGGCGAGATCTGGTACGGAAGCACCCACGACTACGTCGGCCTCAACCCAGTTGACGTGATCCATGATCCACCTGCTGCATCCCCAGCCCTTCACCTTCTTGTGGCTGAGGTATGGGGTCCGTAGCTAGCATCAGCGCGTAACACGGCTGGCCGGACCGAATGAAACGGGACGCGTAGCTACAGAGCCTGCCGTGCCGGACGGCCCCGGAAGCCGGGACCTAGCCCGCCGGTCATCAGAAACGCGGGGGGGGGCGCCCCGCCGGGGCCCGCGGGGGGGG
>CAXUJF010000023.1:11246-21821 GCA_964250865.1 uncultured Streptosporangiaceae bacterium
CCCCCCCCCCGCCACCCACCCCCGCCGCGCCCGCTCACCCGGGGCCCCCGCGTTTTGCTATCCGCCTCGACCTGGGCATCAGAGATTTTGCGCGGCCCGCCCGGACGCGGCTCATCAGCCAGGCCGTCCAGCCGATCCCGCACGAACCGGCCCCGCCACCGCGCCACGGTATGCGGCTCGATCCCCAGCCGGGCCGCCACCTCCGTATTCGCCGCACCAGAGGCCGACTCCTGTGGGGTTCCAGAACTCGGTCACCGATCCTGACCTAGGGTTTTAGGCGGCTCGTTCGTATTCGCTGATGAGGCCACCAAGGACGGGCCGACGCTGGATCCGCTCCTGCGAGAGGCCCTCAGCGCGGTGGTCGGGCCGCGGTGGTTGCAGCTGGCGGCTGCGGTGGGGTCTTCGTCCGTTGTAGTGGGCTTCGTACTCGGCCAGGACTGACCGCAGGTGGCGGCAGCATACCTGCGGGCGATGAAGACTGATGGGCTAGGCGGTCACGGCCAGGATCCAGGTCGAGGGAGCAACGGGCGGCCTGAAGGTCTTCCTGCAGTGCACCTTGCGCCCGGCATTCCAGAGGACGTGCGGCTGCCGGCAAAGAAGCTGTTCGCCGAGGTCACCCGGCTCGCCGGGCCGACGGCTGGCTAGAAGAACGGTTCCTGCACAAGAACATCATCGGTTCTGTTCGCGGCGGGACGGGGGGCGATGCCGGCGGCGACGGCGTCCAGGTCGCGGAGGCCAACCACAGGCGGCGCTCGTGCCCGGCGGCCAGTGCCCGCTGGAGTACCTGGGCGGTGACCTCGGCGTCAGGTGCGGCGCGGGCCGCCTAACCGAGTGCACCCTGTCCGCGCTCGGCCTGTCCGCCAGCCAGCGCACGCAACAGCGCCGTACGTCCCCACCCATCGCTGACGGGTAATCCACGATCGGCGCCGAGCCGGTGCCGTGCGGCCACGCCCGCATTCTGCGGCCGTCCCGCGCCGGACGGCGCCGTGTCGGCGCGCAGCGGCGCGGTCCCCGGACACGATGCCGCCGTAGGCGCCGCAGCCCGCGTGTGGCCGCCCTCGCGCCAGCTTCCCCTACCCAGGGCGCCTATCCCCTCTCGCGCAGGGGATTGGCAGGTCAGGGCGCAAATATACCTGGGATGTACCTGAACCGCCGACCTCAGATGCCGTCTACGGCGATCGCCGTGAGCGGGCAGGGCATGATGACCCGGACTTGTGCCGGCAGGACGCTTAAAAGAAGATGGCGTACAACGGCTGTGCGGATTGAGTCTGCTGGACAGCCCAGACCTACGGCCACGGCGAAACCGCTAGCGGATGGCAGCCTGCCTGCGCGACTCCTGCCTGCTGACATCTCGCTGCGTAACCACGGCGGAAGGGTTCATGTAGTTGGTCTAGACCAATCAGCCCGACGCCCGGCCCGCTAACATCCGACCGCCGAGCGAGCACGGAGCGAGCACGGGTAGAAGATCTGGACAAACGGGCCTAAAAAGAAGACTCAACGCGCCGGTCGCTTCCCGTCGTTTCCGGACCGCGTGCTGAATCCGTGCTGATACCTGGGTCCCTATGGTCTAGACCAACCCGAAATGGGTCCCCGGCCATTGCCGCCGATCCTGGTCTGTGGTCGAGTTTTCCGCGGTCAGGCGCCGAATCGGAAGTAGAGGCTGCGGTGATAGTCGCCGACGGCGATGTTTGGCTGGCTTTCTGGTCCGAGTTGGTCGGCGCTGTGGAATTTGTTCCCGATGGGTGGTATGCCATCGAGGAAGGAGAGGCTGCCGGCTGGGTAGGGCACCGTGGCATTCTGCGGGCTGGCCCCGGCCGCCGGGGTGAACAGCCGCAGAAATAGGTCTTCCTCGGCCGCGACGATGGTGATGCCGCCCTCGGTGGTGTCCAGCTGGGCCCAGTAGGTGCGGGCGTGGTAGCCCTTGAATTCCGGGTACTGCCAGCCGCTCGCGCCGGTAGCGGTGTTGTTGTATGCCTTGGCCCACACATCGGTCGTCACGCCGCGCATCCGGTTCTTGTACACGCGGTACGGCCCGTCGCCGAGCCATGTGACACTTCGCACCCTGGCTTCAGGGTAGTCCAGGCTCACGCCGAGGAAGTCGTGGTTGCCGGTGCGGTGATACCGGTACTCCATCTGCAGCCAGCCGTTGGCATCCAGACGCCACCGTACCGAGGTCAGATCGCCGGTGTAGTTGGCTTGCACGACCCATCCCGTGCCGTCGCGGAAGTGGCTTAGACCGGTGAAAGCCGCCGTTCCGACGGCCAGGGCCGGGCCGTTGGTCAGCGATACCGTCACCCCGTCGCGGGTCACCCCGCTCAGCCGGCCGTCGGACTTGCCGATGGTAATCCTGGTCGTCCCGGCCGTCATCGTCACGCTGGCTGGGTTCTCGGTTGCGGTGACGGTCCCCGGCGCCGGAACCACCAGACGCCTGGTGTAATCCGCAGCCTTCTTGATCCGCCACATCCAGGCGTTGACGTCGCGGCCGGCCGGATCCGTCACGGTCAGGTGCAACGCATCAGCGTTGGCCCAGGTGGCCGGCAGGCCGAGGGTCACGCGCCCGCTGGCGCCGGGCGCAACGTCCGGGCCGGTCACGGTGGCCTGCGCTACCACCGTATGGCCGGTGCCGGTGCCCGGCGCGGGGAACGTCACCAGTTGCCATCCGAACGTGCACTGGCTGGTATTGGTGAAGTCATGCCGATTGGCAATCTTGACGGTTCCGTCGAACGCGGTCGGGAAGGTCGAGGCGTAGTAGTCGGGACTGGCCAGCTGGATCGGTGACCAGATGTCCTTGATCGTGAAGTAGCTTCCTTCCTTCTCCCGGAACGGACCCAGGACGCCGTCGGGCGCCCGGTTGCCGTCGGTGTCGATGGCACCCCCCCGGTCGTCGCGCACGACGCCCTCATCGAGGAAGGCCCAGACGAACCCGCCCGCTGCCCGCTGGCCGCTGCCCATGAGTTTCCAGTAGTCGTTCAAGCCGGCGCCCCCACCGCCGTCGTAGAGGCTGTGCAGGAACTCGGTCGGCATGAAGATCGTGCCGCCAGCCACTTTGCTGGCGGTACTGGCGTATGTCTGGTAGTGGCTCGCGTCGATGTTGCTGAACGTGGCCCCCGGGTGCAGGACCTTACGCGTCTGAGGGTCATACAGCGCGAAGTCGTTGTCCAGCGCTGTGTTCCATCCACCCTCGTTACCGTTGTCCCAGAACAGGATGGATGGGTGGCTGACGTCGCGGGTCACCATCGCCGCCACCAGCGGTGCGCCGACGCCTTGGTCGTAGCGCTTCTGCCAGCCGGCCAACTCGTCGAGGACGTAGAGGCCCAGCTCGTCGCACAGGTCAAGGAAGAACGCGTCCGGCGGGTAGTGCGACATCCGGACAGCGTTCATGTTCATGTCCTTCATCAGCCCGATGTCCAGCTGCGCGATACGCGGACTGGACGCCCGGCCCAGGGTCGGCCAGAAGGTGTGCCTGTTGACGCCTTTGAGCACGATTCTCTTGCCGTTGAGGTAGATGCCGTCACCCGAGCGGACCTCAACCGTCCGGAAGCCGAATCGCGCGGCGGTGCTGTGCGACGGCGATCCGGCGTTGTCGGTGAGCGCTATCTCCACCTGGTACAGGTTCGGTGTTTCGGCACTCCAGAGTTGGGGCGCGGCCACGGACGTCGCCAGCGTCGCCCGGGTCGCCCCCGAGGACACCGCAGCCGAGAAGGGCGGGCCCACCGCCGTGCCGTCCAGACGCTTGATCTGCCCGAGCACCCGGCCCGCCGCGGTGACCCCGGCCAGGACGACGTCGACCGCGAATGCCCCACTGGCCTGCGCGTTCACGGCAACACGGTCGATGCGCGCGGCGGGAAAGGACTGCAGCGACACCGGCCGGAAGATCCCACCGAAGTTCCAGTAGTCGCCCCGGCGCTCAGCGTCGTTGACCGAGTTGTCAGCCGACTCCTTGCTGACCGTCACCTCGAGCAGGTTGGACCGGCCCAACGTCACCAGCGACGTCACATCGTACCGGAACTGATAGAAGCCACCCTGGTGCCTCGGGCCGGCCGGCGTCCCGTTGACCCGCACATCGGCGTCGGTCATGGCGGCTTCGAAGACCAGGAAGATCCGTCGGCCAGCCCAGGAGTTCGGCGGGGTGAAGGGGTGCCGGTAGTTGCCCTTCTCATTCGGCACCAGAGTGGATCCGTAGTTGTAGCTGCCGAAGCCCTTGGCCTCCCAGTTCGACGGGGTCGGGATCGTGGTCCACACTCCGCTCTGGCGTCCGCTGGTGACCTGGAAGTCCCAATCGATCGTATTGTCGGCGTCGGTACCGGTGAGCAACATCATTTCGGTCACGGGGCCGGTGAGCGCCGCGCCGGCTGGCTGCGCCAGCGGGACGCCAGCAGCGGAGAGGGCCGCGGCACCCACGCCCGCCGCACCGATCGCTAGCAGATTGCGACGTGTTATCTCCATGTGAACCTCCCACACAGGTGTTTCCGGTAGGCGAAGAGCTGACAGACCGGCGGACGAGATCAGGGGGCAGCAGACAGAGCGGCGGTCTTCGAACGTTTCGGTGGCTGCGGTCTTACCGGATGCCAACCGATCTGCTGGTTGTGCCGTCGAACGTGCCTGTCAAGGACCACCGCACTCGGGCATGCGAGGCGGCCAGGTCATCAGAATGAAGTGGGTGTCCATATCTGGTTGGTGCCGCTGTTGCAGTCCCAGATGTCGAGCTGGGTGCCGTTGGCGCCGTTGAACCCGGGGTCATCAAGGCACTTGCCGGAGGCCGGGTTGACCAGGGTGTTGTTCACGAGGTTCCATACCTGGTTGGTGCCGCCGGTGCAGTCCCAGAGTTCCACCAGGGCGCCGTCGGTGGTGACGCCCCCGGTGATGTCGAGGCACTTGCCGTTGATCTGCACGGTGCTGTTGCTGGAACTCCACTGCTGGGCGGCGCTGTTGTTGCAGTCCCACAGGTCGACCCGGGCGCCGTTGGCGCTGGACCCGGCGTTGTCGTCGAGGCATTTGCCGGAGATCCCGGAGATGACAGGTCCCGCCAGGGCCCGGAGCGTCCATTTCTGGTTGGCGCCGCCGCCGCAGTCCCAGATGTCGAGCTGGGTCCCGTCGGTGGTGGCTGCGCCAGGGTCGTCGAGGCAGCGGCCGGAGGCGATGTTGCGGTAGCCGCCGTCGTAGGACTGCCATACCTGGCCACTGGTGCCGTTGCAGCCGTACAGCTCCATTTTCGTTCCGTTGGCCGTGCCCGCGCCGGTCGCGTCCAGGCACTTGCCCAGCGCCCGCAGGCTGCCGTCGGAATACGGGGTCCACGACTGGGCCGCCGTGTGGTTGCAGCCGTATAGCTGGACGGCCGTGCCGTTGGCACTAGAGCCGCCGTTGACGTCCAGGCACTTGCCTGCGATTCCGGAGACGACAGCACTCGCCGTACCCGGGGTGGGTGAACCGCCGAGGCTGACGGGCGGGGTGATCCACCCTGCGTTGTCCGCCGCCTGGATACCCTTGTTCCAGGCGTCGGCCATCTTCTGGTAGCCGCCGTCGTTGGGATGCAGCGCGTCGAACAGGTCGGCGGTGGTCAGGCCACTCATGTCGACGAAGGTCACGTGCTGGCCGGCCGCCTGCTCCGCCTGGACGATGCCGGGGATCGCCGCGTTGTAGGCCGGTTCCGCCGCCGCGACCACCGTGTTCGTGGAGACGATCAGGTTGGCGACCAGCACGGTCGCGGCCGGGTCGTCGTTCACGATCTTGTCGACCAGTGCCTTGAGCCGGGCTGGAGCGGTGGGCACCTGGTAGTTCTGGCCCAGGTCGTTGGTGCCGATCATCAGGGTCAGGACGTTGGGCTTGTAGGTGGCCAGGGACGAATCGGTGATGGCGGCGAGCTGGTCGATCCGCCAGCCTGAGTGGCCCTCGTTGTCCGGGTCGGCCATCGTGCCGGCCCGGACCGAGCCGACGAAGTCAAGCGGGTGCCCTTCACCCGTCAGCTCGTCCCAGAGCGGGCCGCGGTAGCCGTTTCCGGTGGTGCTCTGGTAGCCATACGTGATCGAGTCACCCATCGGCTCCACCCGCAGGCTGGTCGTGCCGTTCGCGGCGGCGAGGGCGCTCGCCTGCGCGTGGAGCGATGATGATTGGGCTGCTCCGAGGCTGGCCTGCGCCGGACCTGCGGCACTCAAGGCCATACCGGACGTAGCCGCCAGGGCCAGCACCGCTGCTACTGCTGAGCTTTTCACAGCTGGCCTCGACCTTCTGCAGCTGGCATCGTCTGTCGTTGCATGGATCCGCTGGGCATGATGATCCTCACGGTGCGGGGAGTATCCATTGCTGGTTGGTGCCGCCGTTGCAGTCCCAGATCTCGAGCTGGGTGCCGTTGGCCTTACTGAAGCCAGGGTCGTCGAGGCATTTGCCGGACCGGGGGTTGACCAGGGAGCTGGCGGATCCGGTGGCCCATTGCTGGTTGCTGCCGCCGTTGCAGGTGTAAAGCTCGACGAGGGTGCCGTTGGCGGTGCCGCCGCCGGTTACGTCGAGGCATTTGCCGAGGACGCGGAGGGTGCCGTCAGTCGCGATCGTCCAGGACTGGGGGCCGGAGCTGTTGCAGCCGTATATCTGGACCGGGTTCCCGTCGGTGGTCGAGGCGCTGCGGTCATCGATGCACAGGCTGGACGACACGCCGGAGGTGATGGGGCCGACCCGCGGCGGCGGCGGCGCGGCGATGTTGCCGCCGTAGGACGGCGGTGCGGCGGCTGAGCCGGTGGCCCAGGAGGTGTTCGCTGAGGTGCCGAGGTTGTAGCTGAGCGTGCCGCCGCTGGTGATCGCCGAGGTGGGCGCGTAGGCGTTGTTCCAGGCTGATCCGTTCCAGCTGGCCGATTGCACGTAGGGGGCGTTGTCGGCCGCGCCGTTTCCGTTGACGGTCAGGGTGTGGCCCGACGGCAGGGTGATTACGGCCTGGGTGAACATCGGTGAGCCGAGCGCCAGGTCCGCGGTTCCGGGGGTCATCGGGTACATGCCGAGCGCGGACCAGACGAACCAGGCGCTCATGGTGCCGAGGTCGTCGTTGCCGTCGGCGAGGCCGCCCGGCGTGTTGGACCAGATCTGGTTCTGGATCTGCCGGACGGTGGCCTGGGTCTGGTAGGGCCTGCCGGTGTAGTCGTATTCCCACGGTAGTTCGATGCTCGGCTCGTTGCCGACCCATGCGTACCCGTTGGCGCCGGTGTAGCTGCGCAGCACGGTGTCCAGGTAGGCGTTCATCGCGGCGTTGCCGCCTTTCGCGGCGGCCAGGCCGGCCAGGTTGAACGGCACCATCCCGGTGTAGATCCACGAGTCAGCCTCGACGAAATCGTTGCCGCTGGTGGGGTCGAAGCCGCCGGTCCACGAGCCGTTCGCGTTGCGGGGCTGGTCAAACCCGCTGTAGGGGTTGAGGACGTTGCGCCAGTCCTGGGCCCGGTTGGCGAACGTCTGCTGGGCGTTGGTGTTGCCCAGTGCGCCGGCGAACGCCGAGATGGCGAAGTCGGCGGTGTTGTATTCCAGCGTCGTGGACACCGGGCCGTAGAAGTTGCAGCAGCCGTAGCTGCCATCGTGTGGCAGGTAACCGGGCGCGTGCAGGTAGTTCAGTCCGGGCCGGATGTTGTTGGTGTTCGTGGCTTCGCTGATCATGTCGGTCAGCGCGGCTGAGGTATTGAAGTTCGTCGCGCCGAACGCGTGATAGTCGGCGATGATCGGGTCGGCCGGGTCGCCGACCATGGTCTCGTTCTCGCCGTTGTCCAGCATCCACTTGGGCAGCATGCCGCCTTGGGCGTAGTCATCGACCATTGACTGCGCCGTGTCACTGGCCACCGCCGGGTCGACCAGGGCCTCGAGCTGCGCCTGGGTCCGGTAGATGTCCCACCCGGAGAAGTTTGTGTAGAACGCCGAGTGCCCGGGATCGATGGTGTGCACCCTCTTGTCAGTGCCCGTGTACTGGCCGTTGTCGTCGCTGACCACGTTCGGGTGCAGCAGCGAGTGATACAGCGCGGTGTAGAACTCCTGCTGCTGCGCGGCGGTGCCCCCGCCGACCGCGATCTTGCCCAGCACCGCGTTCCACGCCGCGTGCGCCGCGCCCTGCGTCGCGGCGAAGCTCCAGCCCGGGTTCTCCGTGGTCAGGTTCGCCTTCGCGTTGGCGGTGGAGACGTAGGAGATCCCGACCTTGGCCAGCACGGTCTGGCTGGCGGTCGTGTTGAACGTCAGGTAGGAACCGGCCGGCCCGGTCAGCGCCGGCGCCGCAGCGGCCTGTTTCGCAGGCAGCGGCCCGTGGTAGACCGGATGATTCGGCCGCTCCAAAGTGCCGGGGGAGACCGTCTTCGGTGTCCCGGAGCTGGCGGTCTGCTTGAGCGACAGGCGCTTGGCGCCCGGCTGGATCCCGGCTGCGGTGAAGGTGCCGGTGGTGGCGAACGGCTGGCTGAATTGCATGTCGAAGTAGACGGTGTAGGCGGGACTGGGCCCGCAGAAGTTGCCGGAGGTCACCGAGCCCTGCACTTCGGTGCTGTTCAGGACGTTGAAGGTGGTCGCCGAGTCGCCCTGCTGGCTGCCCGCCAGCTTAAAGATCAGGTTGGCTGCGGTGGTCGAGGGGAAGGCGAACCGGGCCATCCCGGTCCGGGTGGTTGTGGTCAGCTCCGTGGTCACCCCGTTGGCCAGGGCGACCTTGTAGTCCCCGGCGCTGGCGGACTCATTAGAGTGCGAGAACGAGTCGGTCGCCGACGTGTTCACCGAACCGGTGGTGGGCAGCACCGGGATGTCACCTTCCGCGCCGCAGCCCGGCCCGGACAGGTGGGTCAGGCTGAACCCGGTGATCGACGAGTCGTGGTACTCATAGCCGCCGCCGGGCGGCCGGGACGGCGTGTCCGGGCTCCACCGCACCATGCCGAATGGCACGTCCGCCCCCGGGAAGTCGTTAGCGCCGTTGGTCGTGCCGATGAACGGGTTGACCAGCGACGCCGGATCGCTGACCAGCGCGGCGGCGGCCTTCGCGGCCAGGGCCTGCGACGCCCCGGTCGCGGCCTGGGCCGGGAGCGCTAGGGACCAGACGAGCACGGCGCTTGCGCCAGCCCCGAGGACCGCCGGGAGCCTGCGGGCCGTTCGGCGGGGAGTGCGCCGGAGCGCACCTGTGAGTGGTGATTTCATTCGGCCGCCTCTCGGGAGCACTCGGTCACGCTGGCCTGTCCGCTGTTGAGCGGTCCCCAGAGTGCCCGACAACGTTGTCACCTGTTCATAACCGAAC
The DNA here is from genome assembly GCA_964250865.1 of uncultured Streptosporangiaceae bacterium. Taxonomy (GTDB): domain Bacteria; phylum Actinomycetota; class Actinomycetes; order Streptosporangiales; family Streptosporangiaceae; genus Bog-532. Next base: position 20,476 of record CAXUJF010000023.1, read on the forward strand.
AGAGCCGTACATGGCAATACAAAATGCCAATTTATTTCATGCTTATTTCAAGTCCTGGTACCGGCCACCCGGCCGTGGCCGCTGGCTCACAGGCCCCGCGCCAGGATTCGCTGTCATGCTGAACTGTCAGTACTCGGACGTCAGCTGCAGGACAGGACGCGGGAGACCGGCATGCGGGAGACACGAGCGACCCGGCCTTCCAGGGACGCGGGCGGGCAGTGTTGCATTGGCCGATCGGTGCGTGTGACAGAGCGCGATGGCGGAGGCGATCGGCCATTCAGATGGCTATCGTGAGCTGGTCGAAGGCCACGCGGCGGCGGTGGCGGGCGGGGACGTCAGTGGCGAGTTCGTAGTGGCCGCGGCGCAGATTCTGAACGAGTGCGTGCCCGGCGGCCAGGATCCGCGCGGACCGGTGGCGTTCCAGCCCGCGCATCGGCCGGAGCCAGGCCTTCAGCCGCCCGTGATCGTTTTCTATGGGATTATTGGCGTATCGCTCGGTGATGTGCAGCGCAGATGGGATCAGCTCGTCCGGGACCCGTGGGTAGGCCGGTGCCAGGTCGGTGGTGACTTCGGCCGGAATGGTGCCCGTGCGCAGCGCTGGCGAAGAACCGCCGGGCCGCCGCTAGGTCGCGGCGCCTGGACAGCAGCACATCGATGACCTGGCCATGCTGGTCGATAGCGCGGTACAGGTAGGTCCACCGGCCGGATACCTTCACGTACGTTTGATCGACGAACCAGCGGTCACCCGGAGCGGTGGCACAGGCGAGCCGCCTCGATGAACTCGGGCGTGAACCGCTGGACCCAGCGATAGACGGTGACGTGGTCGACGGTGACGCTGCGCTCGGCCAGCAACTCCTCGACATCGCGGTAGGACAGGCCGTACCGCAGATACCAGCGCACCGCGACCGCGATGACCTCCCGCGGAAACCGGAAGCCAGCAAACATTGAGGAGGCGCACGCGGCGACGTCATCGCATCAGTCTTTCGCTCGAATTGGACGCAGGCAGATTTCGGCATTTCGCTCCCGCCACTTCGAACCAGCGTCCGCCGATTAGGTTCGCCCAATCCGTTATTCACAGCACTTGACGCACACTGAGGGAAATCAGTGCCACCTTTCCCGCTTTTTCGACCGAGCGGAAGGGCCCGGCCGGGCCAGCGCCCCAGCGCGGCATCGGCCGCCACCGCGGTCAACCCCGCCTCCGGCAAGTGCCTCGACGACCCCGGCTTCTCCACCCACCAACGGCACCCAGCTCGACATCTGGGACTGCAACGGCGGCGCCAACCAAAACTGGACACTGCCCTAGAGAATCCGCCAGCGACCCGCAGGCCTGCCAGGACCGCCTACGC
>CAXUJF010000023.1:21831-23601 GCA_964250865.1 uncultured Streptosporangiaceae bacterium
GCATCTGCTGATGGAAGTCCTGGCCGATGCAAGGACAAGGACCGGGATGACTTGCCGGGAATCGAACATTTTCTTTCCACCGTATTGACACGCCGGTCAGACGGGTCTTTCATCCTGATTAACAAGGCGTTAGACAACGTTGTCACACGGCGGGCTGGAGAGAGATCTATGGTCAAGTCTGATGGCTGGCCGCGTCGCTGGACCCAGATCTGTATGGGTGTTCTCCTGGTGATCGGCGTGGCGGTGGCCGGTGGCGTGGGGATGAGCAGCGCCAGCGCGGCGGCCGTGACCGGTCCGACGCTGACGTTCTCGAATTCCGCCACCCAGTCGTCGCTGGGCGCGGCGTACTCGCTGGCGCTGACCAACCTGCTCGATACCAATACCGTGACCGAGAATCCGGCGACGTTCGACCAGAACGGCCTGATGTCCTCCTCTACCCCAGATTTCATCCAGGCCGGCACTGCGTATGGCCAACCCTGGACCAGGGACGCGTCCGTCAACTCGTGGAACGCGGGCAGCCTGCTTGAGCCGCAGGTCGCGGAGAACACCCTGTGGGCGGTGGTCACCCGGCAGTCCAACGGACAGCTGATCATCCAGCAGGACAACGAGACCTGGGACCAGGTGGTCTGGATGACCGCCGCCTGGAACCAGTACGAGCTCACCGGGGACCAGACGTTCCTGGCCAACGCCTACCAGGCGGCCACCGACACCCTGAGCGTGCACGAGAGCGCGAACTACAACGGCACCTACGGACTGTTCGAGGGACCGGCGTTCTTCAACGACGGCGTCGCGGGCTATTCCGCCCCGCCGGTCGACACCGCTGAGGATCAGGGCTCGTATGTCGGGAGCTACCCGGCGACCAGCTCGATGATGACGCTGAGCACTAACGCGCTCTACTACTCCGCCTTCCAGACCACCGCCCTGATGGCGGCGGCCCTCGGCGAGCCCGCCAGCCAGGTCTCCGCGCTCAACGCCCAGGCCGCAGCCCTGAAGACGGCGATCAACAAATATCTCTGGAACCCGTCCAGCGGGATGTACGGCTACTTCATCCACGGCAACGACAGCCTCCAGGGCACGCTCGACCAGACTGAGGAGGGCACCGGACTGTCCCTCGCGATTCTGTTCGGCATCGCCAGCCGCGCTCAGGCCCAGTCGATTATGCAGAACACCAATCTCCAGCCCTACGGCATCGTCGACACCTACCCGGCCTTCCCCCGGTACAGCGCCGCCGAGCCGGGCCGGCACAACGTCGTCGTCTGGCCGATGGTGGAAGGCTACTGGGCCGACGCTGCCGCGCAGTCCGGCGACCAGAACACCTTCGCCAACGAGGTCCAGAACCTCGCCGGGCTCGCCGACACCAGCGGCGGATTCTACGAGGTCTACAACTCCCAGAGCGGCGTGCCAGACGGCGGATGGCAGACGGGCGCACACTGGGGCGCCGTCGCGAATCAAACCTGGTCCGCCACCGCGTACCTGCGCATGATCTACGACGACCTGTTCGGTATGAAGGTCACCGCCAGCGGCATTTCGTTCCAGCCCACCCTGCCCGCCGGCTGGGGGAACGCCACGCTTTCCGGCCTCCATTACCGGGGCGCCACCCTGAACATCACCGTGGAGGGCTCCGGGAACGTGATCAGCGCCTTCACCATCGACGGGGCGGCCAGCGCCGTGGACTCCATCCCGGCCTCGCTGACCGGCTCGCACACCATCGGCATCACCCTGACCGGCGGCGCGTCGAGCGCCGTCACCGCGGGCGTGTAGGGCACCCCC
>CAXUJF010000024.1:0-10314 GCA_964250865.1 uncultured Streptosporangiaceae bacterium
CGGGGCGGCCAGCTCGAGGGCCGGGTACCGGCGGGTCAGCTCCTCGATGGCAATGCGGCCCTCCAGCCGGGCCAGCGCGGCGCCGAGGCAGTGATGCAGGCCGAGCGAGAAGGACAGATGCCGGCCGGGATCGGCCCGGTCGATCTGGAACTCGTCGGGCTGCTCGAAGACCTCCGGGTCGCGGTTGGCCCCGCCGATGAGGGCGATGACGCCCTGGCCCGCGGTGATCACGCTGTCGCCAACCTCGGCATCTTCGGTGGCGACCCGGAAGGTCAGCTGGACCGGGCTGTCGTAGCGGAGCATCTCCTCCACCGCCGCGGGCACCAGAGCCGGATCCTGGTGGAGCCGGTCCCAGCCGTCCGGGTCGCCCAGCAGGGCGACCGTGCCGTTCCCGATCAGGTTCACGGTGGTCTCGAACCCGGCGATCAGCAGCAGCAGCGCCGTGCTCACCAGCTCACCGGAGGTCAGCCGGTCGCCTTCCTCCTCGGCCGCGATGAGCGCGGACAGGATGCTGTCGTCGGGGTGGGCCCGGCGTTCGCGCACCCGGTCCTGGAGGTAACCGGTCAGCGCCAGCTCGGCGGCGTGGGTCTCGGCCCGTGCGGTCGCCGCCGTCACCGGGTCCAGGGTGGCGGCCACCTCATGGCCCCAGGCCCGGAACTGGGCCTGATCCTCAGTGGGCACACCGAGCAGATGGCAGATGACCGCGATCGGGAGCGGGAAGGCCAGCCCGTCGATCAGGTCGAAGCCGGCCCGCCCGTCCGCCTCCGCCAGTAGCCGGACCGTGACTTCGCGGATCCACGGCTCGAGTCCGGCGATGGCCCTCGGGGTGAACGCCCCGGCCACGAGCCGGCGCACCCGGGTGTGGTCGGGCGGGTCCATCGTGAGCAGGTCCGCGGCGGGCAGCCCGGTCCGCGGGTCGTCCGGCGGGTAGGACGGCGGCCGGTAGCCGGGCTGGTGCACCGGCGAGCTGCTGAACCGCCGGTCCCGCAGGATGCTCGCCACCGCGGCGTGGTCCGCCGTGGCGAACACCCCGAGCGGGCTGCGGACCAGGCCGCGCTGCCGCACCCGGCCGTACAGCGGGTACGGGTCCGCCTTCGTCGCCGGGTGCATCAGCCGGGCGACCGGATCGCCTCGCCACTGAAAGAACCGCAGCACGGCCGGCTCGACGACGTGGCTCTTGACTTGCTCTCCGAGGCCCATCCCGCACTCCCTCGCCACCCAGCCCGCCCGGCCGGCGTAACCAGTTTAACTTTCAGCCGTTTGAATACCATCGGTATCTGAGTTTCGAAGGTATTCGTATACCGCTGGTATGTCAATGTGGCAGTATGGGAGCGTGACCAGAATGACCAGGGCGGAGTCCAAGGAGCACACGCGGCAGCGGCTGCTGGCCGAGGCACAGCGCCTGTTCCGTGAGCGCGGCTACGCCGCGACGTCGCTGGAGCAGATCGCGGCGGCGGCCGAGGTGACCAAGGGCGCCATCTACGGGCAGTTCGCCAGCAAGGAAGACCTCATGATCAGCGCGCTCGAAGCCGCCCCGGCCCCCGACTACTCGACCACGCTGAACGACGAGTCCCGCCCGCTGCCCGAACGCCTGTCCGCCTATGGCCGCGCCGTCGCGGCGGAACAGCCCGGTGACACCGAGGAGGTGGCGGTTTACCTGGAGTTCTACGCCGCGTTGCTACGCTCCCCGGATGCGCTGCAGCGTTACGCCAGCAGCCGTGAGCGGCGGCTCCAGGAGCTGGCCGAGGCCGATGACGCCGATGATGACGACCTGGCGGCGGAGGCCAGCCAGGTCGATGCCTGGGTCATCGGGCAGGCGATGCTGGTCGGTCTGCAGATCTACCAGCGCCTGGCTCCCGGCCTGGTCACCCCGGAGTTGTTCGAGCGCGCGTTCGGCCTGCTGGCCGGCCTCTACCAGGAGCAGTAACCGGCCTCTGGCCGGAGCAGCAGGGGGTCAGCTGGCGCGCAGTTCGTCGAGTACGCGCTGGAGGCGCCGGGTCCGCGTCTCGGCCGTGCGTGCTCCGGTGATGGCCAGGACGTACCGCCGCTGGTTGCTGTAGGACAGGGCGGCGAACCGGCTGGACGCGACGGAGTCGGCCTGCAGGGCATCGGCCAGCTCGGCCGGGAGCTCAACCGTGCGGGGCGCGTCATCGCGTTCAACTTCCACCGTGATGGTGTCGCCCGCGGCGATGCCGGCCGAGGACCGTATGTCCGCGCTGACCGGGATCTTGGGCTCGCCGCGCATGGTGGCGATGGTGCTGGTGTAACGGGTGCCGTTGATGGTGACGCTGACCGGGATGCGCTTGCCGCCACCCAGCGCGGTCACGATCTCCTCAGGAACGCGGATGCCGGTCGCGGTCTTGCCGTCGAGCTGCAAGGTGGTGGTGAATTCCATGGCGTCCCCCAGTAACTGAACTGCACTGGCCAGTACAGAACAGGAACGCTACTGTACGGTACAGTTCAGCGTCAAGGAGGTCTCATGGCTGGCCGGAAGGGCGCGCTGATCCTGGACACCGCGCGGCAGATGTTCCTGGAGCGGGGCTACGACGCGACCAGCCTGGATGATGTCGCTGCGGCCAGCGGGGTCTCGAAGACCACCGTCTACAACAACTTCGAGGACAAGGAAGGCCTGTTCAGCGCGGTCGTGCTCGCGGTCACCGAACGCGCGGAGCAGATCATCTCGGAGTTGGGCGCCATCCTCAGCGGGGATGAGCCGATAGCCGGGCGGCTGACCGCAGTCGCCCGCGCCCTGGCCTACGGCGTGCTCAACCCGGCCGTCGTCCAGCTGCGGCGGCTGGCCATTGCCGAAGCCCTGCGGTTCCCCGGCATCGTCACCGCCTACTGGGAGCGCGCACCCGCGCGAACCTTGGCTCTGCTCACCGAATCGTTCACCCAGCTGGCCGCCCGGGGTGAGCTGGGCATCGATGATCCCGCGGCCGCGGCGGCGGTTTTCGCCTACGCCGTCCTGGGCTTGTACCAGGACCAGGCCCTCCTGCAGCCGAGCCGCCCGCTGGCCCGGGCCGACCTCGACCAGCACGTCGGCCAGGTGGTCGCCGCGTTCCTGCGCGCCTACGCGCCGATCGCGCACCCCGGGGCCGTGCACTCCGCGTAGCCTGAGCTCCGTGAGTGTGACCGCGCTTCAGCAGCCCCAGTGGCCCGACCGTGATCGTGTGGCCGAGGTGGTCCGCGCCCTGGAAGGCCTGCCACCGCTGGTCCTGGCGGCTGAGTGTGACCAGCTGAAGGAACGGCTGGCCGCGGTGGCCCGGGGTGAAGCTTTCCTGCTGCAGGGCGGCGACTGCGCGGAGACGTTTGCGGGCACGACCGCCGACAGCATCCGGGGCAAGTTCCAGACGCTGCTGCAGATGGCCGTGGTGCTGACCTACGCGGCCAGCGTGCCGGTGGTGAAGGTCGGCCGGATGGCAGGCCAGTTCGGCAAGCCCCGGTCCGCGGCCACCGAGGTGCGGGACGGCCTGGAGCTTCCGGTCTATCGCGGTGATGCGGTCAACGGCATCGAGTTCACCCCCGAATCCAGGACGCCGGACCCGGGCAGGCTGCTCCAGGCGTATCACTGCGCGTCGGCCACCTTGAACCTGTGCCGGTCCCTGGCCAGCGGCGGCTACGCCGACCTGCGCCAGGCCCACGCCTGGAACCAGGACTTCGTGGCCAGCAGCCCGGCCGGGCAGCGCTACGAGCAGCTGGCCGCGGAGATCGAGCGGGCGATCGCGTTCATGCACGCGTGCGGGGCGGACTCGCAGGAGTTCCGCGCGGTCGAGTTCTACGCCAGCCATGAGGCCCTGCTGCTGGACTACGAGCGCGCCCTGACCCGGACCGACGCCGCAAGCGGGCACACCTACGACCTGTCGGCTCACCTGCTGTGGATCGGGGAGCGCACCCGCGATCCCCACGGCGCGCACGTGGAGTTCGCCCGCCAGATCCGCAACCCCATCGCCGTCAAGATCGGCCCGGACGCCACCGCACACGAGGTGCTCGAACTGATCGAAGCCCTCGACCCGGACCAGGAGCCCGGGCGGCTGACCCTGACCACCCGGATGGGTGCGGGGCGGATCCGCCAGGCGCTGCCCTCGCTGGTCGAGAAGGTCACCGCCAGCGGGGCGGCGGTGGTCTGGGTGTGCGACCCGATGCACGGCAACACGATGGAAGCGGCCGGCGGCCAGAAAACCAGGAACTTCGACGACGTGCTGGACGAGGTGGCCGGGTTCTTCGAGGTGCACCGCGCCCTCGGGACTCACCCCGGTGGCATCCACATCGAATTCACCGGCGACGACGTCACCGAGTGCATCGGCGGTGGCCACTACATCGGCGAGGGTGATCTGAGCAACCGCTACGAGACCACGTGCGATCCCCGCCTGAACCGCAGCCAGTCCCTGGACCTGGCCTTCCGTGTCGCCGGCCGCTACCGCCACCACCCCGGCTCCGTGAGCCCCGGCAACCGAAGATCGTTAGCCGATGACCACGAAGATGACCGCGAGGATGGCGGTCATCATCCCGGTTACCTGCGTGCGGCTCCAGTGCTCGGAGAGGCGGAACCGGGCGATCAGCACGGTGCCGGCGGGATACAGGGAACTCAGGACGCCCACGATGGCGAGCTCTCCGTAATGGGTGGCTAGCAGGTACAGGAGATTGGCGCCACCGCTGAGGATGCCGGCGACAGCCGCGGTGACCAGTGTGCGGGCGCCGGGCACCGCTGTCGCGCGCCAGCCGCGGAAGGTAAAGGGCAGGACGAGGAGCAGGGAGACCGCCTGCCCGGGAAGCAGCGGCCAGGCACCGTGCCGGGTGCCGGCCTGGTCGAGCGCCACGAAGAGCAGTCCGAAACCCGCTCCGGCGAGCAGGCCGAGGAGGGCGCCACTGGTGCGCCGGGGACCCGGAGCCGGCGGCTGTTGGCGGGCGACGAGCGCGACCGCCGGGACCGCCAGCGCGATGCCGACGAGTTCGGTGACGGTGAGCTGGTCGCCGAGGAGGATGCCGATGACGGCCGGAATGACGCAAGTCAGGACCCCGCACAGCGGCGCGACGACGTTCATGGTGCCGACGGCGAGTCCTCGGTAGAGCGCGAGCACTCCGATCGCGCTGCCGATCCCGCTGAGCGCTCCCCAAAGGATCGGCGCACGCGCGGGCCCGTCACCGGGGAACAGCAGGACGGCGACGACAGCGGTGGCCAGGCCGATCAGCTGGGCGACGGCGGTGACGACCCGTGAATCCCAGGTACGGCTAGTTACGCCGGCCAGGTAGTCCGAGACGCCGTAGCAGAGCGCCGAGGCAAGCGCGAGGGCGACGGCCACGGCTACCGGCCCTCCGGGTGCGGCCGGCGTGAGGTGCGGGTATCTGCCTTGCTGTCCCGGCGATCGGTCGCTTCCATCGGGCAGTCGGGGACGCAAACCGACCAGTCGCACAGTCGGCAGGCGGCGTCACCCTCGTCGCGTGGCAGGGACCGCAGGCTCAGTACGCGCTCGATCAGGCTCACCAGATGGCCACGGTCGGCTGCAGGCAGTCCGTCAAGCAGCGACTCGATCGCCTGGCTGCGGGCGCTGACACCACACCCGACGAGAGCCTCGCCGCTTGGCGTGATCGTGAGCGAGACCTCGCGCCGGCCCGCGGTCCGGTTGCGGGTAAGCAGCCCGTCCTGCTGCAGGCGGTCCAGGAGCCGCACCGCGCCGGACTGCGTAAGACCAAGGCGTTCGTGGAGCCAGTTGACGCTACAACCGGTCCGGTTACGGACCAGCACGAGCGCCGCCATCTCCTGCGGCGCCAGTCCGGTCGCCGCGCGAACCGCTGCATTACCCGTGTCGCCGATCATCAGCGCCAGTGCCGAAAGTGGATTCATGCCATGCATATGTATGAGTCAATCATATGAACCCGGGGCAGGAATAGTTCAGGTGGCGGGCGAGACCACGCACCCGGGACCGCGACGGTCCTGATAAACAGACCTGTCTCCTCCTTCCGCGACGTCACGGCCACCTCCAGCCAGAATTTCTCCCGTCGGTTCCGCTGCTCAGCGGTCAGCCTGCCGCCACCGGGAAACCCCACCACGTCGCCGACTGACTCGCGTTCGAAACGAACATTTAACTCCGCAGACTCTCTTGACCGCACAGAAGGGCAATGCTTAAATCACGTCTTAACATAAGTCGTGAAATTTAGCCGCCTGGAGTAAGCGATGGGATCAGTTCACGTCCCGCGACTGTCTCGGACTCGACTGGGCCGGCCCCGGTCGGCCCAGTCCCGGTCGGCGCAGTCCCGGTCGGCGCAGTCCCGGTCGGCCCGGTCCCGGTCGGCCCGGCTCGGGCGCGGTCACCGGCGCCTGGCCGCTCTCGCGATCGCGGTCCTGGCTGCTCTGACCATGGTGGCGGGGGCGCAGCGCGCAGCCTTCGCGGCCGCTGGGGCCACTGGCGCCACCGGGCGGGCCGCGGCCGCCCAAGGGCCCTACGGTGGCACCGCGGCGGCGGTGCCCGGCACCGTGCAGGCGGCCAACTACGACACCGGCGGGCCGGGGGTGGGCTACAACGTCACCTCGGCCAACGGCAGCGCCAACAGCTACCGGTCCGATGGCGTGGACCTGGAAACCACCGCCGACACGCAGGACACCAGCCCGGCCGGTGGCCCTTACGACCTGGGCTGGACGACGCCCGGGCAGTGGTTCAAGTACACCGTCAACGTCGCCACCGCCGGAACCTACAGCGTCGCCTTCCGGGTGGCTTCGCCGTACGGGATCACCGACGCGCTGCACCTGGCCAGTTCCTCCGGGACCAACCTGACCGGCCCGGTCGCCATCCCGAACACCGGTGGTTACCAGACCTGGGCCACGGTCGACGCCAGCGTCACCCTGGCGGCCGGTCAGCAGACGCTCACCCTGGACCAGGACTCCAACGGCTGGAACTTCCACGCCATGGCCTTCACCCTGAGCTCGGGCGGCGGCGGCTCGACCGGCCCGGGCAACGACCAGTCCTTCGGCGGGAAGCCTGCCGCCGTGCCGGGCACGGTCCAGGTGGCCAACTACGACACCGGCGGCCCCGGCGTGGCCTACAGCGTCAGCTCCACCAACGGCAGCGCCACCAGCTACCGCTCCGACGGGGTCGACCTGGAGAACACCGCGGACACCCAAGACACCAGCGCGGCCGGCGGCGCCTACGACATGGGCTGGACGACGCCCGGGCAGTATTTCAACTACACCGTCGAAGTGGCCACGGCCGGGAGCTACACGGTCAGCTTCCGGGTGGCCTCGCCCTACGGGATCACCGACGCGCTGCACATCACCAACTCGGCCGGCACCAACCTGACCGGCCCGGTCGCCATCCCGAACACCGGCGGTTACGAGACCTGGGCCACGGTGACCGCCAGCGTCACCCTGGCGGCGGGCCAGCAGACGCTGACCGTCGACCAGGACTCCAACGGCTGGAACTTCCACTACTTCGCCTTCACCCAGGGATCAAGCGGCGGCGGTGGCGGCACCGGTGGCACCAGCCCGACCGAGTACTGCGGCACCCAGGACCTCGCGCTGGACCAGCCGACCACGGCCTCCTCGACCCAGGACGCCACCGACTACCCGGCGGCCGACGCCACCGACGGTGACCCGGGCTCGCGCTGGTCCAGCGCGGCCAGCGACCCGCAGTGGCTGGAGGTCGACCTCGGTTCCCAGCAGCAGATCTGCAGCGTGGGCCTGCTGTGGGAGGCCGCGTACGCCTCGGCGTTCCAGCTCCAGGTGTCCAACGACAACTCGACCTGGACCACCATCTACTCCACCACGACCGGCGCCGGCGGGAGCGAGACGTTCCCCGTCTCCGTGACCGACCGCTACATCCGCATGTACGGCACGGCCCGCGCCACCCAGTTCGGCTATTCGATCTTCGAGTTCGACGTCTACGGCCTGACCACCACGCCGCCGGTCACCGGCGGCCACGGCAACGGCGGCAACGGCAGCTGCCCGTGGGCCGGCTCCACCGCGCCGGTCGCTCAGCGGGTCCAGCAGGTCCTCAACACCATGGACCAGTCGGAAGAGGTCACGCTGGCCTCCGGCGACGGCAGCTCGAACTACATCGGCCAGGTCAACGCCATCCCCAACCTGTGCATCAAGTCCTTGAACATGGAGGACGGGCCGTCCGGGGTCGGTGACGGGAACGGCGGCGTGACCGCCTTCCCCGACGGGGAGAGCGCCGCCGCCAGCTGGGACCCGGCGCTGATCCAGCAGGAGGGTGCGGCCAAGGGGGCCGAGTTCGCGGGTAAGGGCGTGAACATCTCCCTCGGCCCGACGACCAACCTGGTCCGTGACCCGCGCTGGGGCCGGACCTACGAGACCTATGGCGAAGACCCGTACCTGGCTGGCCAGATCACCTCGGCCGAGGTGGACGGGCTGCAGAGCCAGGGCGTGATGGCCGACGTCAAGCACGTCGCCGCCTACGACCAGGAGCAGTACCCGAACGGCGGCAACAACGAGACGGTCAGCCAGAAGGCACTGGAAGAGCTGTACCTGGCGCCGTTCCAATCCGCCATCAAGCAGTCGGCCCCGGCCTCGTTCATGTGCTCCTACGCCGTGGTCAACGGCGCCCCCTCCTGCGCCAACGCCGACATGCTCCAGGACGGACTCGACGAACAGGCCAACAGCGGCGGCTTCGTCGTCTCCGACTGGGGCGGGGCCGGTAACGCCGTGTCCGACCTCGAGGGCGGTATGGACATCGCGATGCCGTTCTCCAACGCCAGCGACGTGTCCGCCGCCCTGGCGGCCGGCACGCTGAACCAGTCGACCCTCAACGCGGCCGTGGCCCGGATCCTGACCCAGATGTTCGCCTTCGGCCTGTTCGACAACCCGTCGTCCGGCTCCCTCTCCGCCACCGTCACCAGCGCGGCCCATCAGCAGACCGCGCTGCAGCTCGGCGAGGAGGGCACGGTCCTGCTGAAGAACAACGGCATCCTGCCGCTCAACCCCAACCCCGGCAGCAAGCAGTCGATCGCGGTGATCGGCACCGACGGCGGCGCCGCGGTCGAACTGGCGGGTGGTGGCAGTGGCGGGGTCGACAGCGCCAACACGGTCTGGCCGCTGACCGGCATCCAGAACCTGGCCGGGCCGAACGTCACGGTCAGCTACACCGCGGGCGACGACAACGGCACCACCGACATCCCGCAGGCGGTCGCGGCGGCCCAGGCCGCCACCGACGCGATCGTCTACGTCAGCGCCCCGGAGGGCGAGGAGAGCGACCTGAAGACGCTCGACCTGTCCAGTACCGACGAGACGATGATCGAGGATGTGGCCGCGGCCAACCCGAACACCATCGTGGTCATCAACAGCGGCTCCCCGGTGGTCATGCCCTGGCTCAGCTCGGTGGCCGGGGTGTTCGAGAACTGGTACGGCGGCGGGGAGACCGGCGCCGCGACGGCCGCGCTGATCTTCGGTACCGCCGATCCCTCCGGCAAGCTGCCGGTCACCTTCCCGGCCAGCCTCAGCCAGGTCCCGGCGCAGACGCAGGCGCAGTGGCCGGGCACCGCGACCGGGACGACCTACAGCGAGGGCGTGAACATCGGGTACCGCTGGTACCAGTCCCAGAACATCACGCCCGCGTTCCCGTTCGGCTTCGGGCTGTCCTACACGAAGTTCGCCTTCTCCAACCTCAACGTCGGCGCCTTCAGCGCCGCCGGCACGGCCCCGGCGCCGGCGCCGATCACCAACACCGGATCGGTCGCGGGTGCCGCCGTGGCCCAGCTGTACGTGGGTGACCCGGCCGCCAGCCAGGATCCGCCGAAGCAGCTGGCGGGATTCCAGCGGGTATCGCTGAACCCGGGGGCCAGCGCCACGGTGTCCTTCCCCCTGACCATCCACGACCTGGCCTCGTGGTCGTCGGCCGACAACGCCTGGGAGGCTCAGGCCGGCACCTACTCGATCTCGGTCGGCGACTCCTCGGCCAGCCTGCCGCTGACCGGTGCGACCAGCCTGGCCCACGAGCTGACCGGGCAGATCGCCGCGGGCACCTCGGGTGCGGGTGTCTCGCTGGCCAACACCGCGGTCAGTGCCAACGTCACGGCCAACTCGGGCGTCCCGGGCGCGGAGACGGTCGGCGTGGTCAACCCCTTCGGCTACAGCAGCCCCAAGGGTGCCGCGGTCTCGTTCCCCGTGCAGGCCGTGGACTCCAACTCGGCCCAGACCCTCACCTTCACCGCGACCGGACTGCCGCCCGGCACCACGATCGCGTCGAACGGCACGATCTCCGGTGCCGGCAGCACGCCCGGGACCTACACGGTGACGGTGACGGCGAAGGACACGGCCGGAGTCTCCGGCACGGCCACCTTCATCTGGTCCGTCGTCCAGTAACC
>CAXUJF010000024.1:10324-14127 GCA_964250865.1 uncultured Streptosporangiaceae bacterium
CCCCGGCCGGCGGGCCGCCCCCCCCCCCCGGGCCCCCCCGGGGGCCGCGCGGCGGACCCGAGGCTGTTGGGTGTAGTTCGGCTTGCGGGCGCGCGGCGTGATCGTGCAGTGGAATCTGTTCGGCTGGCAGTGGCGGCCGATCTTCCTCATCAACGTCCCCGTAGGGGTCGCCGCGCTGATCGCCGGGGCGTCCCTCATCCGCGAATCCCGTGCGCCTCAGAAACCGAAGCTCGACGTGATCGGAATGCTGCTCGCGGTGGCCGCTGGCCGGCGCGGCCGCGCTGCTCGGAGTGTTCATCGCTTTCGAGCGGCGCCGGATCGCCACCGCGGGTTCCGCGCTGGTCGAGTTCGATGTGTTCCGCTCCCGCCCGTTCTCCGTGGGCATAGGCATGTGGTGGCTGTTCTGGATCGCATCGGGCGGGTTCTTCTTCGCCTGGACGCTCCTCCTGCAGGAAGGTCTCGGCTGGACTCCGCTGCGCGCCGGCCTGACCGCCGCGACCTTCGCCGTCGGCGTCGGGATCGGCGCGGGCAACGCGCCCGGCAAGCTTGTCCCCAAGTTCGGCCGCGCCGTCCTGGTGGCCGGCGCGCTCATCAACGCGGCGGGATTCCTGACATTCGCCTGGCTGGCATGGCACTACGGTCCCGGTCTCGGCTCGTGGCAGATCATCCCCGTGCAAGTGCTGTCCGGAGTCGGCTTCGGCATGGTCGTCGCGCCCACCCTGGACCTACTCCTCGGCCAGGTCCCCAACCGCGAAGCCGGCAACGCATCGGGCCTGCTCAACACCGTTCAGCAGCTCGCCAGCGGAATCCTGGTCATCGTGGGCGCCGGCTTCCCCCTGGCACTGCCCAAGCACGCGCGCATGGCGAACCCGCTGGCGGATCCCGAATCCGACCCGGTGACAGTGTGATAGCGAAAGAGGCGACGGAAGTGGTACACGGAAGTGAAAGTACTGGTGCTCGGTCGCGAGCGTCATCTGGTCGACGCATCGACCGCGATCATCGAAGAGAACGGGTTCCGCGCCACCGGCGTGACCCGGGACGACGAGGCCCTCGCGCTACTCGACACCGGGCAGTTCACTGCGGTGGTGGTGGGCAGCGGGGTGGAGTTCGCGTGCTCCTCGGCCTGGTCAGGCCCACCACACGACGCCGACCTGGCTGTGCTGGTCAGCCTGCTGCAGCGGTCTAGAAGGTCGGCCAGTGAGGACCCCTGTAGGGATCCGGGTTCGCCCGCGCCCAGCCATCTAGCACCTTTGCGAGACCTGCCGCCTGCGCTTTGCCTGCGGGTAGTTTGCGCTTCAAGATGAAGATCAGGATCACGTCGCGTTCACCCGCGAAGTCGGCGACGTTCTCCGTGACGACCGCCCGGCCCTCCGCCCGGGCGGTCGCGGCGACTTGAGCGTCCTCCGTCGCGATAAGACCGATCTCGCCGACGTGGACCGCGTCATGGCGGAAATTTTCCCGCAGCAACTCAGCAGCAGCGGGCGGGAACATTTCATCGATCAGTAATGCCGTCACGCCAGGAGTTTCTGCCGTTCATCGGAGACGTGGCGGTGATGTTCCGTCAGCGCGCGGTTGCGATCGATCCGAGCCTGTATAGCCGGCCGATGCTCGGCGGCGTAATCAAGGGCGAGGCGGATCAGGCGCGGATGGATACCCGACTCCTCGACCAGGGTGGCGATGCGGCGCTCCTCGGGGCCGTCGAGCTCCTGGAGCCTGGAGGCCACCTCCCAGACATCTGGTCCAGCCGCGAGCGCGGCACGCCTGTCGTTAGCCGGTCCCCGGAACACGATGCCAGCGAAGTCTGCCTGGTCGCATCCCTCCATGATCAGCCGATCGAGCAGCGCCGTGACGGTCATGCCTTCCCACTCTGCCCGGGCGGCCAGCCTGCGCTTGGCCATCTCGCTGATGCGGAACGAAGTGCTCGCTGCCAACGCTGGCCTCCTCTCCTTGACTGCCAGTCAGTGTACCCCAACGTAGCGCATCTGAACTGCATCGCCTTCAACGCTACGACGGCTGCTTTACCACCGGGGCCGCGGCGCGCGGCGGACCCGAGGCTGTTGGGTGTAGTTCGGCTTGCGGGCGCGCGGACAGCGGCGAGACACTTGCGCTCAACTGAGAACGGAGCGGTGTGGGTAGTCCCTTTCGCTACGTGTTTGTCGTGATCGCGGTGCTGATCATCGGGCAGTTCTGGCTGGTGCGCCCGGCGCCGTTTCGGGTGGCGGCCCAGCAGCGCTGCCGACAGCCGCCCCGCCGTGTGTAACGTGCGCCGGTCGGGCGGTGTCTTCATGCCGAACAGGCAAACGCATAAGGAGGACATCATGGCGCTGCGCATCCCGAAGGCGGAGGTTCCCGGTGAACTGGGGGAGGCCCTGGTCAAGCAGCTCGGGTCGATGCCCGAGCCCATCGAGGTGGATTACAACCACCCCCCGGTGGCCTTGATCAACCGGGAGTACGCGGCCAAGCTGTCGACGCTGGACGCAGTTGATGCGAGTCTGAAGACGTTCGCGCACATGGCCGTCGCGGCCCAGGTCGGCTGCAGCTGGTGCCTGGACGTCAACTACTTCCTGGCCCTCAACCAGCAACTCGACCTGGCCAAGGCGAGCCAGGTGCCGGTCTGGCGGGATCGGACGTGTTCACGCCACTGGAGCGGGACGTGCTGGCGTACGCCGAGGCCATGACCAGCACGCCGGCGGCCGTCACCGACGAGTTGTACACGCGCCTGCTCGGCCAGCTCGGCCCGGCGGCGATGGTCGAGCTGACGGTGTTCGTCGGCTTCGCCAACCCGGCCGGAAGGGTTAACACCGCGCACGGCATCACCTCGCAGGGTTACTCCGAGGTGTGCGAGATCCCGCTGGCCAGGCGCCCGGAAACCTCGGAAGTAGCCGCGTCGGCATGACCGGGGAGGACCCGTTCCTCGCGCACCGCAGCCTGCTGTTCACCGTGGCCTACGAGATGCTCGGCTCGGCCGCCGACGCGGAGGACGTGCTTCAGGAGTCCTGGTTGCGGTGGGCCGGCGTTGACCACTCACAGGTGCGCGACCCGCGGTCGTACCTCATCCGGGTCGTTACCCGGCAAGCGCTCAACCAGCTACGGACCCTGTCGCGCAGTCGCGAGGACTACGTCGGCGAGTGGCTGCCGGAACCACTGCTGACCAGTCCTGATGTCGCCGAGGACGTCGAATTGGCGGAGAGCGTGTCGATCGCGATGCTGACCGTGCTGGAGACGCTCGGGCCGGTGGAACGGGCGGTGTTCGTACTCCGCGAGGTCTTCGAGCTGCCGTACGAGGAGATCGCCGAAGCCGTCGGGAAGTCCGCGGTCGCGGTGCGTCAGATCGCCCGCCGGGCCCGCGGGCACCTGGCCGCCCGGCGGCCGCGGATGCGGGTCAGCCGGCCGGAACAGCAGGCCGTGACGGAGCGCTTCCTGGCCGCGCTGCGCACCGGACAGCTGCAGGAGCTGATGGAGATCATGGCCCCCGACGTGGTCCTGGTCGCCGACGGCGGCGGGTTCGCGACCGCGGCGCTGACCCCCGTCCACGGCTCCGACCTGGTGGCGAAGGTGCTCGCCCACGCCAGCGAGCGGGCATTCGCGTCGACGACCGTGTGGCTCAACGGCACCCCGGGCGGCCTGATCGAGGTCGACGGTGAGCCCGCCGCGGTGAGCCTCGTCGTCGAGCACGGCCTGGTCACCCACGTCTACCTGGTCCGCAACCCGCACAAGCTGACGCGGCTGAACGGGGTGGGGGCCCCAAACCCCGGAGCCCCCCCCCCCCCAACCCCCCCCCCGGGCAGCGCGAGTGTAAGGCG
>CAXUJF010000024.1:14137-20641 GCA_964250865.1 uncultured Streptosporangiaceae bacterium
GCCCCGGCCCCCCCCCCCCCCCCCGCGGGCGGGGGGGCTGGGGGGGCCCCCCGCCCCCGCCGCCCCCCCCCCCGGACGAACCCCGAGCCAGTGACGGCGCTAGTTCAGGACTGCTTCTTCTCGTAGGTCTGGCAGGCGGTGTAGTAGGAGCTGGTCCCGATGAGGTTGGGGTCCATCTGCGTGGTGAACGAGAATCCGGAATACGCGCTGACCAGACCGGCGGCCGCCTTGAGGTTGGCCTGGAGCTGGGTCGGGGTCATCGGGCCGCCGTGGTTGTCGGCCGAGAACATGTCGGGGTCGTCCCACAGGGCGCTGCTGGTCCCGGCCAGGGCCTTGCGCAGGGCGGTGAACCAGTTGGTGATGTCGGACGGCTGCTCGTAACCGCTGCCGCCGCTGTCCTGGACGTTGATGACGTCGAAGCTGCCCAGGACGTTCTTCACCGCGGCCGCGTACTGCGCCGGGCTTTCGGTGAGGTGCTCGTAGGTGGGTGACGTCATGACCGGCTTGTTGCCGTCATGGGTGTGCAGGTAGCTGGTGAGCGAGCTGAAGAACGACTTCATCGGCGCGGTGTCGGCCGACGTGCCGAGCTCGGAGTCGCTGACCTCGAACGGCACGTACCAGCCCGTGAACGGCTTCGACGACTTGTACAGGCTGTACAGCTGGTCGGCGGTCTTCTCGTCCACGTACAGCTGGTTGCTGAGCCAGCTCGCGTCGCCGGCGTGCGACTGCCAGGCTGACACGTTGGCCAGGCCGAGCCAGACCGTGTCGCCGGCCTGGCTGGCCGCCGACAGCAGCGGGGCGGTCATGTCGTCGCCGCGCGGGTACCAGCCGCTCGCGACCGGGTAATAGGCCTGGTTGGCGTCCTCGTCGATCGTCCACTGGTCGATGATCCCGGTGATGCCGGCCGCGCGCTCCAGCGAGATCTCGCTCTGGTACTGCTTGGCCGTCCAGCCGATGGTCGTGCCGCTCGGCTGGAGGAAGGCGGTGCTCATCACGGGCGCCGCGGCGGTGGCCGCACTGGCCGAAGTAGCCGAGGTGGCGATCAGCGCCACCGGCGCCAGCACCGCCGCCGCAGCCAGGGTGACAATGGTCGGCAATCTCATCGGTCGTACCGCCGTTCCGGTGTGAAGCGGCCGTAATGCCGCGTTCTTCCACCGTCGGGCGGCCCGGTAGCGGTCCCCGATCCCGCGCCGGTGCAGAACGGTTGCCACGGATCGGCCGGACCACGGGATCGGCCGGCCACGGGATCGGCCGGACCACGGGCCTCGCCGAGACCGGGATCGCGCAGCGTCAGGTCGACGGCGCCCTGGTCGTCTCCGGCGCGGGCCTGCCGGAGACAGTCGGATTCGCCCTGGCGGACTCTCCCGATGGTCAGGCAGCCTGGATCTACGACAAGTTCCAGTCCAAGACCGACAACCACGGGCTCGCCGAGGACGCCCTCAGCGTGGACGACATGCTCGACGCGATATCCCTCTACTGGTTCATCAACAGCGCAGCGTCGTCCGGCCGCACCTACTGGGAGAACAAATCGGGCCCTTTCGCCGGCCCGAAGCTGACGCTTCCGGTCGCGGTGACCGTCTTCCCGAGGGACATCCCACGCCTGCCACGAAGCTGGATCGAAGGCACCTACACCAATCTGATCCACTACGGCGAGGCCGACAAGGGCCCGCGGCGTCGCCGCCGTGCTCGCCCTGGGTGCCCAGGCCGCCTGGCTAACCGGACCGGCTGACCGTCAGGCGGGATCGTCGTACCTGGTCGAGACCGCGAGTTCGCGCCATTGGTTCAGTTCGTCCCTGACCTGCCGTAGCTTTCCCTCCACCGCGGTCACGCTGTCGGCACCCAGTGGCAGCCGGGTGGGCGGGTGCTCGGCGGTGGCGACCGTCACGATCGCCGCCGCGCCCTTGACCGGGTCGTTCACCTGGGCGTGATTGCGGCCCGCGGCCAGGCCGCGAAGCTGTCCCGTGGTGGCGGCGTAGTCGTCGATGACCTGGTCGGCCGTCTGCAGGGAGCTGCCGTCGAGGAAGTCCGTGCGGAAGCTGCCCGGTTCGACGATGATCACCTGGATACCGAGCGGCTCGACCTCGGCCCGCAGTGCCTCGGACAGCCCTTCGACGGCGAACTTGGTCGCCCCGTAGACCCCCCAGCCGGCCACCTGCGCGAAGCCGCCCATCGAGCTCATGTTCAGGATCCGGCCGGACCGTTGTGCCCGCATGACCGGCAGCACGGCCCGGGTCACGGCCAGCAGCCCGAACACGTTGGTCTGGAACACCGCCTCAACCTCGTCCGGGCTGGCTTCCTCGACGGCGCCGAGGAGTCCGCGCCCGGCGTTGTTGACCAGGATGTCGATCCGGCCGAACTCGCTGACCGCCGCGATCGCCACCGCGGCCGGCTGATCCGGGTCGGTGAGGTCGAGCGGAACGGCCAGCAGCCGGCCGCCGTAGCCGGGCAGCGCCTCGGTCACCCGTTCCGGCTGGCGGGCCGTCGCGACCACCGAGTCGCCCCGATCCAGGGCCTGCCGGGCGATCTCCCGGCCGAGACCGCGGCCTGCGCCGGTAATGAGCCAGACATTCATCACGAAACCCCCCGTGGGCCGGCTTTGCCCGCGAGCACGAGCCCGAACCGCGGGCTGCCGTTGTCCCGCCGGCCCAGCGCCGTCAGCCGGACCGTGCTCACGGTGAATCCGGCCGCGGCCAGGTCGCGGCGGAGCGCGGGCAGCGGGCCGGTGCGGTAGTACATCACGAACGGCGGCCGCCACACGGCGTTGCGGACCCGCATGGCCAGGTCGAACCCGAGCAGGGCCCAGTACCCGCCCGAGGTGACGGGCAGCGGGCCGGCGACGGGGAAGGCGAAGATCCCGCCGGGCCGCAGCGCGCGGTACACGCCGGCGAACAACGCGGGCCGTTCGGCGGGCAGGAAGTGCCCGAGCGCTCCGAAGCTGACCGCCAGGTCGAAGGTTTCGTCGAAGGGCAGGGCCCGGGCGTCGGCCCGGACCCACTCGGCGCCGGGGTGGGCCCGGCGCGCCTGGGCCAGCATGCCCGCGCTGAAGTCGACGCCAGTGACCGGTCCCTGGCACAGGGACCCGAGGACGCCGACACCCGCGCCGGTGCCGCAGCACACGTCTAGGCCCCGGCCGAACGGCCCGAGCGGGCGCAGCGCGCCCGCGGTGGCGTCGAGGATGCGATCGGAGGTCCGGAACGGCGTGTGGTCGAACTTCGGGGCCAGCCGGTCGTAGCCGCCCTCGACCGACGACAGCACCTGCACCGCCAGCTCCCGGGCCGACGGGCCTGCAGGCGAGAACACCGGCCCAGGATACTTCCCCGATGCCCGGCCGCTGTCGGCGGTCAGCCCGGCAGGCGATACTGAGGCGGTGCCGTACGACCCGACCACCTACCTCGGCGCTGCAGCCCACTATCGCTCCGGCCGGCCCGCCTACGCCCCAGAACTGGAAGCCGTCCTGACCCGGGAGCTGGGCCTGGATGGGAGTGGCCGGTTGCTGGACGCCGGCTGCGGTCCTGGCGTACTCACCGTCCGGCTGGCTCACCTGTTCGGGGGCGCGGTCGGCCTGGACCCTGACGCCGGCATGCTGGCCGAGGGCGGCCGCGCTGCTGCAGAAAGCGGCATCACCAACATCCGGTGGGTCCGGGGCCTGGCGGAGGACCTGCCTGCGGTCGCGCCGGGGCCGTACCGGCTGGTCACCTTCGGCCAGTCCTTCCACTGGACCGACGAGCAGCGGGTGGCCGAGATCGTCTACGACCTGCTGGAACCCGGCGGGGCGCTGGCCCTCGTCGTCCACACGGTGACCGGGCGGCCCCGGCCACCAGATCCCGGGGTGCCGGTGATCCCGCACGATGAGATCAGGGCGCTGGTGGCGAAGTATCTCGGCTCCACCCGGCGCGCGGGCCAGGGCATCTCCCCGCAGCGTTCGCACCGCTTCGAGGACGTGCTGGTGCGGACCCGCTTCGGTGTTCCGCAGCAGTTGTTCATCCCCGGCCTGCCCGACCTGCTGCGGGACAGCGAGAGCGTCCTGTCCGGCTACTTCTCCATGTCCTACTCGGCGCCCCAGCTGTTCGGTGATCGCCTGGGCGACTTCGCCGGGGAGGTGCGGGCACTGCTGGCGGACCGCAGCGCCGAGGGCGTGTTCTGGGACTGGCCCGGCGACACCGAGGTGGTCCTGGCCCGCAAGCCCGGCTGAACCGGCAGGCGAACTGACCCGGCAGGCGAACTGGCCCCGATCAGACGAACAGTGGGTCGGCCGCGGTCCGGTCGGCCAGCGCGCTCATCTCCGCGTCGTCCGGCCCGGTGGTGAACCGGCTGGCCGCGTCCAGCACCTTCGGCAGCAGCGTAACGTCCCCCGCGCTGCAGAGGAAGTTGCCGGGACGGCTCAGCGTGTACGCGACGGCCAGGTCGATGTCGTCCTGCTGGGTCAGCGGCTCGTACCAGGTGGCCGCGGTGTGCTCCCGGCCCGACCACGGACGCAGCGCGATCGACTTGATCGTCTGCACCGCGACCCGCCGCTCCTGGCAGGTCTCGTACAGCGCGTTGAAGTTCTCGGCGTAGTAGGCGTTCTGCATGGTGACGAAGTTGTACGGCAGCAGCACCGAGTCGAAGTCGAACCGCTCCAGGCTGCGCCGGTGGGTCGCGGCGATCTGGCTGCCGTGACCGGTCACGCCGATATAGCGGATCAGCCCCTGCTCCCGGGCCTCGATCGCGGCCTCGAGTGCCCCGCCCGGGCTCAGGGCCACATCCCATTCGATCGGGTCGGCCAGGGCGTGCAACTGCCACAGGTCGACGTGGTCGACGCCCATCCGGTCCAGGGAGCGGTGCAGTTCCTCGCGAGCTCCGGCCGCGGTGCGCTCGTCGCCCTTGGTGGCCAGGAAGAACCGGCCCGGCTCGCGCTGCAGCCACGGCCGGATGCGGACCTCCGCCTCCCCGTATTCCGAGGCCACGTCCAGGTGGTTGACCCCGTGGGCCAGCAGAACATCCAGCGTCTCGTCCGCGACCGACTGGGAGACCTGCCCGAGCGCCGCCCCGCCGAAGATCACCCGGCTGCTCTGGTGGCCGGTGCGGCCAAACTCCGCCTGAACGATGGGCACGAGACCTCCCGAGCTGCCAGACCACTACGTCAGTCCGAATCATATGATCAAGGCGGTATGAAGAACAGCCGGCCCCGTTGACCGCAGGAGGGACGACGTGCCTGACGAGCCTGACGTGCTGGCCAGCCAGCTGACCGAAAGCCTGGTCGGCCAGATAGCAACACTGGGGAGCGCCCTGATCGCGTTTTCCGGCGGGGTGGACTCCTCACTGGTCGCGGCGCTGGCGGCCCGGGCGCTCGGGGATCAGGCGCTGGCCGTCACCGCCGTCTCGCCCGCCCTCGCCTCCGGCGAACTGGACGGAGCCCGGGCGGTGGCCCGGACGATCGGGATCCGGCACGAGGTGATCAGCACGGCCGAGCTGGAGCGCGAGGACTACCGGCGCAACGACCGCTTCCGCTGCTACTACTGCAAATCCGAGCTGTACGACCGGCTGGCCGTGGTGGCCCGGCGCCGCGGCTTCGCGGCCGTGCTGTCCGGGGCCAACGCCGACGACACGGGGGACTGGCGCCCCGGGCTGCGCGCGGCGGCCGAGCACGGCGTCCGGCACCCCCTGCTGGAAGCGTCGGTGGGCAAGGACCAGGTGCGGGCCCTGGCCCAGTACCTGGACGTTCCGAGTGCGGACAAGCCCGCGTCGCCCTGCCTGGCCTCGCGGCTGCCGTACGGCACCCCGGTCAGTGCCGATGTGCTGTCCCAGGTGGACCGGGCCGAGCTGAGCCTGAAGCAGCGCGGCTACCGTGAGCTGCGGGTACGGCATTTCGGTGACCTGGGCCGGGTGCAGCTCGGCCCGGCCGAATTGCCGCGAGCGGCAGACCCGGACGAGCATGCCGCCGTGCTGGCCTGTGTCCTGGCGGCCGGGTACCAGCAGGCGGAGATCGACGAGCGGCCATTGCGGTCCGGGTCGCTGAACCTCGACATCACCCCGGTCAGCCGTGCCGGCTGAGCACCGGTCAGCGGGACCGGCTGCGGGTCCCGACGCGCCCGCCGCGGGCGTCCCGCTGGGTGACTTCGCGCTGCTGGACGTGGATCGTCGGCAGCGGACCGGGATCCCGGAAGTGGTGTTCGGCCCGGGCAAGACACAAGAGCAGATCTTCGCGCTGCTGGCCGAGCTGCGGGCCCGTGACCCCGGGGCGCCGGCCCTGGCCACGCGCTGCCCGGCGACCGTGCTGGAGGGGGCGGCTGCTCGTTTCCCGGACCAGGCCGTGCTGGCCGACCAGCGGGCGGGCACGGTCACCGTCGGGGCCCTGCCGCCCGCTCGGGGCCACGTGCTGATCGTGACGGCGGAGCTTCCGGTCGGCACGATGATGGACGGGCTGACCGCGTAGCCGTCGAGGGTGACGAGCTGGCCCGACGCGTTGACGTTGAAGGCACCGGCCCGCGTGTACACGGTCTCGCTGTTGGGTCCCGTGATCTG
>CAXUJF010000024.1:20651-23507 GCA_964250865.1 uncultured Streptosporangiaceae bacterium
GACCTGAACGTGGCCTGGGAATGTGCGGCGACGCTGGCCGTCCTGGGCGTCGGCGCGGACGTCCTGGCCGACGTGGGCGTGGCCGGGCTCGGGCGGCTGCTGGCCCGGCTCGATGACCTGCGCGCGGCCGAATGCGTGGTGGTCGTGGCCGGGATGGACGGCGCCCTGCCGAGTGTGGTCGCCGGGCTGGTCAGCGCGCCGGTGATCGGCGTGCCGACCAGCGTCGGTTACGGCGTGGCCGCGGGTGGCCTGGCTGCGGCGGCCAGCATGCTGTCCTCGTGCAGCCCGGGTCTGGCCGTGGTCAACATCGACAACGGGTTCGGGGCGGCCGTGCACGCGGCCAAGATCATCCACGCGGTGCACCGGTGACGGACCGAGCACCGGTGACGGACCGAGCACCGGTGACGGGCCCGGCACCGGAAACGGGCCCGGCCCAGGGGCCGGCCCCGGCCCCGGACCCGGGCCCGGCCCCGGGCCCGGCCCCGGCCGCGGCGCCCGGCCGGCCGGGCGCCGCCTACATCGACGCGACCGCGGGCGTGGCCGGCGACATGCTGCTCGGCGCCCTGCTCGACGCGGGCGCCGACGTGGAACGGGTGCGCGCGGTCATCGCCTCCCCTCGGTGTGCCCGGCCTCGGCCTGCGGACCGAGACCGCCCGCCGCGGTGGCCTGGCCTGCCTGCGCGCCGTGATCACCACGCCCACGGTGGCCGACCGCGAACGGCATCTCGCCGACGTGCTCGGGCACGTCGGCGACAGTGACCTCCGCCCGGCCGGGAAGGATCTCGCGACCCGCGTCTTACGGCTCCTGGCCGAGGCGGAAGGGGCGGTGCACGGTGAGCCACCGGAAGAAGTGCACTTCCACGAGGTGGGAGCGTTCGACTCAATGGCCGACGTGGTGGGCTCGGCCGCCGCGCTGGAGGATCTCGGGCTGCTGCAGCCCGGCGCGGTGGTCTGCTGCTCGGCGCTGGCCGCCGGGAGCGGGTTCGTCAACAGCCGGCACGGCCGCCTTCCCGTGCCCGCTCCCGCGGTCCTGCGTATCGCCGCCGCGGCCGGCCTGGACCTGGCCAGCGGCGACCTGACCGGTGAGCGCACCACCCCGACCGGGGCGGCCCTGCTGGCGGCGGCGGCCGTGCCGGGCAGCTTCCCGGCCATGACCGTACGTGCGGTGGGCACCGGCGGCGGTGGCCGGGACACCCCGGACCGGCCCAACATCACCCGGGTCGTCGTAGGAGCGGCCTCCGCCGCCGACCGGGACCTGGGCGAGGGTGAGGTGACCGTGGTCGAGAGCACGGTGGACGACCTCGACCCCCGGCTGTGGCCCTCCGTCCTGCAGGCGGTGCGGGCGGCGGGGGCCTGGGACTGCTGGTGCACCCCGATCGTCGGCCGCCACGGCCGCCCGGGGCAGGTCCTCACCGCCCTGTGCGCCGAACCGGTCCGCCGCGCCGTGGCCGACGCGATCTTCGCCCACACCGGGACGCGCGGCGGGCGGGGGGGCCCGGTGAGCCCGCGGGCCCCCCCCCCCCCCGCGGGGGCCGGGGGGGGGGGGCCCGGTTGGGGCGGGGGCCCGGCGCCCGCCAGGGCGGGGCGGGGGGAGGTGGGACCACCGGGCCGCCGCCAGGTCGTCACGGTCAAGGTGGCGGCCACCACCAGCGGCGCGGGCTACGGCACGGCCACGGCCGAGCTGGCCGAGGCCGAAGCCGCCGCCCAGGCTCTGGGCTGGCCCGTCCGGGCCGTCTGCGAAGCCGCCGTCGCCCAGTACCGGGCCCAGGTCAGGCAGGCTCCTTGATCTTGAGGTCGGCCTGGTGGCCGGGGCCACGGCCCGCTTCGGCCGGCTCGGACTGGCCGCCGCGGCGGGACAGCATGAGGAAGACGACCACGGCGGCCAGAGCCGCCGCGCCGGCGGCGGTGGAGAGCGCGATGTTCCCGGCCTACAGGCCAAGGACGCGGCGCAGGCCGCGGTCCACCTCGTGCATGAGAGACGCCGGAAGCTGGCCCACGGCAGGATCGAAATCAGTTTTGTCGAGGGTAATCAAGGCGGTGACATTCACTACGGAGTCCCTGGGCAGCCCGCTGGCGATGGCGGGGACGAAGACGTTGCCGGGCATGGCCGCCAGGCTCGTGTTCGAGGTGATGACGGCAGCCAGCGCGGTATTCAGCTTGCTGGCGTTGTAAGGGTCGGCCTGGATAACCAGGACCGGGCGCCGCTTGGCCGGCTTGCTGCCATGGGGCTCACCCAGGTCGGCCCAGCAGACGTCACCGCGCTGGATCACCAGTCGTCGTTCCCGGCTTCCAGCAGGCGTCGCCCGGCTGCAGCCGCCGCAGCACCTGAATCGTCGTCTCCGACGGCCTGGAGTGCCTGGTCGATCTGCCTGGTGAGGGACTGAACGGCCAGCTCGTCGAGGTACCTGCGGGCGGCCCGGGCGAAGAACTCTGACCGGCTGATGCCCAGCTCGGCTGCTTGGTCAGCCGCTTGCTCAAAGATTTCGTCAGGAACGGAGATCGCGGTCTTCACCCCCTGAGTATAACCGGGTATTACCACATTGAACTAAGCCTTACCCGTCGGATCGGGCCGGGGCCCGGGAGGGCGATCTGGCCCGGCTGTTCGCGCAGGCCGGGCTGAGCCAGCTACGGGCCACCACGCTGACGGTCCGGGTCCGGTGCGCCCGCTTCGATCAGTGGTGGGAGCCGTTCACGCTCGGCGTCGGCACGGCCGGGGCCTACGTCGCGGCGCTGTCCCCACAGGACCGGGCCGCCGTGCGCGACCAGTGCCGGCGCCTGCTGCCCGCGGCCCCGGCCGAGGTCACCGCGACCGTGTGGGCCGCCACCGGCCGCGCCTGAGCCACCAGCCGGCCACCCC
>CAXUJF010000025.1:0-2527 GCA_964250865.1 uncultured Streptosporangiaceae bacterium
GCCGAGCACCGCGATCCCGAAGGCGTAACCGAGCTGCCGGAAGGCGCTCAGCGCACCGCCCGCCATGCCCGCGCGCTCACCCGGCACGGCGGCCAGCGCGGTCGAGGTCAGCGAGGCCATGGCCAGGCCCGCCCCGACGCCGCGGCCGGCAGCTCGTGCAGTGCCTGGCCGCCGACGGGCGGGCGTCGTTCAGCGCCATCGCCGAGGTGCTCGGGGTGTCCGACCAGACCGTCGCCCGCCGGTACAAGCGGCTGCGGTCAGCCGCGCTGGTGCGCGTCGTCGGGCTGAAGTACCCCGGGCGTAACGGGTACGCGAACTGGTACCTGCGGCTGCGCTGCGTTCCCGGCTCGGGCGAGACGATCGCCACCGCGCTGGCCCGGCGCCACGACACGACCTGGGTCCAGCTGCTCAACGGCGACACCGAGGTGCTGTGCGCGGTGCGCGCGGACGGCCCCGGCGCCCCCGAGTCGCTGCTGCCCCAGCTGCCCAGATCCGGGCGGATCGTCGCCGTCACCGCCTACTCGCGGCTGCACATGTTCACCGGCGGCCCGGACTGGCTCGGCTTCGTGGCCACGCTGCCCGCCGAGCAGGTCGCCCCGCTGCGTCCCGTGACACGGAACGGGTCATCCGGCGCCGGGGTGCCGGCCGGCACCGAGGCCAGCGACCTGGACACGGCGCTGTTCGCGGCCCTGGCCGCGGACGGCCGGACCCCGTACGCGGACCTCGCCGTGGCGGCGGGCTGGTCAGAGACGCGAGTGCGGCGGCGGCTGGACCAGCTCCGCGAGGGCCGGGCGCTCTATTACGACCTGGAGCTCGACTTGCCGGCCTTCGGTTTCCGGGCCATGGCCTGGCTGTGGTTGTCGGTGCCACCCGCACACCTGGCCGACGTCGGCACCGACCTGGGCCAATTCCCTGAGGCCGCCTACGTCACCGCGACCACCGGGCCGGCCAACCTGGCCGCTTGCGTCATCTGCCGCGACGAGCACTCGCTCTATGAGTTCCTGACCACCAAGGTCGGCGCACTGCCCGACGTGGAGCGGGTCGAGACCGCCCCGGTGATCCGGACCATCAAGCAAGCCTCCCCCATCATGGTCCCGCCCCTAGCGCCCTTAGCGCCCCGGCCGGCCCGGCTTCCTCAATTGGAGCGCGCGGCACGCTTCTTGCTGTTATCAGCATCCGGCCCGGTCCCTGAGCCGAGCCGCTTGGCCTGCGTGGCCAGGTACCGGCGTTCGGGTGTACTGGTCGACAGCCGGGCCGCCTGGGCGTAGGCCTTCGCCGCCTCGGCCGGCTCGCCGGACAGCTCCAGCAGGTGCGCCCGGGCCGCGAGCAGCCGGTGATGGTTGGCCATCCGCTTGTCCTGCTGGAGCGTGTCCAGCAGGTCGAGGCCGACCCGGGGGCCGTGCACCAAGCCGGCCGCGACGGCCCGGTTGAGGGTGGTGAACGGGTTCGGGGCGGCCAGTTCCAGCAGGTCATAGAGACCGAGGATCTGCGGCCAGTCGGTGTCGTCCATCGTCTCGGCTTCGTCGTGCACGGCGGCGATCGCGGCCTGCAGCTGATACGGGCCGGTACAGCCCTGAGCCAGGGCGGCGGCCACCAGTGCGGTGCCCTCATCGATGACGGCCCGGTCCCAGCGGGAGCGGTCCTGCTCGGCCATCGGAACCAGGCTTACCCCGTCCGGCGCGGTGCGTGCGGGCCGGCGCGCGTCGGTGAGCAGCATGAGCGCGAGCAGGCCGGCCACCTCGGGCTCGTCCGGCAGCAGGCGGCGCAGCCAGCGGGTGAGGCGGATGGCCTCGCCGGAGAGCGCGGGCACGGTGACCGCGTCACCGTCGGATGGGGTGTAGCCCTCACTGAAGATGAGGTAAAGCACGTGCAGAACGGGCGCGAGCCGGTCCCGGACGCCGGTCGGCAGCGTGAAGTCCTCTTCGTGCAGGGCCTGCTTGGCCCGGCTGATCCGCTGCGCCATCGTGGCCTCCGGTACCCCGAACGCCGCCGCGATCTGCGCCGTGGACAGGCCGCCGATCGCGCGCAGCGTGAGCGCGATCTGGCTCGGGGCGCTGATCACCGGGTGGCAGCAGCCGAACAGCAAGATGAGCGAGTCGTCCGTGCTCGGCAGCGCGTCCGTGTCCGGTGCCGCGGTCAGCAGCTCAGATTGCGGGGTGGCGACCGCGATCCGCTGCTCGCGCTGGCGGCGTGATTGCTCGCTGCGCACCTGGTCGAGCAGCCTGCGGGTCGCGACCGCGACCAGCCAGCCGCGGGGGTTGCCCGGCTGGCCGTCGGCCGGCCACTGGACCGCGGCGGCGAGCAGGGCTTCCTGGGTGGCGTCCTCGCACAGGGAGAACTGGCCGTATCCGTACCGGCGGACCAGCGCGGCGAGGGCCTGCGGCGCGCGCGCGCGCCGCCGGGCTGCCAGGGTGTGTCCCCACGTAGAGCGGCGTCTCCACGTTCTCGCGCGCCGTCAGCGTCGGGATCAGGTTGAAGGCTTGAAAGACCATGCCGACCTTCTCGTTGCGAATGCGCGCCATACGCG
>CAXUJF010000025.1:2537-4966 GCA_964250865.1 uncultured Streptosporangiaceae bacterium
CCCCGCGGGGCGTGCACCGGCGGCGCTCGCGCGCGCAGCTGGTCCCCACTTGTGCCCGGATCGCTCAAAGATCGGATTTCGAATCGTGCGGCACCGGCCAGAGCTCGACCGGCTCCTGGTCCCCGAACGGCATGGCCGCGGCGATCTCCAGCGCGCGCTCCTCGCTCTCCACGTCGAGGAGGTACAAGCTGGCGATGTATTCCTTGGTCTCCTGGTACGGCCCGTCGGTAACAGCCGGCAGCCCGGTGGCCTGATCGCGCCGCACCAGCTTGGACTGCGCGGCGGTACCCAGCCCGTAGGCGCCGATCAGCTCGCCCGTGCCCTCGTACTTCTTGTTGAACGCGTCCTGCTTTGCGATCGCCTCCGGCCAGGTCTCGGCCGGGAACGACGCCCACTTCTCCTCGTTGCCGTAGATCAGCATCAGGTACTTCATTTCGGTATCCCTTTCGCGGGAGTTCGCGTGGTCGCTGTCACCCGCTGGTCGGAGCCACGCCCCGTTTCTCGACATGCCCCGTCCGCCGGACTCAGTCGCCGGGTCTAGGCGTCGCCGGGGTTGGCGCCGGCGAGGAGGAGGCGGGCGGCGTCCTGGCCGGCGCCAGCCGAACAGGCGGCGATATTCGCGGCTGAACTGGGACGGGCTGTCGTAACCGACGGCATAGCCAACGGCGGCGACGTCGCCCGGAGTCGCGAGCAGCTCGACGCTGGGCTGGATGCCGGCCCGCCGTCTGGTTGAGGTGGGCGATGCGCTCGGCCAGCTCGGCCAGTCTGAGCATCGTGGGCATGACCCCATTCAGCCGGGCGCGGCCCGGTCCGTCAAATCGTCACCAGCGGATACTGATCCGATCGTGCAAGAGTCCGAGTTCATTGGTCTAGGGCCAGCAGCAGCTTCCGTGATGGGATGAAACAGCGGGAAACCGGCTGATCGTATCCATCAGCTTGTGCCGACTGACCGGGAGCTTTGCCTCGGCTTCCCGGTCGCCGCGAACCGCATCGCGCCCAGGCTCGCGTTCGGTGGCACCATCGTCGACGGAAGGCCTGGGGCGAGTTCCCCACGCTGGCTTCCAGTTCGAACCGGTACTGATCCGCAGCCGTAGTCTGAATAGAGGCACCAGCTCGGCAAGATCCGGAGGCCAGGTATGCAGCGAAGTACGGGCCGGATCCGGATCTCACACGCGGGGGCGCTGCCGCGGCCCAGTGAGCTGCAGCAACTGTTCGACGCCGGCCCGGGCGCGCAGGATGCGTTCGCCCGGGCTCTCCCGGAAGCAGTGGCCGAGGTGGTGGATCAGCAGGTCACCGCGGGCGTCGACGTGGTCAACGATGGTGAGATCTCCAAGCGCGGGCTGTTCACTGGCTACGTCCGGGACCGGATGGCCGGGTTCGAAGGGCGCCGCTTCCCGCCCGGGGCCTACACGCCGCCGGACGCCGGGGTGCAGGGCCGGGACCGCCGGGACTTCCCCGGTTTCTTCGCGGCCGGGCTGGGCGCGTTCCAGTTCGGCGCCGCGGTCACGCCGCCCCCGACGGCCAGCGGCGAGCAACCCCAGCCCGGCGGGACGACGGCGTACTTCTGCACCGGGCCGCTGGCCTACACCGGCCGCGAGCGGGCCCGGGCCGACATCAGCCGGCTGCAGGCCGCGGTGGCCGGGCGCGAGGGGGTCGAGGCGTTCCTGCCCGCCATCACCCCCGGGACGGTCGAGCACTGGCTGCACAACGAGTATTACCCGGACATCGAGTTGTTCCTGTTCGCGGTGGCCGACGTGCTGCACGAGGAGTACCGGACCATCACCGACGCGGGGTTGATCCTGCAGGTGGACGACCCGGACCTGCCGGACGGGTGGCAGATGTTCCCGGATATGACCGTGCCGGACTACCGCCGGTACGCGAGCCTGCGGATCGAGGCGCTCAACCACGCGCTGCGTGACCTGCCCGAAGAACAGATCCGGCTGCACATCTGCTGGGGCAGCCACCACGGGCCGCACCGCGACGACATCCCGCTGCGCGACCTGATCGACCTGGTCGTCGGCGTCCCGGCCCGCTGTTATTCGTTCGAGGCGGCCAACCCGCGGCACGAGCACGAGTACACGGTGTGGGAGGAGACCAAACTGCCGGACGGGAAGATGATCATGCCCGGGGTGGTCGGGCACTCCTCGGACCTCATCGAGCACCCGGAGCTGGTCGCGCAGCGGCTGATCCGGTTCGCGAACCTGGTCGGCCGGGAGAACGTGATCGCCGGGACCGATTGCGGGCTGGGCGGCCGGGTGGGCCATCCGGAGATCGTGTGGGCCAAGCTCACCGACCTGGCCGCGGGGGCCGAGATCGCCTCCCGCCAGCTGTGGCCGTGATCAGCCCGGTGGCCGTGATCAGCCTGATGCTTTAGTCGAGTCGTGGGGGCGGCGCGCCCCCGCCCGGCGGGGCGGGGGGGGGGGGGGGGG
>CAXUJF010000025.1:4976-20477 GCA_964250865.1 uncultured Streptosporangiaceae bacterium
TTTTGTTTTCGTCGCGGGGGCGCCCAGCAGCCCGATCAGCTGCTGGGCGTTGACCTGGGCGTCGTTGCTGTAGCAGTTGTTGAACAGCACGTGCGTGGCGTCCGCCTCGCGGGACAGCTGGCGCACCTTGGGCGCCCACTCCTTCAGCTCCTTCTCCGAATACCGGTAGCGGTACTTCTCCTGGATGTCGTTCGAATCCCACTTGTCCGACTGGCCGTGGAAACGCATCACGGCCAGCGGCGCGGTGGCCGCCACCACCGGCGGCACCGAGCTGGTGTAGCCCTGAGGCTCGTCGACCACCACGTAGGGCAGCTGATGGTCGGCCAGGAACTTCAGCGTCTCGTCGCGGTTGTCCTCGCTCAGCCAGGTCTTGTTGCGGAACTCGATGCACAGCTGCCGGGGTGCGACCCGCTCGGCGCAGGACAGGATGTAATCCTTGCGCTCCCGGCCGATCACGAACCACTGCGGGAACTGGAACAAGATCGCACCGAGCCGCCCGGTCTGGCGCAGCGGCTCCAGCGCGGCCAGGAAGCGCGCCCAGGCCTGATCGGTCAGCTCCGGGTCGACGTCCTTCAGATAGACGCTGGCCTTGCCCTTGGCCACCTTCTCCGCGGCCGGCCGCAGGTCCTTGGGCAGCGCCGCGATCCGGGTGGGATGGTGGGTGAACAGGCTGTAGGCCTTGATGTTGAACAGGAAGCCCTTGGGTGACCGGAGCGCCCAGGCGGCCGCGGTCTGCTCGGCGGGCAGCGCGTAGTAGGTGGAGTCCACCTCCACCAGCGGGAACTGGCGGGTGTAGTAGCGCAGGCGCTTCTCCGGATTGTTCGCCTCGGGCGGGTACCACCCGGATTCGATCAGCGTTTTGTCCGTCCAGGACGCCGTTCCTATCCGGATGTCAGCCATGACAGCAGAGTAGGCGGCCCACCGGGTCAGCCGTCGAGGCGGGCCGCGAGCCGGGGGTAGACGCGGCGGGCGTTCAGCTCGTAGACCTTGGCCCGGGACGATTCGTCCAGGGGCGCCTGGTCCACGTACTTCCTGGTGTCGTCCCAGGCCGCACCGGTCGCGGGGTTGACGCCGCGGACCGCACCCAGCATCTCCGAGGCGAACAGCACGTTGTCCGGGCTGATCACGGCGGTCAGCAGGTCGATTCCGGGCTGGTGGTACACGCAGGTGTCGAAGAAGACGTTCCGCATCACGTGCTCGTCCAGCGGCGGGCGCTGCATCCGCTCGGCCAGGCCACGGAAGCGTCCCCAGTGGTACGGCACCGCACCGCCGCCGTGCGGGATGACCAGCCGCAGCCCCGGGAACCGGCCGAACAGGTCGCCTTCCACCAGCTGCATGAACACCGTGGTGTCCGCGTTCAGGTAGTGCGCGCCCAGGGTGTGCACGGCCGGGTTGACCGAGTTGGACACGTGGACCATACCCGGCACGTCCAGCTCGATCATCTTCTCGTACAGCGGGAACCAGTACTCGTCGGTCATCGGCGGGGAGGTCCAGTAGCCGCCGGAGGGGTCGGGGCTCACGTTGGCGCCGACGAACCCGAGCTGGGTCACGCACCGTTCCAGCTCGGCCACGCTGTCGTCCAGCGGCCCGCCGGGTACCTGCGGCAGCTGGCACACCCCGGCAAAGTTGGCCGGGAACAGCGTGGTGACCCGGTAGATGAGGTCGTTGCAGGCCCGGGCCCAGGCCTGGGCGGTGGCCGGATCGGCGACGTCGTGGCCCATCGCGGACGCCCGGGGTGAGAACACGGTCAGGTCGGTGCCGCGCTCGCGCAGCAGCCGGAGCTGGTTACCCTCGACGCTTTCCCGGAGCTCCTCATCGCTGATCGCGCCGGGCTCCGGCATAGGCAGGCTGGGCGGGCCGGACAGCTGGGTCTGGAGCCGGTCCAGCTGGGCCTGGCGGAACGCCCCGTGCGCGGCGGGCGCGGTGGTGAAGTGCCCGTGGCAGTCGATGATCATCGGTTCAGCTGGACGGCGCGTCGTCGACGTAGCGCAGCCCCAGTTCGGCCAGGCGGTCCCGCATGCTGTTCACGTCCAGGGAGAGCTCACCGGCGGCGTAGCGCTGGCGCGCCGCGGCCTCCTTCGCGGCCCGGCCCCGGGCCGCGTCCAGCACCGAGGCCGCGGTGGCCCGGGGCACCACGGCCACACCGTCGTCGTCGGCCACGATCACGTCGCCCGGGGTGACCAGCTGGCCGGCGCAGACGACCGGGACGTTCACATCTCCCAGCGTGGCCTTGACCGTGCCCGCGGCCGACACGGCCCGCGACCAGACCGGGAACCGCATCTCGGTCAGCTCCCGCACATCGCGGCAGCCGGCCTCAATGACCAGGCCGCGCACGCCGCGCGTCTGCAGCGCGGTGGCCAGCAGCTCGCCAAAGTAGCCGTCGTCACAGCGCGACGTGGGCGCGACGACCAGCACATCACCGGCCTGACACTGCTCCACCGCGACATGGATCATCCAGTTGTCGCCGGGCGGAACGCTGACCGTGACCGCGGTGCCGGAAATCTGGGTCCCCGGATAGATCGGGTTCAGGTAGGGGGCGAGCAGCCCGGCACGGCCCTGCGCTTCGTGCGTGGTGGCCACACCGAACTCGGCGAAAGCGTCGGCCAGGGCAGCGTCGGTGCGGCGGATGTTGCGGACAACGACAGCCATTTCCCTCTCAGTCCTCCCGCGGCGGCAGCCAGTCTGCCGCACATCTTCTCCACCGGCGTGCGGCTCTTGCTGGCGGAGACACTAATCTGCCCATCATGACTACCCCTGTTAACGTCACCGTGACCGGCGCGGCCGGCCAGATCGGCTACGCACTGCTGTTCCGGGTCGCCTCCGGTCAGCTGCTCGGACCGGATGTGCCCATCCGGCTGCGCCTGCTGGAGATCACCCCGGCGCTGAAGGCGGCCGAGGGCACCGCCATGGAGCTGGACGACAGCGCCTTCCCGCTGCTCACCGGCATCGACATCACCGACGACCTGGCCACCGCGTTCGACGGCACCAACGTCGCCCTGCTGGTCGGCGCCCGCCCGCGGTCCGCGGGCATGGAGCGCGGCGACCTGCTCGAGGCCAACGGCGGGATCTTCGGCCCGCAGGGCCAGGCGATCAACGAGCACGCCGCCAGCGACATCAAGGTGCTGGTCGTCGGCAACCCGGCCAACACCAACGCGCTCATCGCGCAGAGCCACGCCCCGGACGTGCCCGCCGACCGGTTCACCGCGATGACCCGGCTGGACCACAACCGGGCCACCTCCCAGCTGTCGGCCAAGCTGTCGGTCCCGGTCACCGCGATCGAGCACATGACGATCTGGGGCAACCACTCCGCCACCCAGTACCCGGACCTGTTCACCACCCAGGTCAACGGCCGTAGCGCCGCCGAGCAGGTGGACCAGGAGTGGCTGTCCGGCGAGTTCATCCCGACCGTGGCCAAGCGCGGCGCCGCCATCATCGAGGCCCGCGGCGCGTCCTCGGCCGCATCCGCCGCCAACGCCGCGATCGACCACGTCCACGACTGGGTGAAAGGCACGTCCTGGACGTCCGCCGCCGTGGTGTCCGACGGCTCCTACGGCGTGCCCGAGGGCCTGATCAGCTCGTTCCCGGTCCGCTCGGACAAGGGCGCCTGGGAGATCATCGAGGGTGTCGAGATCAACGAGTTCTCCCGCGAGAAGATCGACGCCACCGTGGCCGAACTGGTCTCCGAGCGCGACGCGGTGAAATCCCTCGGCCTCATCTGAGCGCCACCGGGCGCGCCCCTGAGGCGCTACCGGCATCCGGGTACGTTTTCCGCAAATACCGCGAGTAAGCGTACCCGGGCCGGGACACCTCGCGATAGCCCCGGATTCGGGGTTGCGGAGACCCCGGAGGGTTAGTAGAAACTTCAAGTCAGCGGCTGGGCTGGCCGCCGCGGACCATAATGCCTTTAACGTAAAGTGAACGATCTGGCCGCGTCGGTGAAAGCTCTGGGGCGGTGCGTGAGCACCGGCCCGGAGCGCATCCCCGGCGCGGCGGGGAAGGGGGGTGACCGATGGCTGGGTCGCGGGAAACCGTCCAGGCCAAGCTGCCTGCCATTCCTTCTCCGGCGGAGCCGGACATGTTCAGCCGGGTCAGCGTGGGCCGGATCTCGGAGATCATCGTCGACCAGATCCGGTTGCTGATGCGGCAGGGGCAGCTCAAGCCCGGGGACCGGCTGCCGCCGGAACGCGATCTGTGCGAGCGGTTCGGGGTCAGCCGGGTCACCGTGCGTGAAGCGCTCCGGATGCTCGAATCAAGCGGGCTGGTGGAGATCCGGGTCGGGGCGCGCGGCGGGGCGTTCGTCACCGTGCCGAACAGCGACCGGGTCGGCGAGGGCCTGGCCGACCTGCTGACCCTTTCGGTGATCAGCCCGGCCGACATGAGCGAGGTCCGGATGGTGCTGGAGACCGGGATCGTCCCGCTGGTGTGCGAACGGGCCACCGAGGAAGACCTGACCGGCCTGGAAGATATCTGCCAGCGGTCCGAAACCGCGCTGGGGACCGGCGATTACCCCGAGGACCTGTCGCTGGAGTTCCATCTCCGGGTCGCGGAAGCCACGCACAACCAGGCCATCGCCATGATGGTCAAGTCGTTCATCGAACCGATCATGGTGGCGCTGCGACCAGCGCGCAAAACCGACCTGGAACTACGCAAGCCGGGCACGGACGCGCATGAGCAGTTCACCGAGGCCCTGCGCCGCCGTGACACCGCCAGTGCCACCGAGATCATGCACGAGCACCTCGAGCGTAAGGTGCACCTGCTGAACCGGTGAGGCTTTAGGACTTGGCGCGGGTGTCCGGGATGGGCACGCCCGGGTCGGCCAGGCGCTCGGGGTCGACGGGCAGGCCGTCGCGGATGAGGTCCCGGATCTCGTCGGCCACATCCCAGATGTTGACGTTCATGCCGGCCTGCACCAGACCGCGGGACAGCCAGAAGGCCACGAACTGGCGCTTGGCCACGTCGCCGCGGAAGACCACGCGGTCGTAGCGGTCCGGGGTGACGTAGCCGGTGTATTCCATGCCCAGGTCGTACTGGTCGGAGAAGAAGTACGGCAGCCGGTCGTAGGCCACGTCCTGGCCGAGCATGGCCCGGGCCGCGGCGACCGGCTGGTGCCGCGCGTTGGCCCAGTGCTCAACCCGCACCCGGTGGCCGATCAGCGGATGGTAGGCCCGGGCCACGTCGCCGGCCGCGTAGATGTCCGGGTCGGAGGTGCGCAGCGCCGCGTCGGTGAGCACGCCGCCGTCCACCTCGAGGCCGGCCGCACGGGCCAGCTCGGCTGCGGGAATGACCCCCATGCCGACGATGACCGCGTCTGCGGCCAGTTCGGTGCCGTCGGCCAGCCGGACCCCGTTGACCGCGTCCGCGCTGACCAGCAGCCGGTCCACCTCGGTGCCGAGCCGCAGGTCGACGCCGTGCTCACGGTGCAGGTCGGCGAAGACCGGGGCCACCTCGGGCCCGAGCACCTGCTGCAGCGGCTCGCTGTCCGGGCTGACCACGGTGGTCGCGACGCCGGCGGTGCGGGCCGCGGCGGCCCCCTCGCGCCCTAGCCAGCCTGAACCGCCGCCAACCCCGCTGGCGGCCGCGGACAGCGACCGGCGGCGCCAGACGCTGGCCTCGACCGAGCGCAGGTACATGACCCCGTTGGCGGTGGCGCCGGGCACCTCGAGCAGTCGCGGCGTGGCCCCGGTGGTGAGCAGCAGCTTGTCGTAGCCGACGGTCTCGTCGGTGCTCAGCGTGAGCTGGCGTAGCTGCCGGTCGATCGCGGTCACCCCGGTGCTGAGCCGCAGCTCGATGCCGTGCTCGGCGTACCAGCCCGGCTCGTGGACCGCGAACGAGTCCCGCTCCTCCGTGCCGAGCAGGTACCCCTTGGACAGCGGCGGCCGCTCGTAGGGGTAGTGCGCTTCGTGGCCGATAAGGATGATCTGCCCCTCGAACCCCTCGGTGCGCAGTGCCTCCGCGGCCCTGGCCCCGGCGAGCGACGCGCCGACAATCGCGAACGTGGGTCCCGATGGCATGACTGTCCTCCGTTGAATCGGTTACTACCGGTGGCTCGACAGACACCGGCCATCTTAAGCCCCGGAAGTTGGCCGCAGCGGGAACGAGCTACTATCGCCATCGTCGTTAATCAGGTAAGGCTAACCTTGGCTAGGAGGATGGTTGACGGTTCCGGATACCCGCGTCAGCCCGCCCGGATACCGGGCCAGCGGCGGCCCGCGGCGCGGCCTGACCCTCGCGCTCCTGGCCGTCTGGGGCCCCGGGCTCATCGTCATGCTGGCCGACACCGACGCGGGCTGCCTGATCACCGCGGCCCAGTCGGGCGCGCAGTGGGGCTACGCCATGGTCGCGCCCCAGCTGGTGCTGATCCCGATCCTGTTCATGGCCCAGGAGATCGTGGTCCGGCTGGGCGTGGTCACCGGCAAGGGGCACGGCCGGCTCATCCGCGAGCAGTTCGGCCTGGGCTGGGGCCTGATCTCGGCCGGCACCCTGCTGGCTTCGGCGATCGGCGCGCTGCTGACCGAGTTCGCGGGCGTGGCCGGGGTGGGCGAGCTGTTCGGGGTGTCCCGCTGGGTCACCATCCCGGTCACCGTGGCGTTCCTGCTCGGGCTGGCCTTCACTGGCAGCTACCGCCGGGTGGAACGGATCGGCATCGCGATCGGCCTGGCCGAGCTGACCTTCATCCCGGTCATGATCCTGGCCCACCCCAGCGGGCACGACCTGCTGCACGGGCTGGCCACGCTGCCCCTGGGCCACAAGTCGTACGTGTTCCTGCTGGCGGCCAACGTCGGCGCGGTGATCATGCCGTGGATGATCTTCTACCAGCAGAGCGCGATCGTCGACAAAGGGCTGCGGCCCAGCATGCTGCGGGCCGAACGGCGGGACACCGCGGTCGGCTCGGTCATCACCCAGGGCATCATGATCGTGGTCATCGTGGCCTTCGCCGCGACCATCTTCAAGGTCAACCGGGGTGCGGCCCTGAACACGGTGGGCCAGCTGGCCAGCGCGCTCGGCCCCTACATCGGCGGCACCTCGTCCCGGGTGCTGATCGGCGCGGCCATCCTGGGCGGCGGTCTGGTGGCCGCGATCGTGGTCTCGCTGGCCGGCTCCTGGGGCATCTCTGAGGTGCTGGGCTGGAAACACAGCCTGAACGAGCGGATCAACCGCCAGAACGCCAAGTTCTACCTGGTCTACGGGCTGGCTCACGTGCTCGGGGCGATCCTCGTGCTGGCCAGCGTCAACCTGGTCAAGCTGGCGGTGGACGTCGAGGTGATGAACGCGCTGCTGCTGCCGATCGTGCTCGGGTTCCTGCTGGTCCTGGAGCGCAAGGCGCTGCCGCCCGAGCACCGGATGCGCGGCGCCTACCGCCTCATCTGCACCGCCCTGTGCCTGATCGTGATCGGGTTCGGCCTGTACATGGTGCCCGCCACGCTGGGCTGGACCTGACCTCGGCCTAGCCGGGATAACCCGGGGCCGGCAGCAGCCGGGTCTCGGCGTCGGCCAGGGCCAGCTCCGCCGCACCCAGGGCCACGGCCTCGTCGCCCAGTCCGGACAGTTCGAGCCGCGGCGGCACCAGGATCAGCGGGCCGACGCTGTCCCGGCCGGCACCGTGCCCACCTGGTCCCGGTCAGCGGTTCGGGAAGGCCGTAGGGCGGCTGTGGTCACCGGTCCGGCCGGCCGGGCTGATGCTGGGCGGCGCCATCGTGGCCGCGTTCTTCCTGGCCCCGTACGTGGTGATGTTCCTGGGCGCGGTCAAGTCCCAGCAGAACCTGTTCCACAACCCGGCGCTGTACCTGCCGACGTCGTGGCAGTGGGGCAACTTCGCGCACGGGTGGAAGATCATCCCGCTGGCCACGTACCTGGTGAACAGCCTGATCGTGGCGGCGGTCTCGACCGCGATCGTGCTGCTGGTCTCGCTCCCGGCGGCCTACTACACGGCCCGGCACAACTTCCGCGGCAAGCGGGCCTTCCTGTACCTGGTGCTGATCACCCAGATGTTTGCCCCGGTGGCGCTGGTGATCGGCATCTACCGGGAGGTGACCCTGGTCAACGGCGCGGTGAACAGCTACTGGGCCCCTGATCGTCGTCGACTCGGCCTTCAACCTGGCCTTCTCGATCTGGATCCTGAACGGCTACCTGGCCAGCATCCCCAAGGAGATCGAGGACGCGGCCATGGTGGACGGGGCCGGGCGGCTGCGGACCATGTTCCGGGTGGTGCTGCCGCTGGCCAAGCCGGGCATCGTGACCGCGGTGATCTTCACGTTCATCCAGGTCTGAGTCGAGTTCGTGGTCGCGGAGACGATCTTCAATCACCCGACCGTGAACCGGGAGACGCTGACCGTCGGCATCAACGCCTTCGTCGGCCTCTACCAGACTCAGTACCAGTACCTCTTCGTGGCGTCGGTCATTGGCATGGTGCCGGTGGTGGTGCTGTTCGCGTTCATCGAGAAGTACCTGGTCGGCGGGCTCACCGCCGGGAGTATCCGGTAGCGGCCGGGGCGCAGGCCCGGGCTCGGGCTTCAGCTTCAGCCTGGGCCTCGGCCTGGGCGAGCAGGGTCTGCCAGGCAGCCGGGGTCAGCGAGTAGGCGCTGGCCGCACCGGTGACGAACTGGCGCCACAGCGGGGGGGGGGGGGGGGGGGGGGGGCGGCCGGGGGGGGGGGGGGGGGGCCGCGCGGGGGGGGCGGCGGGCGGCCGGATCCGCGCCGGTCCCGGGCCAGCGGACCGGGGTCAGTTCCTCGGTGCTGTGCCGGTAGGGCCCGCGGCGGGTCAGGGCCTGGCCCAGTTCGCGCGCGATGTCCCGGCGGCGCCCGCCGCGGGCGCCCGCACCGAGGATGGCCAGGAGGGCCTGGTGCGTCTGGACGCCAGGGTGGCCGACGGCCTGCGGGCGGGCCGCCCCTGACCTGGCCACCTCGACCAGGGCGCCGGTCAGGTCGACCCCGGACAGCTGCGCGTTCACCGGCTCGACCAGCCGGGGGTTGAGGTCGATGAAAACAAACCCGGCGGCGGTCAGGATCACGTCGGCCGACAGCGCGCCGTGCCAGTCCAGGGCCGTACCCAGCGTCGCGAGGTGTTCCCGGGCCGCGGGCAGGCTGATGCCCCGCTTGTGGCTGGCGCCCCCGCTGGCGCCTTCCCGGACCCGCTCACAGGCGTGAAAGGCGACCAGCTCGCCGCGGGCGAAGACCGACTGGACCATGGCCAGCGACCCACTGGCCGGCTGCTGCACGAGCACGGGCTGGCGCCCATCCAGGCTGGCCGCGTACCGGCACAGCTCCCGCTCGGAGGCGATCCGGCGCACTCCGGCCGACGCGGTGCCGATCGGCGTCTTGACGAACACGGGCAGCGGGCCGACGCCAGCCAGATCGTCCGGGCTGGTGACGACCGAGGCCGGCGGCTGGGGCAGGCCGAGCCGGGCCAGGGTCCGGTAGGCCGAGACCTTGTCCTGGACCTGGCGTAGCGCGGCGAAGTCCGGTACCGCGGTCAGCAGCCCCGCGCCGGCGATCCGCTCTCGCGCCAGCGACATCACCGTCACCTGCTCCTGGACGGGCAGGAACAGGTCGCAACGACGGCGGACGGCCACGGCTAGCGCGGCGTCCAGCCAGCCGTCAGGATCGGCGCCGAGACCAGGCACCCGGTGCACCGCGCGCACGTGCCGGGTCAGCCGGGTCAGGCACAGTGAGCCCGAGGACAGAGCCTCGACCCGATGACCCGCCGCGGACAGCAGGGTGGCGCACTGGCGAGCGGTCAGCCCGGCGCCGTCGCTGAGGAGAACGAACACGGCTACCTCCATTGTTTATAGCGTAAGCATACGTAATATACTTTGTCCGGGCCTGAGGTTAAACGGGCCGGAGCGGTCAAGGGAGGACGCGATGAGCCGGAGACGGCAGATCGACCGTGACGCGATCCTCGACGCGGCGATGCTGGTCGCCGACGAGCACGGCCTGGACGCGGTGACCATGCAGGCGATCGCGCAGCGGCTCACGGTGACCCCGATGGCGCTCTACCGTCACATGGACGGCAAGCAGGCCCTGCTGGACGGGCTGGTCGAGCGGCTGCTGACCAGCTTTCCGCTTCCCCCGGCCGATGGGCCGTGGGCGGACCGGCTGACCGCCACGGCGGCCGCGATGCGCGCCACCGCGCGGCGGCACCCCACCGTGTTCCCCTTGCTGCTGACCCGGCCCGCGATGACGCCGGCCGCCCGCAGGGTGCGCGATTTCGTCCAGGCCGCGCTGCGGGAGGCCGGTCTGGACGAGGCGGCCGCGGCCCGGGCGGAACGGCTGATGAGCACGACCGTGCTCGGGTTCGCCGCCAGCGAGGCCGCCGGACGGTTCCGGCACCACAGTCAGGCGGTCATCGACCAGGACTTCGCCACGCTGCTGGGCTGGCTGCGGCTGATCCTGCCCGCCACCCCCTGACAGCGCCGGTCAACCGCCGGCTCCCGCTGCGGCGCGCTGCGCTTCTTGCTGTTATCAGAGGAGACGGCGGGCTAGATCACGGGGACGGAGAGCCGGCGGAAACGGTCGCTCTCCCCGCCGAAGGCGACCTCGTCGCTGCTGCCGCCGGGGGCCAAGCTGACCTCGGCCAGGCTGGCGTACTGGGCCGGGCTCAGGGTCAGGTCCAGCGCGGCCAGGTAGTCGTCGAGCTGGCCGGTGGTGCGGGGGCCGATCACCGGCACCAGGGCGGTAGCGGACCGGCGGGCCCGCTCGGCGAGCCAGGCCACCGCGACCCGGGCCGGCGCGGCGTCCAGGTCTTTGGCCACCGCGGTCAGCGTGTCCAGAATGGCGGTGTGCTGGGCGGTGTCCTCGGTGCGCACGCCCGCACCCCAGGCGGTGAGGCGACCCTCGGCGCCCGCGGCGCCGAATCCAGGGGCATCGGGTCCAGGGGCATCGGGTCCAGGGGCGCGGTACTTGGCCGTGAGCAGGCCGCCGGCCAGCGGTGCGTACAGGCAGGCCCCCAGGCCGAAGGCTTCGGCCGCCGGGATCAGGTCGGTGTCGGCCTGCCGGTGGGCCAGGCTGTACTCGTCCTGGATGCCGACCAGCGTGGTGCCGGGCCCGTGCTGCCGGTCGAGGGTGGCCGCGGCGGCTACCCGCCAGGCCGGGAAGTTGGACAGGCCGCCGTGGCGGATCTTCCCGGCCCGGATCAGGTCGCCGAACGTGGCCAGGATCTCCGCCACCGGGGTCACGCCGTCCGGCAGGTGCACCCAGTACACGTCCACGTAGTCGGTGCGCAGCCGCCTCAGGCTGGCCTCCAGGGACCGGACGGCGCTCCGGCGGCTGTTCCCGGTGACGGCCGCGCCGGCCCGCGGGTCCGGGGTGCGGGTGAACTTGGTCGCGAGCACGAACTCGTCGCGGCGGCCGGCCAGCACCTCGCCCAGCACCTCTTCGGACGTGCCGCCCTGGTAGGCGTCGGCGGTGTCGATGAAGTTCCCGCCCGCCGCGGCGTAGGCGTCGACGATCAGCCGGGCCTGCACGGGGTCGGTGCGGGCGCCTCGCGTGGTGCCGAAGTTCGACGTGCCCAGGGCGACAGCCGAGACCCGCAGCCCGGTGAGGCGGCCGAACGCCTGATAGCTCATGCTCATGCCCTCACCCTAGCAACAAAGTGAGTACCCCCTCCGTTTTGCTAGGATGGGCCGGTGAACATCGCCGCCGGCCTCCCCCGGGCACCGCGCCGGGACCGGGCCCGGAACCAGGAGGCGCTACTGGCCGCGGCCCGCGGCGCGTTCGCCGAGTACGGCCTGGGCGCGTCCCTGCAGCAGATCGCGCGCGACGCCGGTGTGGCTATCGGCACCTTGTACCGGCACTTCCCCACCCGGGACGACCTGCTGATCGCGGTGTTCGCCGACAAGCTGGCCATCGTGGCCGGCACCGGGGAGCAGGCCCTGGCCGACCCGGATCCGTGGGCTGGTTTCGTCCGGTTCGTGGAGACGCTGTCCGCGCTGGCGGCCGAGGACCTGGGCTTCAACGAGCTGACCTCGATGGACCGCCCGGCCTCCGGCGGTGCAGCCGCCGTCCGGGCCCACATCCATCAGCTGTGGCAGCGGCTGCTGACCCGGGCCCAGGAGGCCGGGGCGCTCCGGCCCGACCTGGTGCTGAACGACATGTTCGTGCTGCTCTGGTCGCAGAGCCGGATCATCGAGGCCACCTGGGGTGTCGCCCCGCGAGCCTGGCGGCGGCACCTTTACCTGATGCTGGACGCCTACCGCCCGGACCGGGCCAGCGCCCTGCCCGAGCCACCGCTCACCGTGGCCCAGATGGAACAGGCCACCGCCCGCCTGAACCGAGTGCCCTGAGCGGTTAGCTGGGCTGGGAGGCTAGACCCATGACTCAATACCACTGGCTCATGACCTTGCAGGGCGGTAGCGCTACCCAGCCGGTGACCATGACATTCAGCGGCGTGACGGACGTGGATCAGGGCGGCAGCCGGCTGGCGACCTTCGCCAAGCTGTTCCAGGACCTGGCCGGGGACGACGACTACAACCTCATCTTCAGCGGCGGCGCGCCCGCCGTCCTGTTCTTCAGCCTCGAACCGGAGCGCCTCGGCTAAGCCGAGGTCCAGGGGCGGAGCTTGTCGGGGTTGCGGATGGCCCAGATGCGGCTGATCCGGTCGTCGGTGATGCCGAACGCGAACACGGCCACAATGGCGCCCTGGTACTCGCCGGCCAGGCCGGGCTGGCCATTGACGGTGCGTTCGAGGAGGGTCAGGTCGGGGGCGCGAGTGATCAGGTCGTTCAGGTAGGCCGCGATCTGGGCTGCGCCCTGGATGGGGGCCAGAGCGGCGGCGACCAGGCCGCCGCCGTCGGCGATGGCGGTGGCATCGGGATCGAGCAGGCCGACCAGGGCGGCGATGTCCTTGGCTTCCCAGGCCTGCCGGAAGTCCCGGATGAGGACGCCCCGCGTGGCGGTGGGAGCCGCGGGCGGCTGTGAATCCTGGACCCGGCGGCGGGCGTGCGAAACCAGCTGGCGGCAGGCCGCCGGGGTACGGCCGGTGATCTCAGCGACCTCCGGGAACGGGTAGCTGAAGATGTCGTGCAGGACGAACGCGACCCGCTCGGCCGGGGTCATCGCGTCGAGCACGACCAGGAAGGCCATGCTGACCGACTCGTCCAGGGTGATCCGGTCCGCCGGGTCGGGAGGCAGCCCGCCGCGTCCCCCACTGGCCCACTCCCCCGGTCCGGGTAGCGGCTCAGGGATAAATTAACCC
The DNA here is from genome assembly GCA_964250865.1 of uncultured Streptosporangiaceae bacterium. Lineage (GTDB taxonomy): Bacteria > Actinomycetota > Actinomycetes > Streptosporangiales > Streptosporangiaceae > Bog-532. The sequence goes on from CAXUJF010000025.1 coordinate 18,166, forward strand.
ACGTAGCGCTCCCGCCGGACCCGCGCCGAGCGAAGCTGGTCCAGGCAGATCCGGCTGGCCACGGTGGTCAGCCAGGCACCGGGGGATTCGATGGCGTCCCGCTGCCCGGGCGACAGGGCGTACCAGCGGGCGTAGGTGTCCTGCACGGCATCTTCGGCGTCGGCCAACGAGCCGAGCAGCCGGTAGGCCAGGTTGAGCAGCTGACGCCGCTCGCCCATGACCGCGCTCAAGCCCGGGTCGGACGGGCCGGATCCTGGTCCAGATCGGGTGCTCATAGTGCCGTCGGCCTTTCTCGTGGCCGGTGCCTATCAGTCCGACGAGACAGCGCGCCCAGGTGTCAGGGCCTCACACTCCAGTGGGCCGTCTCGTCGGGCTGATCAGACGATAAGGAGGCAACCATGCCAGCATCATCGGGGCAACTGGCCCCACCCGCACTGCAGGATCTGCTGACCGACGGGACCCTGACCGGGTCATGGATCCTGGATCCAGGCTCGTCCAGCGTCCGGCTGAAGACCAAGGCCATGGGGCTGATCCCCGTGCACGGCGGGTTCGGCGAGGTCACCGGGGCCGGCACCGTGGGACCGGACGGCGCGGTCCGTGGCCGGCTCACGGTGGGCGCGGCGTCCATCGACACCAGGAACGCCCGGCGCGACATCCATCTGCGGTCGGCTGATTTCTTCGACAGCGAGCACAGTCCGGACATCACCTTCACCGCTAGCGACATTTGGCCCCGGGGCCAGGTGGTGGTCGTGACCGGCGCGCTGACCATCCGCGGTCAGACGCGGCCGCTGTCCATCGAGGCCACGGTCCACGGCGATGGCGGCGAGATCGGTCTCGACGCCGCAGTCCAGATCAACCGGGCCGACTTCGGGATGACCTGGAACGCGCTCGGCCTGACCTCGATGAGCGCCACCGTCACCATCCACGCCACGTTCGTCCGGGAGTGAGCACGATGAGCGACCAGCAAACCATCGCCGACCGGGTCGAGATCGAGGCGCTGCGGGGCGAGTTCACCGATGCGGTCATGCAGCGCGACTACGACCGCCTGGCGTCGCTGTTCACCCCCGGCGGCGCGCTGCGGATGCCCAACATCCCGGCCGAGCTCATCGGCCGGGACCAGATGCGGGCCTGGGGAACCCGGATGCCGGAGTTTGTGGAATTCCTGCTGCAGATCACCACCCCGGGCCTGATCCAGCTGGACGGCGACACCGCCTCCGGCCGCGCCTACATGCACGAGCTGGTGCGCACCCGTGACGGCCGATCGGAGCTGAACTACGCCATCTACCACGACCATTACCAGCGCACCGACGACGGCTGGAAGTTCACCGAGCGCGTCTATGAGGTCCGGTACCACGACACCACCCCGCTGACCGGATCGCCTTCCTAGGTCAGGACCGGGTACCGGCGATCAGGGCACAGGCGCCGCGCCCCGATCGTCCGGTTTGGCCCGGGGCAGGACCGCGTGGACCAGCAGGCCGGCGGCCAGGGCCCAGAAGGCCGCACCGATGCCGAGGAAGGACAGCCCAGCCGCGGCGACCACGAACGTGATCGCCGCCGCTTCACGGCCCTGCGTCGCCGACAGGGCGGCGGCCAGCGAGGAGGCCAGCGTGCCGAGCAGCGCGAGGCCGGCCACCGCGCCGACCACGTCCGCCGGGGCCACGCTGATGAACACGGTGAGGCCGGTCGAGGCCACGGCCAGCACGAGGTAGGCCCAGCCGGCCGTCCAGGAGGCCAGCCAGCGCCGTCGCGGGTCAGGATCGGCGTCCGGCGAGGCGGCCATCGAGGCGGTGATCGCGGCCAGGTTGATCGCGTGCCCGCCGGCCAGCGCCCCGACGGCGGTGCCGACGCCGGTCACCGCCATCGTCTCGCGCCAGGGCACCCGGTAGCCGTAGGAAGCCATGATCGCCACCCCGGGCACGTTCTGCCCGGCCATCGTGACGATGTAGAGCGGGATGGCCAGGCCGAGCAGGCCGGCCGGGGTCAGCGTGGGTGCGGTCCAGACCAGGTGCGGGACGAGCGACCCGTGCCAGCCGCCGTGGCGGGCCACGTCGATACCGATGACCACCAGGGTGACCGCGAACGCGGCCGGCACGGCCCACTTACGGGCCAGCCGGAGCATGACGGCCCAGGTGAGCACGATCGGCGCGACCAGCCACGGATGGGCGACGAAGCCGTGCACCGGCACCAGGCACAGCTCCAGCACGACCCCGGCCAGCATGGCCTGGGCGATCGGGGTCGGGATGGCCGAGATGAGGGCGCCGAGCCGGGGCCAGAGGCCGGTGATCACGATGAGCCCGCCGACGACCAGGAAG
>CAXUJF010000025.1:20487-23302 GCA_964250865.1 uncultured Streptosporangiaceae bacterium
GGTACCACGAGGCCCCCCCCGCCCCCCCGCACGGCCCCGACGGCCGCGGGCCAGCCGCCGTGCACGACGCCGGTGCTGGCCAGCAGGGCCGCGCCAGGGGTGGACCAGGCCAGCGTGAGCGGGATCCGGTGGCGCCGGACCAGCCACAAGATGCCCAGCCCCTGGGTCGCGCAGACCGCCAGGAGCCCGGAAGCCGCTTCGGCGGGCGAGGCGCCGACCCCGCGCAGGCCGGTGAGGACGACCGCGAACGAGCTGGTGAAGCCGACCAGCGCGGTGAGAATGCCGGCCAGGACCGGGCGGCCAGCCGGACCGGGGGCAGGCGCACCCGGAGCAGGCGGGCTACTGGTCACGGCCGTGCTGGGCGGCCCGGGCGGCTCGGGTGAGCCGGGCTGCTCGCGCGAACCTGCGGGCAGGCCACCGGGTTGTTCCATAAACAGAACAATAATGGTGAGTGTTCTGTAAACAGAACAGAATTATCTAGAATCAGGGCTGTGCAGGATCTGGCTCAGCTCGTCGGCGAGCGGGTACGCGCGGAGCGGCAGGCCCGCGGCCTGTCGGTCGGCGCGCTGGCCGCGGCGGCGCACGTGGGCAAGGGGTCGCTCTCCGAACTCGAGAACGGGGCCCGCAACCCGACCATGAGCACGTTGTACGCGCTGGCGGGCGCGCTCGGCGTGCCGCTGGCCACGTTGATCGCGGACCGGCCCGGCGTCCGGGTGGCCTCGCCGGGCGTCGAGGCGCGGCTGCTCGACGTGAGCCACGACGGCGGGCAGACGGTGGAGGTCTACCGGCTGCATCTCGACGCCGGGGTGCACTACCGCTCCCCGGCGCACCTTCCCGGCGTCGTCGAGCACCTGCTGGTGACCTCAGGGCGGGCCCGCATCGGCCGGCCCGGGCAGGAAGTACAGATCGGCGCCGGCCAGGCAGCGCAGTGGGTCAGCGACGTGGCCCACTCCTACACCGCGCTGGGTGACGACCCGGTGGAGTCGGTGCTGATCATCTGCTCACCCGAGGTCAGTCCATGAGCGCCGCTAGCAGCTCCGGGTCAAAGGCGCGGGCGCTCAGGTCGTAGATCGCGAAGATCGGCGCGAATGACCACACGGCCCAGGGCAGGCCGCGCTCCTGCGCCAGCCTGCGGTTGAACCTGGTCCAGCGGGCCCGGCTGGCCAGGTCGGCGTGGTTGGTGGTGCCGAATTCGGCCAGGAACAGCGGGCGGCCGGTCATCGCCCCCCAGCCGGCGACCTGGTCGAAACCCGCACGAAGCTCGGCTTCCTGGCCGGGGGTCTGGTCCCAGGTGGTACCGAGCCAGTCCCGGGGGTGGCCGAAGACATGATCTTCGCCCAGCCACAGCTCCCCTTGCATGGTGAAGGTGATGGGCCAGTAGTGATGGATGCCGACGATGAGATTGCGGTCCGCCTCGGGCAGGGCCAGCTCGCCCAGGAAGCGCGCGTTGTTCATGGTCCGGGGGCCGAGCAGGATGGTGCGGCGCTGGTCCTGGCCGCGGACGGCGCCAATCAGCTCCGCGGCCACGGCGTTCCAGATCGGGTCGAGCGCTTGCTCGGGCTCGGCCAGCGGCTCCAGCACCAGCTCGGCCCCGCGGCCCGCGAAGACGCCGGCCAGCTCGGTGACTCCCGCCAGCGTGGCCGGCAGCTGGGAGTCCGGGTCGGCGATCAGTTCGGGATCGCGGTGATTGGCGATGACCACGCCCAGCCCCAGTGACGTCGCGTCGTCGACGATCTGCTCCACCCGCCTCAGCACCCGGGTATCCAGGCCGGCCGGGGTGCGGTGGGCGGTCAGGTACATCAGCAGGCGGATGGCGGTGAAGCCGTGCCGCGCGCAGGCCTCCAGGTGGCGGCGCTGGAGATCAAACGTCCAGTTCTGCTCCAGCGGCGTGCCGAAGTCCCGGGCGATGTTGATTGTGCGGGCCAGCCGGGCCTGGGCCGCGCGCGCCAGTGGTTCCTGGCCGGACGCGGGAGTGCTGGACGCCGGGGTGTTGGACGCGGGGAAGCTGGACACGGGTGGGCCGGACATGGGATCAGTCCTCTCGGGGCGGGCCAGGCCAGCGCAGGGTGCCCGCGCCGACCGCTTCGGTGAAGTCGGCCAGCCAGTCGCGCTGGGCCCGGCGCAGGGCGAGCTGGTAGCGGTGCTCGGACAAGAAGATCGGCGCGGTACCGGCCATCTCAGCCTGGGCCAGCGCGGCCTCGTCGGCCTCGAGCGACGCCGCGAGTTCGGCTGTGCGGGTGTGCAGGATCTCCACCACGCGGTCCCGGCCCAGCACGTACATGAACGACAGCGCGGCCGGGAACTCGTCGCTGCGGCTGAGATCGGCCAGGGATTCGGCGACCCACTCGGTGAGCGCCTCGCGTCCGGGCGCCGTGATCAGGTACGGGATCCGCTCCGGGCGGCGTCCGGCGCGGCCGGGCTCACCCGCCCTGATCAGGCCGGCCCCGTCCAGGCGCTGAACCACGTCGTACAGCGACGGGAGGCGGACGCCGGGCAGCCGGTCGTGGGCCCGCTGGCCGATGCGCACCCGGATCGCGTACGGGTGCAGTGACTCCTGCGCCAGCAGCCCGAGCACGACCAGGGCGAGCGGGCTGCGGAGCTTACGCGGTGGCATGGCTCGATCATAACGCGCGAATAATCGATACTAAATAGTCGAGTTCAACTACTTTAATGGGCGTGGCGGGTACCCGGGGTAGACGGCTCGCTGGGGGCGGCAGGTGGCGCGCGGACGGTTCGAGGCGGGCCGTCGGGGCCGGCGAGTCAGCGGGCCGGCGGGCGGACGGGCCGGCGCGCGGCCGGGTCGAGGCGCGTCGAC
>CAXUJF010000026.1:0-1673 GCA_964250865.1 uncultured Streptosporangiaceae bacterium
CGCCTACATCGAGGCGGACTCGGCCAGCCTGACCACGCAGCAGTCGCTGCGCTGGATGTGGACCGAGCTCGAATACGGCGGTGACTATTTCGGTGACGCGCCGGAGGGGGGCTACCGGCGCCTGGTGGACGCGATGGCCTCCGGGGTCGATGTACGGCTCGGCCGGCCCGTGTCCGAGGTGGCGGTGCGGGCCGACGGAGTCCGGGTGGTGACGGCCGACGGCTCGGTCGAGGAGGGCTCGCACGCGGTCGTGGCCCTGCCGCTCGGCGTGCTCAAGGACGGCCGTCCGCGGTTCGCCCCGGCGCTGCCGCCGGACCGGCTCGCGGCCATCGGGCGGCTGGGGTTCGGCCGGTTCGAGAAGGTGGCGCTGCGGTTCACCGAGCCGTTCTGGCGGGACGCGGGCTTCCCGCACCTGATGATCTTCCCGGCTGAGGCCGACGAGTGGATGGTCTGGGCCATGGGGCAGGACGCGTTCGGCGCCGGACCGGTCCTGCTGTTCTTCGTCTTCCACAGCGCGGCCGAGCGCCTGGCCGGGGCCGGTCCGGAGGCGCCCGTCCGCTGGGCCCTCGGTCAGCTGGCGCAGGCGATCGGCCGTCCGTGCCCCGAGCCGGTCGCGGCCGCGGTCAGCTCGTGGGCGGACGACCCGTGGACGCGGGGCGCGTACACGCACATCCCGCCGGGAGCCAGCCCGGCCGACGCCGATCTGCTGGGCCAGCCGGCCGGCGGGCGGCTCCTGTTCGCGGGCGAGCACACCCAGAGCGCCCGGCTCGCGTACGCGGATGGGGCGCTGACCAGCGGCATCCGCGAGGCCAAGCGGCTGCTCGGCGCACCAGCGGTCCGCCTCACCGCGAATCAGGCCTGACGGCAGGGGTTAACCAGCATCACGCCACGGTAACGAAACTGATTACTTATTGGGTTCTAGCAATTACAATGTGTTACTCGGCGTATTTGCTTCTGATGGGGTCACCGGCCGGACAGAGGGGAAAACACGGATGCGCGGGAAGCTCAGCGGGATCACGGCGGCGGTAGCGGTGGCGCCAGTGGTGGCGGCGATGATCGCCGTCCCGGTCACCGGTGCGTCGGCGTCGACGTCGCGGTGCACGAAGGGCGTCATGCAGCCGCAGTGCGGCGACTTCGTCAATCAGGCGGGCAACGGGTGGGCGGTGTACAAGCAGCAGCTGCAGCCGGGCACGCCGGTCATCGCGCACCCCGACTTCCGCGGCGGCAAGCAGATCACCAGCGACCGGTCCACCGACTTCTACGTGTTCACGCCGGCCACGCGCGCGCAGCTCAACCGGTCGTTCGAGTACGCGCCGGACGGCATGCTGTCCGGCCTGTGCCTGGCCGACCTGGACAACCCGAACCTGGTCCACCCGAACGGGGTGGTGCTGCGCTGGTGCAACGGGTCCCCGTATCAGCAGTGGCAGGCATCCGAGGCGAACGGCAACCCGCGCTCACTGCGGTGGCGCAACGTCGCCTCGCGCGGCTGGATCCAGGCCAACGGCACCGGCAAGCAGCTCAGCACGTCGACCGCAGCCAAGCGGCCCGCCGGCGCCCTCTGGGCCTGGAACACGCCGGGCCAGGCCCAGGGCTGACGGGCCGTTCCGGCCCGCGGCGGGCCGCCCGCCGGGCGGCGCCGGCCAAGAAAGCGTACGAGGACGCGAAGGACGACG
>CAXUJF010000026.1:1683-21447 GCA_964250865.1 uncultured Streptosporangiaceae bacterium
CCCCGGCCCGCCGGCGCCCGCGGGCCCGGCACCCCCCCGGCCCCGCCCCCGGGCGCCCGGCCCGTGCCGCCCGGCGCCTCCCGCGGGCCGGGGCTAAGCTGCCGCGGGAAACTTCCGGCGGCGGTGAGGAGCCCGGCGTGGCGCGATATCTGGTGCGGGAGAAGATCTTCTCCATCGGCGACGACTTCTGGATCACCGACGCCGGTGGCAACCAGGTGTTCCTGGTTGACGGCAAGGCGCTGCGGCTGCGGCAGACGTTCGAGCTGAAGGATGCGTCCGGCGCGGTGCTGACCACCGTGCGCAAGAAGCTGGTCGCGATCCGGGAGACGATGGAGATCGAGCACGACGGCCAGGTCGTGGCCACCGTGCGCAAGACGCTGGTCTCGCCGCTGCACCACCGGTCGGTGATCGACCTGGCTGACGGCAGCCAGCTCGAGGCGGTCGGCAACATCCTGGACAAGGAGTTCGACATCCAGGCCGGCGGCCAGCCGATCGCGCACATCTCCCGGGCCTGGTTCCGCATCCGGGACAGCTACGGGGTGGACATCGCCCCGGGCCAGAACGACGCGCTGCTGCTGTCGATCGCCGTCTGCCTGGACCGGATCCACCACGACGACGAAGAACGCAACCGCTGACGGCGGTCTACTGTTCTTGGTATGGCGCAGCTGAAGCCGGCGCCGGAGCCGGAGCGGCGCCCCGCCGCGCTCATCCAGTCGGTGGACCGGGCCATCAGCGTGCTCGAGCTGCTGGCCGAGCACGGCCGGGCCGGCATCACCGAGATCGCCGAGGAACTCGGGGTGCACAAGTCGACCGCGTCCCGGCTGGTGTCGGTGCTGGAGAACCGGGGGCTGGTCGAGCAGCTCGGGGACCGGGGCAAGTACGCGCTCGGCTTCGGCATCGCCCGGCTGGCCGCGGCCGGGACCCGGCGGCTGGACCTGACCACGCTGAGCCAGCCCATCTGCGCCGAGCTGGCCGGTCAGCTCGGGGAGACGGTCAACGTCGCGGTCCTGCACGACCGGGCCGCGGTCACGATCAGCCAGGGCTTCGGGCCGTCGGCCATCGCGGCGCAGAACGGGGTCGGCCAGCGCGCGCCGCTGCACGCCACCTCCAGCGGGCGGGTCCTGCTGGCCCACGTGAACGAGGCCAGCCGCGACGCCCTGCTGGACAAGCCGCTGCGCCGGTTCACCCCGTACACCGTGACCAGCCTGGCCGCCCTGGCCGACGAGCTGGACCGGGTCCGCCGGGACGGCTACGCGACCAGCTTCGAGCAGCTGGAAGTGGGGCTGCATGCGGTGGCGGTGCCGGTGTTCGACGGGCGCGGCGAGGTGGTCGCGGCGGTCAGCGCGTCCGGGCCCGCCTTCCGGCTGACCCGGCGCCGGGCCGAGGAGAGCGTGCCGTACCTGGCCGGCGCCGCGGCCGAGCTGACGGCTCAGCTCGGCCCGTGAGACCACAGCCCGGCCCGTGATGGCCGGGGCTCGGCCCCGTAACACCGCCGCTGGGTTCGTGACTGAGGAGGCAACGTGTCCGGCTCCTACGACGTGATCGTGATCGGCCTGGGTGGCATGGGCAGCGCCGCGGCCTACCGGCTGGCCCAGCGCGGGCTGCGCGTGCTCGGCCTCGATCGGCACCCGCCCGTGCACGACCAGGGCTCCAGTCACGGCAGCTCGCGGATCACCCGCCAGGCCTACTTCGAGGAAAGCGCCTACGTGCCGCTGCTGCTGCGCGCGGCCGAGCTGTGGCCGCAGATCGAGGCGGACGCGGGCCGGAAGGTGGTGCTGTGGACCGGCGGCCTGATGGTGGGCCGGCCAGACAGCCGGACCGTGGCCGGCAGCCTGCGCAGCGCCCAGGAGTGGAACCTGCCCCACGAACTGCTGGACGCGGCGCAGATAAGGCGCCGGTTCCCGACCATGACCCCCGAACCGGACGAGATCGCGCTGTTCGAGCGGAACGCGGGCCTGGTCATCCCGGAGGAGTCGGTGGCCGCGCACCTGGCCCTGGCCGCGCGGGCCGGGGCGGACCTGCACCACGAGGAGCCCGCGACCAACTGGCAGGCCACCCCCGGCGGCGGGGTCGAGGTCAGCACACCGGTGGCCCGGTACCAGGCGGCCCAGCTGGCCATCTGCCCCGGCCCCTGGGCGCCCGAGCTGCTGGCTGACCTGGGCATCCCGTTCGGCGTCGAGCGGCAGGTGCAGTACTGGTTCGAACCAGTCAGGGAGCCGGCCCGGTTCCGGGCCGACCGGCACCCGATCTACATCTGGGAGGCGGCGGACGGGCAGCAGTTCTACGGGTTCCCCTCGTTCGACGACCCGACCGGCGACCCGGCGCCCGGGGTGAAGGCCGCGGCGGACGGGGTCAAGGTGGCCAAATTCCGCAGTGGCCTGGCCTGCACCCCGGAGACCATCGACCGGGCCGTGTACCCGGAGGAGGTGGCGGCCATGCGCGCGTTCGTGACACCCCGGATGCCCGACCTGCCGGGCACCCTGCTCAAGACCGTGACCTGCATGTACACCAACACGCCGGACGAGCACTTCGTCATCGCCCGGCACCCTGGGCACGAGCAGGTCGTGGTGGCCTGCGGATTTTCCGGGCACGGCTTCAAGTTCGTGCCCGTGGTCGGCGAGATCGTGGCCGACCTGGTGAGCGAGGGGACGACGGCGCATCCCATCGGCCTGTTCGACCCGAGGCGGTTCGCCGGGTCGGCCCAGGCGTGAGCCCTCAATCCGCCCACGCGTGAGCCCGCAAGCGCCAAGTTCCACCGGGCCGCGAACAGCACGTTGACCAGCGAGTCGACTGGCGGCCAGGAAATCGCGCCATTGTTTAACTCACTATGAGTGTCATATTGATTACTATCCGTATTAATTTCCGAGCCCAAAGTTACCATTCCGGCTGCGCTCGCGACGCAGATCACGGGATCATCACGGAAGTTCTTCGATTTGCCTGCGAACGAACTTCGCGTCCTGCGATGCTCTCGGAGCAGTACAGACCACCGCGAAAGCGCGGCGAACACCGCGAAGGCAGGCATCGGTGGTCACCGCTCGGCCGTGCTGAAAGTCGCTGGTGACAGCGACGTGTAGGCGGCATCAACTCGAAGATAGGAAGCTTGGTGGGAGCTGCTCACAGGCATGGCCGCAAGATGAAGGTCTTGCGGTCAGGACGGCACACTCAGCCGTCGCAGGTGGAGAAGGTAGCGGAGAAGGCCGGCAAGGCGGCCCCCGTAATGGCGATCTCGGCGGGAGCGCTGGTCGCGGTCCCGCACGGGCACGCGGTGGCCCCGGCCAAGCACACCACGGTGGCCACGGCCGTCTCGGCGGTCAAGGCCCAGAGCGTCAGCGCGGGCGAGGCAATCGCGATCGCGAAGACGGCACACGCCGACTCCACCAGCCTGGGCGCTGCTCAGAAGATCACGGCGGAGACCACCGCCTACATAGCCAAGCACGCCAAGACGACGCCGAGCGCGGTCAGTGAGGCCAGCGCGGCGCATTCGGCCCACCTGGCGCACGAGGCCCGTGCGGCCGAGGCAGCTCACCTGGCTCACGTAGCCCACCTGGCCCACCTAGGCCGCGCGGCTAGTCAGGCCGGCGCGGCCCACGCCGCCCACCTGGCTCACCTGGCCCGCCTGAGGTCCGGCGGCTCGGTGCACACGGTGAGCAGCGTCTCCCCCGCGCACGGCGTCTACAGCTGCTCCGGGCTCGAGACGCTGTGGAAGGACGCGGGCGGTTCGTCCGGCGAGGCGTTCACCGCGGCCGAGATCGCCATGGCCGAGTCGGGCGGCAACCCGAACGCGATCAGCCCCACCGACGACTTCGGGCTGTGGCAGATCAACGGCTCGCACGGCTCCATGGCCACGCTGAACCCGGCGGGCAACGCCCGGTCGGCCGTGTCCATCAGCAGCGACGGCCGCGACTGGGGCCCCTGGACCACGTTCACCAGCGGCGCCTACCGCGGGAAGTGCTGATCACCAGCTGAGCCCAATAGGGCTAACCCAATAGGGCTAACCCAATAGGGCTAACACTGTACGGCAGAGCGAACTGAAGCCCCCGCGGGATGATCCCGCGGGGGCTTCAGGGTGTCGGGGCGGTGGTCAAGCGGCCGGACCCGAAGGTCAGGCGGCCGGGCCGGCGGCCAGGTTGATGGAGGCGGTGTGCGATGCCCCGGAGGTGTCGGTCCAGGTCACGTTGACCTTGTCGCCCGGGTGGTCAGAGCTGAGGATCGTCGAGATCTGCGTCGGGTCGGTCACCGTCTGCCCGGCGACCGAGGTGATCACGTCGCCGGCGGCCAGCCCGGCCGTCGCGGCCGGGGACCCGGACAGCGTGCCCTCCACCGCCGCACCCGAGGTCGTGGTCCCGCTGCCGTCAGAGCCGCCGGTGCTGCCGAAGCCACCGTCACCGGAGCCACCCGTCGAGCTGCCGCCGAAGCCGCCGAAGCCGCCGTCACCGGAGCCACCGGTCGAGCTGCTGCCCGTCGAGCTGCTGTTCGCCGGGGCGACCTCGATGCCGAGGAACCCGGTGGCACCGATGTGGATGGTCGAGGACGAGTCGCCGGCCACGATCTCCTGGGCGATCGTCTCGGCCGTGTTGATCGGGATGGAGAAGGCCTGGGTGGCCGTGGTGGTCCCGCTGCCACTGCCGGTGCCGCTGTCGCCGCTACTGCCGTTGCTGGCGCCGGGGGTGTCGGCCTGGTTGCTCGGCGAGTCGCTGGCGGAGGAGGCCGCGGTGTCCATGCCGATGACCTGGCCGCTGGAGTTGACCAGCGAGCCGCCGGAGTCGCCGGGCTCAATCGGTGCGTTGGACTGGATCAGCCCGGTCAGCTGCTCCGAGTTACCCGAGCCCTCGTCACTGGCCGTGATCGACTGGCCCAGCGCGGTCACCTGTCCGGCCGCCACCGAGGGCGTGCCGCCCTTGCCCTCGGCGTTGCCGAGCGCGGTGACGTTCTGGCCGACGGCGACGGACGAGGAGTTGCCCACCGGGATGGTCTGCAGGCCGGACGCGTTCTGCAGCTTCAGCACCGCGACGTCCTTGGTCTTGTCGTACCCGACCACGGTAGCCGTGTAGGTCTTGCCGTTGCCGATGTCGATGACCTTGATCGACGTGGCCCCGTCGATGACGTGGTTGTTGGTCAGCACCTCACCGGTTGAGGTCAGCACCATGCCGGTGCCTTCCGCGGTGGCACTCTGGTCGCCGAGGGTGGAAATGACGTCGACCAGGCCGGGGTCGACCTTGGCCGCGATCTGGGCCGTGGTCAGGGTGGTGGTGGAACTGGTCGTGGCGTGGCCGGCGGCCGGGCCGCCGCCCTGCACCGCGGCGTAGGAGCCGACCGCGGCGGCCGCGATGGCCAGCCCGGCCGCCCCGAAGGCCATACCGCGGCGGAAGCGGTGGCGGTTCGGCGGGTTCTGGCCGTCCCCGCCCCAGTTGCTGCCACCGGACCAGTTACCTCCGGACCAGTGGCCACCGCCCCCGGCGCCGCCCGGGCGGCCGAAGTTCCCGGCGCCGTACGAGCCGTACGTGCTGCTGCCCCCGTACGAGCCGTAGGGGATCCCCCCTCCGGGCTGCTCGGACGCCGACGGCGACTGCTCCGACCCCGCCGAGGATGCCGAACCCTGGATTGCGTTCATGGAATTGCCCACCTAGCTCCGTGTTGTTTCTTCTCATGGAGAGTTTCGGCGGCGAAGCTTGGGCGAACCTGAGGGCGAGCAACCGGGAGTCTGGAGCTTGGCTGACCGTTTCCTGAAGATGCTCAGGTTTCCCTCTGTTTGCGCCGTGTGGGAATAACTGGGCGCTCGCGGCGCGGGTGACGGATCTCGGCCCGGGACGCCGACTACCGGAGAGTTTGTTAAGAATGTCAATGTTCGGGGGCAAACTCCCGTGACTGACGTGATGCGCGTGGGGTACAACTCGGGACCATGAAGAAGCTTCTGGAACTCCTGGTGTGCATCATCCACCCGGTCGCGGTCATCCTCATGTGGATCAACCTGGCGGGCCGCAGCGACCTCAACACCGTGGAGAAGGTGGCCTGGGGGATATTCGGCCTGATCCCGCTGGTGCCGTTCCTGTACGTGCTGGTCGGCGGCAACCTCTGGTAACCGTGTCACCAGAGACGGGCGCCCAGGTGGCCGTGGTCACCGGGGCGGCCCGTGGCCTGGGCCGGGTCATCGCGCTGACGCTGGCCCAGGAGGGCTACACGCTGGTGCTGGCCGACGTGACCGACCCGTCCCGCGCGGCGGCCGAGGTGGCCGAGGTCGGGGGCGGGACGGCGTGGCCGTGCCGGACCGACGTGTCAGCCGAGGACGACGTCCGGGCCCTGGCCGACGAGGTCCGGGACCGGTTCGGCCGGGCCGACGTGCTGGTCAACAACGCCGGCATCTCGCTGCTGCTCCCGGCCGAGCAGACCACGGCGGAGGCCTGGCGGCGGGTGCTGGAGGTCAACCTGACCGGCCCGTTCCTGCTGTGCCGGGAGTTCGGGGCGCAGATGCTGGCCGCCGGATCCGGGTCGATCGTCAACGTCGCCTCCATCGCCGGGCTGCGCGGGGTGTCGCACCGGGCCGCCTACAACAGCTCCAAGCACGGCCTGGTCGGGCTGACCAGCACGCTGGCGGCCGAGTGGGGCGGCCGCGGCGTGCGGGTCAACGCCGTCTGCCCGGGCTGGATCAAGACCGAGATGGACGTGGAGGACCAGGCCAGCGGCGGTTACACCGACACCGACATCGAGGACCAGGTGCCGATGGCCCGGTTCGCGACGCCGGAAGACGTGGCCGCCGCGGTCGCGTTCCTGGCCGACCCGGCCCGGAGCGGGTTCATCAACGGGACCGCGCTGCCGGTCGACGGCGGCTGGATCGCCGACGCCAGCTGGACGTCCCTGCGCCTCCGGGCCCGCAACGACGGCGGGGGCGACGGCGGCGCTGGCGGCGGGCCGGGATAATCGCGAGCTTTCCGGCACCGGCGCACCGGATAATAAGGACAGTGACTACGACGCGACCCGACCCGCCGTCCACTGGGGACGAGCGGGTCATGATGCGCACGTTCCTCGACTTCCACCGGGCCACCCTGGAATGGAAGTGCGACGGCCTCTCGGATGAGGACCTGCGGCGCCAGTCGATGCCTCCCTCGACTCTGTCCCTGCTGGGGCTGGTCCGGCACATGGCCGAGGTGGAACGGCGATGGTTCCGGGAAATCCTGGGCGGCGAGAAGCTGGGCCGGGTCTGGTCAGAGACCGGCGACTTCCAGGCCGCGTACGACGCGACCGGGGCGACGCGGGCCGAGGCGTTCGCAGCCTGGCACGCGGAGGTCGAGGACGCCCGGCGCCTGGAGGCCGCGGCCGAGTCGCTGGACGTCGAGGTCTACGTCGACAGCTGGGGCGAGAACGTGTCGCTGCGGCTGATCATGCTGCACCTGATGCACGAGTACGCCCGGCACAACGGGCACGCCGACCTGCTCCGTGAGGGCATCGACGGCGTCACCGGGGTCTGATTTCGAGCACGATTCTGAGCACGGGAGGCGGCCAGGCATGACCGAACCATGGGCTTCGCCGGAGGCGCGACTGATCCACGCGGGCACCCGGCGGGAGCAGGGCGCCCCGGTCTCGCCGCAGCTCGTCCCGGCCAGCGTGTACGCCTCGTGGGGCGAGCCGGACCCGGCCCGGGCCTACGGGCGGACCGGCAACCCGGGCTGGGAGGCGCTCGAAGAAGCACTGGGCGTGCTCGAAGACGCCGAGGCGGTGGTGTTCTCCTCCGGCCAGGCCGCGTCGATGGCGCTGCTGCTGGCCCTGGCCGAGGGACGGCAGAAGGTGCTGCTGCCCACCGACGGGTACTACAACCTGCGAGTGCTGGCCAGCTGGCTCCGGCCGCACGGGGCCGAGCCGGTCTTCGTCGACCTGCTCGACCTCGATCAGGTGGAGCGGGAACTGAACGCGGGCCCGGCCGTGCTGTGGGCCGAGACGCCGACCAACCCGTTGCTGCGGGTGGCCGACGTGGGTGCGCTGGCCGGCCTGGCCGCGGCGGCGGGCGCGCCGCTGGTGGTGGACAACACGGTCGCGACCGGCCTGCTGCAACGGCCGCTGGACCTGGGCGCGGTGGCCACCATGTGCTCGCTGACCAAGTCGGCGTCCGGGCATTCCGACGTGCTGCTCGGCGCGGTGACCACCCGGGACCAGGACCTGCTGGCGAAGGTGCACGGCTGGCGGGGCGTGGGCGGCGGCATCCCCGGGCCGTTCGAGAGCTGGCTGGTGCTGCGCGGGCTGCGGACACTCCCCCTGCGGGCGCAGCGGCAGTCGGAGAACGCGCTGGCCATCGCCCAGCACCTGAGCGAGCACCCCCGGGTCCGCGCGGTGCACTACCCGGGGACCACGGCGGCCACGCTGGCGACGGCGCGACGGCAGATGCCGCACGGGTTCGGGCCGCTGCTGTCGTTCGAGCTCGACGGGACGGCGGCCGACGCGGACGCGGTGGTGACCGCGGCCCGGCTGATCCTCCCGGCCACCAGCTTCGGCGGAGTGGAATCGGTCTGGGAACGGCGCGGCCGCTGGTCCTCGGAGACCGCCCCGGAGTCGCTGATCCGGCTGGGCACGGGGATCGAACCCGCCGGCGATCTGCTGGCCGACCTCGACCACAGCCTGGCCGCACTGGCGGACTAGGTTAGGCCCATGGCAGAGCAGATGCGGGCGGTCGGGTACCGCAAACCGTTGCCGATCTCCGATCCGGCCAGCCTGGAGGACCTCGAGATCCCGGTGCCCGAGCCCGGTCCGCGCGACCTGCTGGTGCGGGTCGAGGCGGTGTCGGTCAATCCGGTCGACGTCAAGGTCCGGGCCACCACCGACCCGGGGGGCGAGCCGAAGATCCTCGGCTACGACGCGGCGGGCGTGGTCATGGCCACCGGTTCAGAAGTCACCCTCTTCTCCCCCGGCGACGAGGTCTACTACGCCGGGACCATCAACCGGCCGGGCACGGACGCGCAGTTCCACGTGGTCGACGAGCGCATCACCGGGCACAAGCCCCGCAGCCTGGACTTCGGCCAGGCCGCGGCGATGCCGCTGACCACCATCACGGCGTGGGAATCGCTGTTCGACCGGTTCCGGCTGAACCCGGAGAGTTCCGGCGTACTGCTGGTGCTGGGGGCCGCGGGCGGGGTCGGATCGATGGTCACCCAGCTGGCCCGGGCGCTGACCCGGATGGTCATCATCGGCACCGCGTCCCGGCCCGAATCGCAGCAGTGGGTCCTTGACCACGGCGCGCACCACGTGATTGACCACCACAACCTGGCTGAGGGCGTGCGCGGCATCAGCCCGGACGGGGTGACGCACATCTTCTCCGCGCACACGGCTGGCTCGATTGAGGACTTCGCGGAGATTCTGCAGCCGTCCGGCGCGATCACCGCGATCGACGACCCCGAGGGCCTGGACATCGTTCCGCTGAAGAGCAAGGCCATCAGCTTCCACTGGGAGTTCATGTTCACCCGGCCGCTGTACCAGACCCTGGACATGGTCGAGCAGCACCAGTTGCTGGACCGGGTGGCGGAGATGGTCGATGAGGGCACGATCAGGACCACACTTTCCGAGCGGCTGGGACCAATCAACGCGGGCACGCTGCGGGAGGCGCACCGCCTGGTCGAAGCGGGCCGGATGGTCGGCAAGGCCGTCGTCGCGGGGTGGTGACCGATCATGCGGGCGGTCGTTTATCAGGGCACCCGGGACGTCGGCGTGCAGACGGTGGCCGACGCCGTGCTCGAGGACCCCGAAGACGTGGTGGTCGAGGTCACCTCGAGCGCGATCTGCGGGACCGACCTGCACATGTACGACGGGCGCACCGGGGCCGACCCCGGCCTGGTGCTCGGGCACGAGCCGCTGGGCGTGGTCCGGGCTGTGGGTGAGGACGTCCACCTGGTCCGGCCGGGTCAGCGGGTCGTGATCCCGACCCACCTGTTCTGCGGGGTCTGCTACAACTGCGCGCGCGGTTACTCGGCCGCCTGCCTGCGGGTCCGGCCGGGCGGGTTCGGCGCGGCCTACGGCTACGCGGGCATGGGCCCGTACCGGGGCGCCCAGGCGGAGCTGCTGCGGGTGCCGTTCGCGGACGCCAACTGCATCCCGCTGCCGGGCGAGCCCGGCGACGAGCGGGAAGACGACTTCGTGATGCTGGCCGACGCCTTCGTCACCGGCTGGCACGCGACCGAGCTGGCCCGGGTCGAGCCGACCAGCACGGTGGCGGTGTTCGGGGCCGGGGCGGTCGGCCTGCTGGCTGCGCACTCGGCCCTGATCAAGGGCGCGGGCGAGGTCTATGTGGTGGACCACATCGCGGCCCGGCTGGACAAGGCGGGCGAGCTCGGCGCCACCCCGGTCGACTTCGCCCTCGGGGACCCGGTGGAACAGATCCAGGAGCTGCGCCGGGCCCACGGCCTGCCGCTGGGCGAGGAGCCGATGACCGGCGTCGACGCGGTCATCGATGCGGTCGGCTTCCAGGCCCGGGACCGGTCCGACCCCAGCCGGGAGAATCCGCTCCAGGTGGTGAGCGACCTGGCCCGGCTGGTCAACCCGACCGGCCGCGTCGGCATCGCCGGGGTGTACGCGGAGAAGGATCTGCACCCGGCGCCGGAGGGCACGGGAGACGGACGGCTCACCGTGCCCTGGGCCACGTTCTTCAGCAAGGGCGTGACGGTCGGGTTCGGCCGCACCCACGACCGCCGCTACACCGCTCAGCTGCGCGATCTGGTGCTGCGGCACCGGGCCCGGCCCGGGTTCGTGGTCACGCACCACGGCCCGCTGGCCGAGGCGCCTGCGTTCTACGACGCCTTCGACCGGCGGGCCGACGGGATCATCAAGGCTGTGCTGACGCCCTGAGCTCGTCCGATTGGCTGGGCGCGGCCGGCGCGTCCGATGTGCTGGGCGCATCCGGGCGGGCCCGGGGTACGAACTGGATCGCGACGGTCGCGGCCAGCGGCAGCGCGGCCAGCGGGATCAGGCTGAGCTGGAAGGCGTGGCCGAAGCCGCCGTGCAGCGCGCTGAAGAACACCACCCCGATCACCGCGACCCCGATCGAGTTGCCGAGCTGCACGGTGGTGGCCTGCAAGCCGGACACCGTCCCGGCTTGTTCCGGAGCCACCCGGGCCAGCACGATCCCGGTCAGCGGAGCGGTCAGCATGCCCATGCCGATCCCGGTGACCAGCAGCGGGAGCAGCAGCGGCAGCACGCTCTGGTGCGCTGCCGCCTGGTGCGCTGCCGCCTGGTGCGCTCCGGCCGGGCCGGAGTTGGTGCCGGAGGTGAGGGCCAGCGCGACGTAGCCGGCCGCCATCACCACCCCGCCGAGGGCGGGCCACTGGCGGCCGAGCCGGCCCATGACCGACTGGGGCACCATCGAGGCGCCCAGGTAGCCCGCACCGATGACGGTGAACACCGCGCCCGAGCCGAGAGCCGACAAGCCCCGGCCTTCCTGCAGGTAGAGGCCGAGCACCACGAAGAACGAGGCCATCGCGGCGTAGAACACCCCGGTCGCGACCAGGCCCGCCCCCACGGTCCGGTCGGCCAGCACGCTCAGGTCGACCAGCGGGGTCCTGCCGTGCCGCCGTCGCCAGGTCTGGTGCCCGGCGAACCCGGCCAGGATCGGGCCTGCGGCGGCCAGCAGCGCCCAGGACCACACCGGCCAGTGCGCCTGCCGCCCGTCGACCAGCGGCAGGATCACCGCGACCAGGCCCGCCGTGACCAGCACCGTACCGACCAGGTCGATGCTGTCCCCGGCGGGTGCGCGCGACTCGGTCAGCACCCGGCGCGCGGCGACCAGCGCGATCACCCCGACCGGCAGGTTGACCAGGAAGCAGCTGCGCCAGTCCAGCCCGAACAGGTTGGCCTGGATGAGCACACCACCAAACAGCTGGCCCAGCACCGCGGCCAGGCCCAGGCTCACGCCGTACGCGGTGACCGCGGTGACCCG
The DNA here is from genome assembly GCA_964250865.1 of uncultured Streptosporangiaceae bacterium. GTDB lineage: Bacteria > Actinomycetota > Actinomycetes > Streptosporangiales > Streptosporangiaceae > Bog-532. Next base: position 13,592 of record CAXUJF010000026.1, read on the forward strand.
CTGCCGCCCCGCGTAGGTCAGGCCGATTATGGCCAGCGTCTGCGGCCCCGCGACCGCCGCACCGAGCCCCTGTATCGCGCGGCTGACGTCGAGCATCTCGATGCTGGTGGCCAGCCCGCAGGCCAGCGAGGCCACTGTGAAGACGGCCAGGCCCAGCATGAACATCCGCCGCCGCCCGTAGCGGTCCCCGAGCCGCCCGCCGGTGATGAGTCCCACTCCGTAGGTCAGCCCGTAGGCGGTCACCACCCATTCGACCCCGGCCGCGCTGGCGTGCAGTTGCCGCTGCATCGACGGGATCGCTACGTTAACGATGAAGAAATCCAAGACGATCATGAACGTCCCGGTCAGCATCACGGCCAGCGGCGCCCACCCCGGTGTGGTGGCGCCCGCGTCCCCGGTGGCCGGCCGCCGGCCACGCATCACGTTGACTGTCATGCGTCTCAGCCTCGGCGCCGAGGCCTGCTCCGGTCGATTACGTGGGAGGTAAAGGCCGTCCCTACGCGGGCTGCGGGTTTAGCGCGGGCGTGCGGGCGTGCGGTGGTCTACGGCCGGGTTCGCCAACGACGCACCTCGGCCACCAGGATCGGCAGGGCCAAGATCGCGGCGGCCATCAGCCATCCTCCGGCGACAAACGCTTTGTCGCGAATGGATGGCGGAGGGTCAGCCCGGCGGTGGCGCGCCCAGGTCTTGATCTTTGATCAACCGACGAAAGTAGCGAGCGTCTGGGCCAGCTCGTCCGGTGCCTCCTCGGCTTGGTGGTGCCCGGAATGGATCGGCGTGCTGGAAAGCTTCCCAGCTACCCACGGCCGCCAAATCGCCTCGGGGTCGCCGTGGATGTCGATGTCGTCTTCGGTAGCGGCCAGCAGCAGCGTTGGGCAAGCGATCCTGCGGCTGGCCGCGCGGTCAGCTTCTTCGTGTGCGCGATCGATGCCGAGGCCGGCCCGGTAGTCCTCGCACATGCCGTGCACGACGGCGGGATTGCGCAGCGCGGCCCATAGATCGGCGTGATTGGCCTCTCCCATCTCGGCTGGGGCTGGGGTGCGGTACCAGGCGTCAGGATCAGCGTTGATAATCCGTTCGGCTGGTTTGTCAGTCTGGCCGAGGAACCACCAATGCCACCAGGTGCGCACGAACTGCTCGTTCAGCCGCTCGAGGTGCTCGGTCACTGGGAGACCGTCCATTATGGCAAGCCGCGTGACTGCGCCGGGGTAGTCCATAGCGGCGCGGAAGGCTACGAGGGCGCCGCGGTCATGACCTACCACCGCGAACTGGTCGTGGCCGAGGTGCCGCAGGAGCGAGACCACGTCCTCAGCCATCGCTCTTTTGGAGGATTGGGCGTGCTGCGGAGCGTCGGGAGGCAGGGTCGACTGGCCGTAGCCGCGCAGGTCCGGGCAGACGACGAAGAAGGAGTCCGCCAGCTGCGGTGCCAGACGGTGCCAGGTCGTATGCGTGCGGGGGTGGCCGTGCAGCAGCACAACCGGCTGTCCCTGGCCGCCGTGGCGCACCCGCAGTGTCACGTCGCCGACGTCGACATACTCAAGCGTGAACCCCTTGAACACCAGCTACTCCTATCCCGGCACGACTCGTTTCGAGGCGCGCCGGCCGATCAGGCGGCCTGGACGCCGCTCGGCTCTCCGGGTCATTGTCGGTGGCTTGTCAGCTGGAACGTCACGATCACCATTCAGTTCTTCGTGAAACGTACCGTACCACCATTCACGAAAAGTTGAAACGTGGAGTACGCTGGAAGACAAATGCAGATGCCCAACGATCCGCGCGTGCAGCTACTGGCCGAGCTGGCGGACGAGACGCGCTACGCCGTGCTTGTGCGCCTCGAGGAAGGTCCTGCCTCAGCCACTGAGCTGAGCGAGCTGCTGCGCGTTGCTCCAACCCGGCTGGCTAACCACCTGCGCCGGCTCCGGGACGCCGGGCTCGTGACCGTCAGCCATCACGGCCGCCTCGCGATCTACCAGCTCGCCGAGCCCGGGCTCCGGGAGATCTTCTCGATGCTCAATGGCTTGCGGGGCGCTCCACCGATGAAAAATGACCGGGTGCCGGTAGGGGCCACCTGCTATGACCACCTCGCAGGCTGGCTCGGCGTCACACTGATGGATCACCTCGTACAGTCAGGGGCGCTTCAGGCCCGAGATGACGAGGGAGAACTCCGGCTTGGTCCAGCTGCCGCCGGTATCTTCGCCGACCTGGGGGTCGAGCTGCCCCGCACGCGCCCCCGCCGGATGCTCGCATTCTCATGCATGGATAGCCGTGCCGGGCGGCCGCACCTCGGCGGCCAGCTCGGTGCCCAGCTTTCCACCTCGCTCCGGCAACGCGGCTGGGTAGAACCTACCGGGCGGCCACGCCGGCTCCGGGTGACGCCGGCCGGCAACACAGCGCTTGGCCACCTCGGCATCGACCCGCCAGCCACGGCTGATCCCGTAAGCGAGAGCGACGGGCCCCGTGACGACTCCATCACAGGTCAATGACCAGGTATGGCTTTCCACCCGTGGCACCCCCGAAACCATCGCCGGTGATCACGTGAGGCGCCCGCTCAGGTCAGGATTCCAGGTAGCGGAGGACTGCCAGCACCCGGCGGTGGTCGGCGTCCGATGGGGGCAGGCCGAGCTTGCTGAAGATGTTGCCGACGTGCTTTTCGACGGACCGATCGGACACCACCAGGATCTCGGCGATGGCGGCATTGGACCGGCCCTCGGCCATGAGCGCGAGCACATCGCGTTCCCTGGGGGTGAGGGTGGTGAGCGCGTCGTTGCGGCGGCTGGCGCCCAGCAGTTGCGTCACGATCTCCGGATCGAGGGCGGTGCCCCCGGCGGCCACCCGGCTGAGAGCGTCGACGAATTCCTCGACGTCGGCGACCCGGTCCTTGAGCAGGTACCCGACACCCGCGGCACCGCGACCGGGCGCCGCGCCGAGCAGGTCAGCCGCGTACCGGGTCTCGATGTACTGCGAGAACACCAGCACCCCGGTCTTGGGGTGGTCGCGGCGGATGGCGATCGCGGCGCGCAGGCCCTCATCGGTGAAACCGGGCGGCATCCGCACGTCCACCACGGCGGCGTCTGGGCGGTGCTGGTCCACCGCGGCTAGCAGGTCGTCGGCGGTGCCGACGGCGGCGACCACCTCGTGGTCACTGTCGGCCAGGATTTCGGCCAGGCCCGCTCGCATTACGGCAGAGTCTTCGGCGATCACAATCCGCATGGGGGGCTCCGATTCGGTCAGGCGTGGGACGGCAGCTCAATGGTGACCGCGGTGGGGCCTCCGGGCGGGCTGCTGACCTGCAGCCTGCCGTCCACGGTCCTGATGCGCTCGGCGAGCCCGGCCAGGCCGCCGCGCTCTTCGATGCGGGCGCCGCCGCAGCCATCGTCGCTGACCCGCACCCGCAGCAGGCCGGGCACGTGGGCTGCCTCCAGCGTGGCCTGCCGGGCGCCACTGTGCTTGGTCACGTTGGTGAGCAGCTCGGCGGCGCAGAAGTAGGCGATGGTCTCGATCGCGGCCGAGGGCCGATCGGGCAGGTCCAGGACGAGATCGACGGGCAGGTCGCTCCGCGCGGCGAGAGTGGTGAGCGCGGCGCCGAGGCCGTGGTCGAGTACCGGGGGGTGGATGCCGCGGGCCAGGTCACGCAGTTCGGTGACGGCCTCCTTGGAGCCGCGGTGGGCGGCGGCGACTAGCTCCAGCACCCGGTCCAGGTCGGTCTGCCCGGTCCCGTCGACCATGCGGCCGAGCTTCTTCATGGCCAGCCCCAGCTTCATGGTGACGGCGACCATCTGCGCCTGCGCGCCGTCGTGCAGGTCACGCTCGATCTGGCGTAGCCTCGCGGCCGAGTCGTCCACCGCATGGGCCCGGGTCTGCTCCAGCTCACGCACCCGCCGCGGCAGCGGAGCCACGAGCAGGTGGTAGGCGACCCAAAGCTCCAGCGCTCCCACCGCTATCACCAGCGCACCCCACCAGAAGCCGTAAGCGCACAGGATGACACCAAGGAAGAACACCCACAGACCAGCGGCCAGGCACGCGCCACCGTAGGCCCTGGGGTGGCGATACGCGGCGGGCCGCACCAGAATTCTCATGATCAAAGGGCGCCGGGGAGTGGCGTCGTCATTCGGTGCGCGCATCGAGATGCCTCCGGTGACCTGCGGTGCCTTGGCCACTCCGGTCACCCACATCTCAATGCTCGCCAGGCCGGCGAAGCCTGGGTAGGAACGGTGTCAAGCGTGAATATGCTGCCCAGCGCGGGCACGGGAGGGCCGGACCGCTGGTCGGTCACCGGGATGGCGCTGTTGCTGTTCGTCGCGCTCCTCGCCCTTCCGTGCCCTAGTATCCGCGCGAAACTCACCCGCCGCGAGCATGCTCGGGACCGCCTGCTCAACATGGACCGCGTCAAGGCGACCAGGTCACCGCCTGGAACCGGCGGCCACTCGAATGGATTGGCGGCGAAAAGGATGCGGAGCACGAGCGCCCGAAACCTCAGCCGGAGGGCGGAAGCATCTCCCCAAGCGGGCCGGGATTGATCGATCCCGCTACGGGGAGATGCTGCCAAGCTAGCTCTGGGCACCGGTCTGGAAGCGGTAGGCGGTCCAGAAGATCAGCGCCGCACCGGCCAGCGGCAGCACTCCCAACCAAGCCAGCGGCCCCAACCAGTGACCAGAAGCGAGCAGGAGCACGCCAAGCACGACGTTGAAGACGCCGCAGGCCACGCGCACACGCACCCACAAATTGGGATTGCGGTATTCCCGTGACCTGACCAGAAATCTCATGAGGACGGATCGTGAGGGAGCGGTATTGTCATTCGGCGGGTACATTGAGCTGCCTCCTGTGAGCTGCGGTGCCGGCCACTCCGGTCACCCGTATCTCAATGCTCGCCGCACGCGAACAGGACATCCACCGTGCGGTTACCCGAATCTGAGGTGGGGCTAGCACGGTCCCCGGGCTCAGCATGCGACGATGGCCGCAGCATGGCAGGTCAGCGGCTCAGATTCGCCACACCGTGAAAGCGGCCTCCGAAGCCGCATATCTGTCAGCCTGGACTGGCCTGCGGGCTGTCGTTTTAAGCCGCACCGCCGACGTGAGTATGAGCGCAATAACTGGCAAATCTGCGCGCCATCCCGAATGTTTCTCGCCAGCTGGATCATAAGCAAAGAATCGGAAATCTGGGTGCAGGCATCGCGCCACCAAACCCCGGACGTCGGCCGGGATATCGGCGATATCGCGGTGCCGATTAGCGAGCAGCGGGCACTGTGCACAAATGGCGGCGTGATCTCACCGAGCGGGTGATTGCTCTGGCTGCGGCGTCGGGGCCGGCCGCTCACTCGATCCAGAACGCTTCCGCGTGATCGCGTTCGACCAGCGCAACTGCGGCCAGAGCACGCCGCACGCGAGCGACCCGGCCGCCGACATGACGCTGAACACGACCCGGCATCTGATCCGCGACATGGAGCAGCTGCGGGACCACCCAGGGGTCGGCAAGGACCTGCTCTGCGGCGGTTCGAGGGGCTCGACGCTGTCTTTAGCCTATGGCGAGCAATATCCCGGGCGCGTGTCCGGCATGCTGCTGACCAGCGTCACCTCGACCCGTAGGGCCGAACTGGACTGGCTGTACCGTGGCAGCGGGCGTTCTATCCCGAAGCGTGGGAGCGGTTCCGCGACTACGCCGGCGCAGCTGAGTACCGGTCCCCGCTAGATGCCGAGCCGCCATTGGCGTCGCCCGGGTGATTGTCCTGGCCATTCTGGTGCTGGCTGTGGCCGGCTGATCCGTGATGCAGGACTGGGAGGATGGATGAACCCGGCCAGTTCCTGGGCGCCGAGTTCTCCCAGTAGCGTGGCCCCGGGGGACGCTGACCCTGCAGAAGGAAACGGCCGTGATTGAGATCAGCATGCCAACGCAGCACATTGTCCAGGGCATCCGGACCGCCCAGGGCCTGGGCGATGCCGTGCCTCCCATGGAAATCACCGGGGCCAGCCTGGACCGTGGCATCGTGCGGTACCAGGTGCAGACGGAGGGGCAGGACGGGACCCTGGAGAACAACGCGGATGCGGTGCTGTCGTTCCTGCACGTGACGATGGGGCGCATCGTGGACGTGTCGTACGACCCAGCCGGCCTCGTTAGCTACACCCTGGCTTAATACTGCAACGGCACTTGGGTGAGTGGGTGGCCTTGCCGCTGACGGGTCAGCCGCATGGAGCTGGGAACAGTGTTCGCTGGTCAGGTGGCGGGACTGGCCCACGGGGAGGGCGGGACCCGGAACAGGTCGGCGGCGCCGGGGCCATGGTCAGGGCGATCAGGGTAGGGGCCAGGCAGGTCAGGGGCATGACCAGGTCGGCGCAGCCGGTGGCCAGGGCAGCGGAGGGCATCCCCGGAGCCTGAGCGGTGGCGGGTCCTGGACGACGGCGCGGCCGCTGTGGCGTTTGAGGGCCCGTGGCCGAAGTACTGCCGGAGGCCACCGAATGGGCAGCGAAGACGAGGTGCGGGCGGCCAAATATGGGAGGCGATCGAGGCCCGGTTCCCGCGGGCGAAGGTCTGGGCGGTGGTGGCCACGGTGACCGCGATGGTGCCGCCTCACGGCTCGGCGCCCGGGCCGGCGTCCGGCTCGCGCGCCAGTTGCACGACCGCCACGCCCAACACGAGCAGGAGGGCGAACAAGACGGCCCCGGCGCCGGGGCCGCGGCGAATATGCTCGTCGTAGACGGCGACCCCGACCACGATGCTCAGCACCGGGTCGACACTCGCGCTGGCGGGCCCGCTCGCGGTCAGCGGCGCGGCCTGGAAGGCGAGCTGGCTGAGCAACAGCCCGGCCGCGCCGGCGGCGAGCGCGAGGTAGAGCTGCCAGCTGATCAGCACGCGCAGCGGGTGGGCTACTCCGATGTCGGTGCCAGCCTTGATCAGCGCGGCGGTGCCCGCGTAGATGACGCCGACCGCCACACCAAGCAGGGCTGCACTGCGGCCGGTTGTCTTCTGCCGTCGTCCGACCTCGACGCAGACCGCGGCAAGCACTGCCCCGACCACGCCGGCTATCACCGCCGGCAGCCGGTCGGCAGTCTCCCGCGTCGCGTCGCCGCCCGCGGCGGCGAGCCAGACGAACCCGCCCAGCGCGGCGCAGAACAGCACGGCCCACAGTAGCTGGACGGGGCTGACCTGACTGTGGTCGTGTACGCGCCGCGCTACGAGCGCGAACAACAAGCCGGTGGTCAGCAGCGGCTGCACGATCGCCAGCGCGCCGAGGTGCAGCGCTGCCACCTGCAAGCCCAATCCCACCGTGTCGCAGGCGATCCCGCCCAGCCAGAGCGGGTGGGCGAGCGTGGCTCGGACGAATCGGGCTAGCGAACGCCGGTGCGGGGCCCGGGCGTCGGACACCCGTCCAGCGCTGACGTGCTTGAGGCTGCTGGAAACGGCATAGGCGGCCGCCGCGCCGAGGGCTAGCGCCGTCACCAGCCAGTCGTTGCCCACCGTGACCCCTCCCGTCGCCGCCGACCACCTGATGCCATCATCTTGATCGGGCTATCGTCAGACGACGGCCGGGTGTGGCCAGCTCAAATCTAGGTCCTGCGTTGGGAGTGTCGTGGCTCAGAGCGGACGGGCATGTCGTCGATGCTTAGGATCGCGCATGTGAGCGACTGCTACCTGCCTCGTGTGGGCGGCATCGAGACGCAGGTGCACGGGCTCGCCTTGCGTCAGCAGCGTCGGGGCCACCACGTGCAGGTGATCACGTCGGTCGGCGTCGAGGCGGACGGCCTGGCCGACGACGTCCCGGTGCTGCGCCCCGCCGCGCGCGGCGGGGGCGCTGCCGGACGCCTCCGCTACGGGCACTCGGTGGCGGCGCGCCCCGCGGCGGGCGGGGGGGGCCCCCCCCGCAGGC
>CAXUJF010000026.1:21457-23233 GCA_964250865.1 uncultured Streptosporangiaceae bacterium
GGGGGGGGGGGGGGCGCGGGGGGGGGGGCGGGGCCCCCCCCCCCACGACGTCGTCCACGCGCATTTGTCGACGTTTTCGCCGCTGGCCCTGCTCAACGCGGCCGCGGCGGCGCGGGCGGGCGTGCCGACAGTGATCACGATGCATTCGCTGCTCGGCGCGGCGCCTCTCGGCCAGGTCGCCGATCTCCTCTCGCCCGGGCTCGCCCGGCAGGTCACGTGGACTGCCGTGAGCGATCGTTGCGCGGCCGACCTGCGCCGCGCCTTGGGTGGCCGCCGGGCGGTCAGCGTGGTGCCCAACGGGGTGGACGTCGCAGCCTGGCGGCAAGACTGCGCGCCGCGCGTCCCAGGCCGGCTCGTGATCGTCAGCGTGGGCCGGCTGGCGCGGCGCAAACGCCCGCACCAGCTGCTGCGGATGCTTCGCGAGGCGCGCGCTCGCATCCCGCCGCATGTGGACGTGCAGGCGCGGATCATCGGCGACGGCCCGCTGTACGCGTCGCTGCGGCGCGATCTCGCGCGGCACGGCATGTCCGACTGGGCGCGGCTGCTCGGTAGCTGCCCGCACTCCCGGATCCGCGAGATCTACCGGGACGCCGACCTCTACGTTGCCCCGGCCAAGCTGGAGTCCTTCGGCATCGCCGCGTTGGAGGCCCGCTGCGCGGGACTGCCCGTGATCGCCTATGCCCGCACCGGGGTCGCAGACTACATCGTCGACGGGCGTGATGGGCTGCTCGTCGACGACGACGCCGCGATGGTCGACGCGCTCACGGCCGCCGCGACGTCGCCTGGCCGGCTGGCCGCCATCCGCTCGCACAACGCCTGCCACCCTCCGCCGGTTAGCTGGGCGGAGGTGCTAGACCGCACCGAGGAGATCTATGCGCCCGTCGCCCCGGCCACTCGCTCGCCGAGCTCGGTTGCGGGCGCTGAATGAGCACGATCGTCTTCATCCATGCCCACCCCGACGACGAGGCGCTGCTGACAGGCGGGACGATGGCACTGCTCGCCCGGGCGGGGCATCGCGTGGTGCTCGCCACCGCTACGGCGGGGGAGGCCGGCCTTGCCGAGACGGCGACGCCCGACCTCGGGCGGCGCCGGGCCGACGAGCTCGCCCGCGCGGCGGCTCTCCTGGGCTGCGCGCGTACCGTGCTGCTCGGCTATCCCGACTCGGGTATGCGGGAGCACCCGGTCGCTCGTCCGGACGCGTTCGCGCGGCAACCTGTGCACGTCCCGGCGCGACGGCTGGCCGACCTGCTCTGCGAGGAGCAGGCGGACGCTGTGTGCTGCTACGACCCAGCCGGTGGTTACGGCCATCCCGACCACGTGCAGGTGCACCGGATCGGGCTGGCCGCGGCTGAACTGGCCAGGACGCCAGTCGTGCTGCAAGCGACGGTCGACCGCCGCGCGCTGCAGCGGGCGCTGCGGATGCTGAGCTTCATCCGCCCCGACGTCCCCGAGCTGCGTCCCGGCCGTTACGAGCGGCTGTTCACCGCCCATGAGCTGATCACGCACCGCGTCGACGTCGGCGCCGTCATCGACGTCAAACGAGCCGCGATGAGCGCGCATGTCAGCCAGGCCGGCGCCGATGACGGCGAACGGATGTTGGCGCGGTTTCTGCGACTGCCGCCTCCGGCGTTCCGGCTAGTGTTCGGCCGCGAGTGGTTCGTCGAGGCCGGGCGCAAAAGCCATTCCGGCGGATGGCGTTGTCTCACGAAGCTGACGCACGTTTAGTACTACAGCAGTAGTTCGTTATATTTCTCCTGTCTTCGCTGGTAGTGGCTG
>CAXUJF010000027.1:0-18531 GCA_964250865.1 uncultured Streptosporangiaceae bacterium
CTCCGATCCAAACCGATCGACAGCGAATCATATCCAAATCGCGTCGGGGAAAGAGTTATGCAAAGGTCTCTTTATGAGTGGGCTGGTCCATAAATCCGCTACGGTTGTGGTTGCTCAATCGGATCGGCGCTGCGGTGGATCCTATAGCAAACGTGGGTGAGGTCGCCCGTCAGGCGGGTCTGGCACGGCGTCCGGATCAAGTACTGGAACGTCCGACACCGGCACCTCTTTACAGAAAAATCGAACGAATGCCAGCCACGTCCGAGAACTGCGGACAACGTTCCCCCTCCCACGACGCCTTCCACGGGCGCTTCCATCGCTCTTCGCCGCGCGGCGGAGAGCGCCGGGGTGAGTGGGCCAGTCTGTCCGCCGCAATCGACGGGCACCGACATGCGATCTAAGATCCACCCATGACCGACGCCCCCGCTTACGGCCTCGCCCGCAACGCCGCCAACTACGGCGACCGGGAGTTCGCGCTTTATCTGCGCCGCTCCTTTGCCAAGTCGATGGGCTACTCGCAGGCCATGCTGGACCGACCGGTGGTCGGCATCGTCGACACCGGCTCGGCCTACAACAACTGCCACCGGACGCTCCCCGAGCTGATCGAGGCGGTCAAGCGCGGCGTGCTGGCGGCGGGCGGGCTGCCGATGCCGTTCCCCACCGTCTCGCTTTGCGAGCCGTCCTTGTTTCCGACGTCCATGCACTACCGCAACCTCGCAGCCCTCGACACCGAAGCGATGCTCACCGCCCAGCCGATGGACGCGGCCGTGCTGGTGGGCGGCTGCGATAAAACGGTGCCCGCCCAGCTGATGGCCGCGGCTTCGGCCGACATCCCCGCGATCCAGCTGGTCACCGGCCCGATGCTGGCGACACCCTATCAAGGCGAGCGGCTGTCCGCCTGCACGGATTGCCGGCGCTACTGGGCGCAATACCGCGCCGGCGCGGTATCCGCCGAGCGGATCGGCGAAATCGAGGGGCGGCTCGCGACCACCGCCGGCACCTGCGGGGTGATGGGAACGGCGAGCACCATGGCCTGCCTCGCCGAGGCGCTCGGCATGATGCCGCTCGGGCACGGCTCCATCCCCGCCGTCCACGCCGACCGGCTGCGCGCGGCCGAGGAGGCGGGCGCGCTGGCGGTCCGGCTGATTGCCGCTCCCGTGCGGCCCTCGGCGGTGATCACCGAGGCGTCCGTCGAGAACGCGCTTCGCGTGCTGCTGGCCCTGGGCGGCTCGACCAACGCGCTGATCCACCTCACCGCGATCGCCGGGCGGCGCGGCATCCGCGTGGATCTCGATCGGCTCAACGCCCTGTCGAACACAACCCCGGTGCTGGTGGACCTCAAGCCCACCGGCGACGGCTACATGGAGGACTTCCACGCAGCCGGCGGAATGCCGGCGCTGCTTTGGGAACTCCGTGATCTGCTGCGGCTCGACGCGCGCGACATCACGGGCGGCACGCTCGGGAGCCGGCTCGCGGCACCCGCCTTCGTCGACCGTCGTTACATCCGCGCCCTCGCCGACCCGGTCTCGCCGGTTGGCGGCATCGTCGCCTTGTTCGGCAGCCTGGCGCCGCGCGGCGCCATCCTCAAGCGGAGTGCGGCCACCCCTGCCCTGTTCGAGACCGAGGCCCGCGCGGTGGTGTTCGATGGCCTGCCCGATCTCGCCGATCGGATCGACGACCCGGCACTCGACGTCGCCGCGTCGGACATCCTCGTGCTGAAGAACGCCGGGCCGCTGACCCCCGCCGCCATGCCGGAAGCGGGCTACCTGCCGATCCCGCAAAAACTCGCCCGCGCCGGAGTGAAGGACATGGTGCGGATCAGCGATTGCCGCATGTCGGGGACGGCGTTCGGCACCATCGTGCTGCATATCGTCCCCGAGGCGGCGGCGGGCGGCCCGCTCGCCCTGGTGCGGACCGGCGACCGCGTCCGGCTTTCGGTTCGCGAGCGCCGACTCGACCTCCTGGTGACGAACGATGTGCTGGCCGAGCGCCGCGCGGGGGGGGGCCCCCCCGCCCGCCCCCGTGGGGGGGGGGGTCGGGGGGTAGACGGAGTCTATGGGGGCGATCGAGGTGCCGGCCGACCGCTACTGGGGGGCGCAGACGCAGCGGTCGCTGGTGCATTTTTCTATTGGGGACGACCGGATGCCGGTGGCGGTGTGCCAGGCGCTGGGGTACGTCAAGCAGGCCGCGGCCACGGTCAACGGGCAGGCGGGGCGGCTGCCCGGGTGGATGGCGGACCTGATCGGGCGGGTGGCCGGTGAGGTCATCGACGGGCAGCTGGACGAGCACTTCCCGCTGTTCGTGTGGCAGACCGGGTCCGGGACCCAGTCCAACATGAACGTCAACGAGGTCATCAGCAACCGGGCCATCCAGCTCACCGGCGGCGAGCTGGGCAGCAAGACGCCGGTTCACCCCAACGATCACGTGAACCTGGGCCAGTCGTCCAACGACACGTTCCCGGCCGCCATGCACATCGCGGCGGTGCAGGTCGTGCACCAGCGGCTGCGGCCCAGCGTCCAGGCCCTGCAGCAGGCCATCGCGGCCAAGGCCATCCAGTGGCGGGACGTGGTCAAGACCGGCCGGACGCACCTGCAGGACGCGGTGCCGCTGACCGTGGGCCAGGAGTGGTCCGGGTACGCCCACCAGCTGACCCAGGCCATCGAACGGCTCGACGATTCGGTGGGTGGCCTGTACGAGCTGGCCATCGGGGGGACCGCGGTCGGTACCGGCCTGAACGCGCCGCCCGGATTCGGGGACGCGGTCGCGGCCGAGATCGCCACCGCCACCGGGGAGCCGTTCCGCAGCGCGGACAACAAGTTCTCGGCGCTGGGCGGGCTAGACGCGATGGCGGGCGCCTCGGCCGGGCTGCGCGGGGTGGCGGTGCCGCTGATGAAGATCGCCAACGACCTGCGCTGGCTGGCGTCCGGGCCGCGCTGCGGGCTGGGCGAGCTGATCCTGCCGGACAACGAGCCGGGCAGCTCGATCATGCCGGGCAAGGTCAACCCGACGCAGTGCGAGGCCACACTGATGGTGTGCGTGCAGGTGCTGGCGGAGGACAACGCGATCGCGATGGCCGCGTCGCAGGGCAACTTCGAGCTGAACACGATGCGCCCGGTGATCATCAGCAACTTCCTGCACTCGGCCACGATCCTGGCCGACGCCTGCGCCAAGCTGCGCGAGTTCTGCATCGAGGGCACCGAGCTGAACCGGAGCCAGATCGACGAAGACGTGGACCGGTCGCTGATGCTGGTCACCGCGCTGTTGCCGGTGCTGGGCTACGACAAGGCGGCCGAGATCGCGCACCGGGCCAGCCAGGAGGGCACCACGCTGCGGGAGGCCGCGGTGGACACGGGCGAGATCAGCGCCGAGGAGTTCGACCGGATCATGGACCCGTCGGCCATGGTCGGTGACCCCAGCAAGCTGGTCATGTAGTCGAACAAGATTTTGAAAAGGTGGCTATACTGGGAGGATGACCGTTGACTTCCAGGAATCGCTGCTGGACTTCTTGGCCGAGCAACCCGCGGAGGCGCGGCCCGGCTCGCTGGACGCGGCGCGGCGGGCGCCGTTGAGCCGCGGCGCGTGGATGGACGTCCGGCCAGGCTGGCTGACCGGGGCGGCGGACCTGTTCGGGCAGCTGGTGGAGCAGGTGCCGTGGCGGGCAGAGAAGCGGCAGATGTACGACCGGGTGGTCGACGTGCCGCGGCTGCAGTGTTTCTACGGCGAGCAGGAACTGCTGCCCGACCCGGCGCTGGAGGCGTGCCGGTCGGCGCTGAACGCGCACTACGGGCCGGAGCTGGGTGAGCCGTTCGTGACGGCGGGGCTGTGCCTGTACCGGGACGGCCGGGACAGTGTGGCCTGGCACGGGGACACGATCGGGCGCGGCAGCAGCGAGGACACCATGGTGGCGATCGTGTCGCTGGGGTCGCCGCGGGCCCTGATGCTGCGGCCTCGGGGCGGCGGCCAGGCCCGGCGCTACGAGCTGGGGCACGGGGACCTGATCGTGATGGGCGGCAGCTGCCAGCGGACCTGGGAGCACGCGGTGCCGAAGACGGCCCGGCCGGTGGGGCCGCGGATCAGTGTGCAGTTCCGGCCGCGGGGCGTGCGTTAGGCGGCGAGCTGGATCTGGCGCAGGAACTCGGCGTTGGTGGACGTCTGGCCGGTGCGTTCCAGCAGCAGCTCCAGGGCTTGCTGGGCGGTCAGGCCGGACAGGCCGCGGCGCAGCCGGGTGACGGCCTGGTACTCGTCCGGGGCCAGCAGCAGGTCATCGCGGCGGGTGCCCGAGGCGGCCACGTCGATCGCGGGGTAGAGGCGCTTCTCGGCCAGGTCGCGGCGGAGCCGCAGTTCGGAGTTGCCGGTGCCCTTGAACTCCTCGAAGAACACGTCGTCCATCCGGGAGCCGGTGTCGACCAGCGCGGTGGACAAGATGGTGAGCGAGCCGCCGCCTTCGACGTTGCGGGCGGCGCCCAGGAACGTGCGCGGCGGCTGCAGGGCGGAGGTGGCCACGCCGCCGGCCAGGATCCGGCTGCTGGACGGGGCGAGCAGGTTGTAAGCCCGGGCCAGCCGGGTGATGGAGTCGAGCAGGACCACGACGTCCTGGCCGGCCTCGACCAGCCGCTTGGCCCGCTCGATGGCCAGCTCGGCCACCAGTACGTGGTCCTCGGGGCTGTGGTCGAAGGTGGAGGAGATGACCTCACCGTCGATCGAGCGGCGCAGGTCGGTGACTTCCTCGGGCCGCTCGCCGACCAGCACCATCATCAGGTGCACGTCGGGCCCGGCCGCGGTGATGGCGTTGGCCACGGTCTTGAGCAGCAGGGTCTTACCCGCCTTGGGCGGGGCCACGATCAGCCCGCGCTGGCCCTTGCCGATCGGGGCGACCAGGTCGATGATCCGGGCCATGGCCGTGGCCGAGCCGGCTTCGAGCCGGAGGCGCTCGTCGGCGTAGACCGGGGTGAGCTGGTCGAAGTGCGGGCGGCGGTCCGCGGCAGACGTGTCGCCTGGGGACGTGGCATCAGGGGGCACGGGGACGCCGTTGACGGTGCCGACCGTGGTCAGGGTGAGATTTTTGGCCTGGCCGTTACGGGTGCTGGCCCGGGAGTCCCGGGCACCGGGCGAGGCCGGGCGGGCGGCTCCGGTGAGCTGGTCACCCCGGCGCAGGTCGTACTGCTTGATCAGGGTGGCCGGGACGGACACGTCGTCCGAGCTGGCGTGGAAGCCGGCCACGCGAACGAACGCACTCCCCCGGCCGGTGACGTCCAGCACGCCCGAAACGGGGCTCAGGGGGGCCTTTTCGGTGTCTGAGGGTGGCGGGGAATTCTGTTTTCTGGTCTGGGTTGCGGTGGTCATAATTTCTCTCTTCTAAAAGGATGTTAGGTGCGGAAACTGCCAACTACGGGCAGCACGGAATGGCCATGCGGCGCACCGGGCGCCGACGGGCGGAGAAGGCGGAAAGCCAGGCGGAGCAGGCAAAACACACCTGAGCGCTGATGAACCCGAATGTTGCTCGACGCCCAATGAGCGGAGCGGTCAAAGGAATCCGGCGGAGCTGGCGGTACATGCCATAAGGCTCCACGCCTGCTTTGACTATATACCCGAACAGTGGTCACTGGTCAAACATTCCCCGGCCACCCGACCGCGCATACGGGCCGGGTCCGGACGGGCCCGCCAGCGAGATCGCAGGCCACGGGTTCGCCAATCCGGCACGTCAGCCCTTCAACTGACGCTCCATACTTATGGAGGCATACTGCGTTATCGGATGTAGGGACTCCAAACATGGGCTTGCGGGGAAGCATCGCGATCGACCTGGGCACGGCGAGCACGCTCATCTGGGTTGCGGGCCGGGGCCTGGTGCTCGACGAGCCCTCCGCAATCGCCCTCGACGTGTCCACGGGCAAGGTCGCGGCCGTCGGCGAGCAGGCCGACGCCCTGGCCGGCAAGGAGCCGGAGGACATCGAGATCATCTACCCGCTGCGGGACGGCGTGATCGCCGACCTGAACGCGACCGCGCTGATGCTGAACGGGTTCCTCAAGCGGTCGTACCGGCACTCCGGGCCGCTACGGCCCCGGGCGCTGGTCTGCGTGCCGAGCCGGGCCACCTGGGTGGAGCGGCGTTCGGTGGCGGCGGCGCTGGAGGCGCGGCGGCCACGGGCTCAGGTCCGGCTGGTGGACGAGCCGGTGGCGGCCGCGGCCGGCTCGGGGGTCGACCTGGCCAGCGGGGCCGGGGCGTTCGTGGTCGACCTGGGCGGCGGGACGACCGAGGTCGCGGTGGTCTCGGGCGGCCGGGTGGTCCGGGCCCAGTCGCTGCGGGTGGCGGGCAACGCCATGGACGACGCGATCATGCACCTGGCACGGACCGACCTGGGGCTGATCCTGGGCCGGAAGGCGGCCGCCATGCTGAAGATGGAGCTCGGCCTGACCGGCGGCGAGGTGGGCTGGGCCGAGGCCGTCGGCATCGACGCGGCCACGCGTACGCCCCGGGTGGAGCGGGTGCCGGGCAAGCTGGTCGCGACCGCGCTGGAGCACACGGTGGCGGCGATCATCTCCGCCATCGCGGAGACCCTGTCCGACATCCCGCCCGGCATCGCCGAGGACGTGGTGCGCGGCCGGATCCGCCTCGCGGGCGGCGGGGCCCTGCTGCCGGGCCTGGTGACCCGGATCGAGTCGTCGGCCGACATCGGGGCCGTGGTGGTGGAGGATCCGCTGCGCTGCGTCATCCGCGGGGCGGCCGAGATCCTGGAGCGCGGAGATAGCCTCGGCGTGGTCGGCCTGCCAAAGTAACGCCGGCCACCGAGCGAGGGGAACGAGATGAAGCTGAGCGCCAGGAACAAGATCCCGGCCCGGGTCACGGACATCAACTTCGGAGAGGCCACGGCCAACGTGGTGATGGACGCCTGCGGCACCCGGCTGGTCGCGTCGATCACGGTGGAAGCCGCGCACGAACTCGGGCTCAAGGAAGGCACCGAGGTCACCGTGGTGGTCAAGGCGTCGGATCTGATCCTGGCCACCGACTGAGTCCTGGCGAGACTAGCGGGACCAGGGTGGCCGGCGGGGCGACTGAGGCTGGTGTGGTTTGCCGCGCTTACTCCACGGTCAGGGTGTGCGCGACCGCGTTGCGGACCACGGTGGGCAGGTCACCGGACTCGGCGAAGACCCGGCGCTGCTGGCGGGCCCCGTTGCCCCGGGCCAGCAGGGCCTGGAGCAGGTCGGTGGTGAGGCCCGGGCGATCGGTGGCGGCGTCGGCCTCGTCCAGCGCGCTGCCGATGTGCCGCAGCAGGGCCCGCAGCACGTTCTCGGCCGGCGCGGCCCGGCCGGTGACCGGGTGGATCAGCTGGTCCTCCAGCCCGGACCGGCTGGCCCGCCAGTAGGCCAGGTTCAGCGTCTCCAGCCGGACCGCGACCGGGGGCTGGCCCAGCCGCCACTCGCGGGCCGCCGTCTCCACCAGCGCCCGGACCAGGGAAGCCAGCAGCACCGCGTCGTTGACCCGCAGGCAGACGTCGGCCACCCGGACCTCCACGGTCGGGTAGTGCCGGGACAACCGGACGTCGAAGTAGACCATGCCCTCGTCGATCAGCGTGCCCGTGCCCAGCATGGCGTCGACCGTGGCGTGGTAGGCCTCCGGCGTGCCGAACAGCTCGGTCGGCCCGGACGACGGCCAGCGGCCCCACACCTGCCGCCGGTAGCTGTTGTAGCCGGTGTCGCGGCCGTGCCAGAACGGGGAGTTGGCCGTCAGCGCCAGCAGGGGCGGCAGCCAGGGCCGGATCCGGTCCAGCACGGCCACCCCCTCCTCCTCCGACTCGATGCTGACGTGCACGTGGCAGCCGCAGGTGAGCTGCTCCTGGGCCGTCATCGCGTACAGCTCGGCCATCCGCTGGTACCGGTCCTCGCGCGTGACCGAGGGTTCGATGGGCAGCGGCGAGGTGGCCAGGGCGGCCACTTCGGCGCCGAGGCGGTGCGCGGCCTGGCCCGCCACGCTGCGCCGGTCGACCAGCTGGCCGAACAGCTCGTCCAGCGAGGAGCAGGGGGAAGTGCCGGTCTCGATCTGCTCCCGCTGCATCTCGTGCACGGGCCGGTCGTCGGATAGTTCGTCGCTGGCCTGGGCCGGCGCGTCCCGGACCCCGACGGCCACGCTCATGGCCCCGCCCGGGCGGGCTACGGCGGGCACCGTGGACGGCCCGGATGAGCTGGCACTGGAGGGCGCGGGAGAATCGTCGTCGGACTCGGGCCGGGTCACCAGATCGGCCAGCGCCACAGGAACCCCGGTGTCCACGTCGACGAGCAGCAGCTCTTCCTCGACCCCAAAGGTCCGCATCGATCTCCTCCGTCACCGGGCGAGCCGCCTGCGCGGATCGCTGCCTGCGGTATCGCCGGTACCGGCGGCCGGAAACATCGGGATTGATCCCGGCCGATGCGGGTAGGGCGACAGAATGCGAGTAAGCTCGAATATACGTTCGAGAAAGGACTAATTATGAGCCACGGACCAGTGGAGAAGGACCCGGAGACCTGGAGCACCGGCGACGAGCCGATGACCGGGCCGCAGGAGTCCTACCTGCACACGCTGGCACGCGAGGCCAACGAGGACGTACCCGAGGGTCTGTCCAAGGCGGAGGCCTCGGAGCTGATCGACCGGCTGCAGAACCTGAGCCAGCGCCTCAAAGAGGCCTGACCGTACCGGGTATACCCTTGCCTGTCTCAGGCAGCGCTGTCTTAGACAGAGGCAGCACTGTCTTAGGCAGGGCTAGGACACCCAACATCCCGGTACGAGGGAGATAACACCCGTTATGTCACAGTCGTACGACGGGCCTGATGACCCGACGGGTCTGGATCAGGCTGACGAAATGACGATCGGCGCCGAGAACGACGGCGTGCTCGAGGACGCGGAGACGCTGGAGGACAGCGCAACCGGGGATCCGCTGGACACCGGCATCCTCCCGACCGATCGGTATTACGGCGCAGACCGGTTCGGCACCACCGAGGAAGAGGAAGAAGAGGGCGAGTCCCTCGACCAGCTCCTGGCCGAGGAGGAGCCGGAGGCCGACCCCTACGCCAAGGCGCGAGCCGAGGACGAAGAGGCCGAGACCCAGGACGAGTACCTCGAGGAGACCGACGTGCCCGACCCCCGGTCCGGGCGGCTGGTCGCGGAGGACGAGGGCGCACACCCCGACGCCGAATCGGACCTGGTCGCGCGCGACGTCGGCATCGACGCGGGCGCGGCCGGAGCCGAAGAGGCCGCGGTGCACGTCGAGAGCGAAGACGAAGCCGAGCGCCGCTATAACTGACCTCGAGCCGGGCCCGGGCCGGGTAACTCCGGCTCGGGCACCGGCTCCGGCTCACCGGCTGGTACGGGTTGAGCCACGACCGGCTCTTCGGCGTGGCTGGCCGCGGGGGGCTCCCCCACCAGGGCGCGGCCCCGGGCCGTGCGAACCGCGGCCGACAGCGAGTCGATGTCGTACGCGCCGTAGTGCCGCATGCCGTTGATGAAGAACGTCGGCGTGCCGGACACACCGGACAGGTCGGCCGAGTCCACGTCCTCGGCCACGTGGCCCGCCCCGGTGTGGGTGCGCAGGTCGGAACGGAACCGGTTCAGGTCCAGGTCGAGCTGGCTGGCGTACTCGAGCAGGTCCCGGGCGGTCAGCGCGCCCTGATGGTCCAGCAGCAGGTCGTGCATGGGCCAGAACGCCTCCTGGGCCGCGGCGGCTTCGGCCCCCTCGGCCGCGAGCTGGGCGTGCGGGTGCACGTCGGTCAGCGGCAGGTGCCGCCATACGTAGCGGACGTCACCGAAGTTGCCCAGCAGCTTGCGCACCACCGGCTCGGCCTGGCCGCAGTAGGGGCATTCGAAGTCGCCGTACTCGACCACCGTCACCGGCGAGGCGGCCGGGCCGCGCAGGTGGTCACGGCGCGGCTCTACGGCCACGGCCAGGTCGGTGATGCTGTCGGCCGTGCCCAGCAGGGCCAGCAGCTTCAGCCGCTTGGGCAGCTTGGCCACGACCTTGAACACGGCCCAGCTCAGCCCGGAGGCCACCAGCACTGCGGACAGCACCCCGAGCTTGGCCTCCTGCAGCACGTCGCCGGAGAACGCCAGGGAGGCGATGAGCAGCGAGACGGTGAAACCGACGCCCGCGATGGCCCCGGTGCCGGCCACGGCGGCCCAGCCGATCGGCGGCCGCACCCGGCCGTGGCTGAGCTTGGTCACCAGCATGGCCCCGAGCCCGGTCCCGAGTGGCTTGCCGACCACGTAGCCGATCAGGATGCCGAGCGTGACGGCGGAGGTGTAGGCCTTGGCCAGGAAGCCGCCGGTGATGACGATGTCCATGTTGGCCAGGGCGAACAGCGGGACGATGACGTAGCTGGTCCAGGGGTGGAACCTGGCCTCCAGCGTGTCGTTGGGCGACAGCGCGGCCTGCACCCCGTCGGACGCGGACCGGGCCAGCTCGGCCGTGGGCTGCTCGCGGAACAACCGGAACAGGTCGGTGGCCTGCTCCAGGTCCGCCCGCGCGGCCGGCCTGGCGTACGCGAGCAGGCCCATGACCAGGCCGACGATGATCGGGTCCACGCCCGATTCGTACGCCGCGACCCAGGCGGCCAGGCCGATCAGCAGGTGCACGGCGCCGAACCGGACGCCGCGGTACCGCAGCAGGGCCTCGAGGGCCAGCAGCAGCGCGGCGATCACCAGCGGCACCAGGTGCACCCGGCTGCTGTAGACCACAGCGATGACGACGATACCGCCCAGGTCGTCGACCACCGAGAACGTAAGCAGATAGGTCCGCACCCGGTCCGGCAGGTTCGGGCCGACCAGGGCCAGCGCGCCCAGCGCGAACGCGGTGTCGGTGCCCATCGCGGTGCCCCAGCCGTGCGCCGACGGGTGCCCGGCGGTGAAGGCCAGGTAGATCAGCACCGGGACGATCATCCCGCCCAGCCCGGCCGCCAGGGGCAGCGCGAGCCGGCTGCGTTCGCGCAGCTCGCCCATGTCGAACTCGCGCCGGGCCTCCACCGCGACGACCAGGAAGAAGAACGTCATCAGGCCGGAGTTGACCCAGCCGTGCAGGTCCTGGGACAGGCCGAGCTGGCCGAGGTGGACCGACAGCGTGGTGTGCCAGAACGACTCGTAGGACCGGGCGCTGAGGTTGACCCAGACCAGCGCGGCCACGGTCGCGCCGAGCAGGAACGCGGCGCTGCCGGTCTCGGTGCGCAGGAACCGGCGCAGCGGCGTGACCTCGCGGGCCCAGAGCGTGGCCCCGAGCTGCCGGACGGCCGGGATCCGCGATTCCGTCATGGCATGAAGCTTAACTTCCGGGCCGGCAGGGAAAGATGTCACTAACCCCTCGGTGAGGAGGGCACGGATGATTGGCAAAGTGCTCAAGTTCGTGGTGCCGGTGGCGCTGGGTGCGGCGGTCGCCCTGCAGTGGCAGGACGTCAGGCGGTACGCGCAAATCAAGTTCATCAGCTCCGGCCATCCGGAGGCGGTCCCGGCCGGGGGGGCCACGTCGTACTCCGATGCCGCGCACGCCGAAGCGGACGGGACCGGCGACTTCGACTCAGCCTCCCGCGGTGGCGGTCCGGTGCAAACGCTGGAGACTCTCCCGGGCGAAGCCCGGCGTGGGTTAGCCGCTTAACCGCCGCTGGGCGCCCCGCGGAAGGCGGGGGCGCGGGTGGACGACGCCCGTGGCCGGGACGACAGCAACGGCATCACCCGCGGTTCGACCACCGTGGACAGCAGCACGGCGCTAGTGGACCGGGCCACCCAGGCTGACGCGTTGAGCTGGAGCAGGATCTGCTGCAGCTCGGTGTTGGAGGAAGCCGCCACCCGGCACAGCACGTCGGCGGTGCCGGTGGTGGCGTAGGCCTCCAGCACGCCCGGGATCGAGGACAGATCGCGGTGCAGCTTGTCCAGCGAGCCCTGGGCGATCTCCAGGGTGACGAAGGCCTGGACCGGGTAGCCGGCCGCGGCGATGTCGATGTCCGGGCCGTACCCGGTGACCACGCCGGCCCGTTCCAGCCGCTCCAGGCGGGACTGCACGGTGGCCCGGGCCACCCGGACCAGCCGGGACAGCTCCAGGATGCCGGCCCGCGGGCTGCGCCGCATCGCGGTCAGCAGGGCCAGGTCCAGCGGGTCGAGCACGGGTTCATCGGCCATGACCATCTCCAGGGCAAACAGCTAGTCAATCTGCATAGCTATTGTGCTACCCAGCCGGTCAGATTGCCCAACCTGGTCAGTCCAGAACAGCATTGTTGCGCAGCTAGGGGCGGACGAGTTCTGATGCGGTTATGAGCATCGACTTTGACCTCACTAGTCAGGAACAGCTCGCCGACCTCAGCATGGACCAGCTCCGGCAGCTCGTGGGCCTGGTCGAGTACGACGCCGACCGGGACCCGTTCCCGGTCACCGGGTGGGACGCGGTGGTGTGGGCGGTCGGCAACGCCACCCAGGCCGCCCTGGCCTACCAGCTGGCCTACGGCATGGAGCTGGTGGCCTACTCCGGGCCGGAGACCGGCAACCGGGATCATCACGCCTACGTGCTGCGCAGCGGGGCGGTCCGGTTCGTGCTCCAGGGCGCGGTCGACCCGGACAGCCCGGTGGCCGACCACCAGCGACGGCACGGCGACGGCATCAGCGACATCGCGCTGGAGGTGCCGGACGTGGACCGCTGCGTCACGCACGCCCGGGCCCAGGGCGCCACCGTGCTGGAAGAACCGCACGACGTCAGCGACAGCTACGGCACGGTCCGGATGGCAGCGATCGCGGCCTACGGCGAGACCCGGCACAGCCTCATCGACCGGTCCCGGTACTCCGGCCCCTACCGGCCCGGCTTTGTCTACCGGAGCGGCAGCGTGGTCCGGCCGGCCGGGGCACCCAAGCGCTACTTCCAGGCCCTGGACCACGTGGTCGGCAACGTCGAGCTGGGCCACATGGACGAGTGGGTGGCGTTCTACAACCGGGTCATGGGATTTACGAACATGGCCGAGTTCGTGGGCGACGACATCGCCACCGAGTACTCGGCGCTGATGAGCAAGGTGGTGGCGAACGGCAACCACCGGGTCAAGTTCCCGCTGAACGAGCCCGCGGTGGGCAAGCGCAAGTCCCAGATCGACGAGTACCTGGAGTTCTACCGCGGCGCGGGGGCCCAGCACCTGGCCCTGGCCACGAACGACATCATCGCCACCGTGGACGGCCTGCGGGCCAACGGGGTGGAGTTCCTGGACACCCCGGACTCCTACTACACCGACCCGGAGCTGCGGGCCCGGATCGGCCACGTCCGGGTCCCGATCGGCGAGCTCCAGTCCCGCGGCATCCTGGTCGACCGGGACGAGGACGGTTACCTGCTGCAGATCTTCGGCAAGCCGGTCGGCGACCGGCCCACGGTGTTCTTCGAGTTCATCGAGCGGCACGGCTCCCTGGGCTTCGGGAAAGGCAACTTCCAGGCCCTGTTCGAGGCGATCGAGCGGGAGCAGGAGAAGCGGGGCAACCTGTAATGGCTCACTATCGCGTGGTGGGCAACATCCCGCCCAAGCGGCACACCCAGCACCGCCAGAGCGACGGATCCCTCTACGCCGAGGAGCTGATGGGCGAGGAAGGCTTCAGCTCCGACTCCGCGCTGCTCTACCACACCGGGATCCCGTCGGCCATCGTGGACGCGACCACCTGGGATCCCGGTGACCTGGCCACCACGCCCAACCACCCGCTCAAGCCGCGGCACCTGCGCCTGCATGACCTGTTCGGCGGCGAGGACTGGAAGGCCATCGACCCGGTGACCGGGCGGCGGCTGATCCTCGGCAACGCCGACGTGCGCATCTCCTACGTGGCCGCGGGTGAGGCCTCGCCGCTGTACCGCAACGCCGCGGGCGACGAGTGCGTCTACATCGAGGCGGGCGAGGGCACCGTGCAGACCACGTTCGGTGCGCTGCCGGTCCGGGCGGGCGACTACGTGATCCTCCCCCGGTCCACCACCCAGCGCTGGATCCCGGCCGGGACCGGCCCGCTGCGCTGCTACGCCATCGAGGCCAGCGGCCACGTCCGGCCGCCCAGCCGCTACCTGTCCCGGTACGGGCAGTTCGGCGAGCAGTCTCCCTACTGCGAGCGGGACCTGCACGGGCCGGGCCAGCCGCTGGTCGAGCCGGGCACCGAGGTGCCGGTCCTGGTCAAGCACCGGTCCGCTCGCGGCCAGATCGTGGGCACCCGGTACGTCTACGCCACCCACCCGTTCGACGTGGTGGGCTGGGACGGTTGCCTGTACCCGTACACGTTCAACGTGGCCGACTTCGAGCCGATCACCGGCCGGATCCACCAGCCGCCGCCGGTGCACCAGGTGTTCGAGGGCAGCGGCTTCGTGATCTGCAACTTCGTGCCGCGCAAGGTTGACTATCACCCGCTGTCGATCCCGGTGCCGTACTACCACTCGAACGTAGACTCCGACGAGGTGATGTTCTACTGCGGCGGCAACTACGAGGCCCGCAAGGGCTCCGGGATCGGCCCGGGCTCGGTCAGCCTGCACCCCGGCGGGCACAGCCACGGGCCGCAGCCGGCCACGGTGCAGCGCAGCATCGGGGCGGAGTTCTTCGACGAGCTGGCGGTGATGGTGGACACGTTCCGGCCGCTGGAGCTGGGTGAAGGCGGCAGTGCGTCCGACGACGGCGGTTACGCCTGGACGTGGGCCCAGGCGTAACCGGCCGCGCCGGTCCTCGGGTTAGCTAACACGGTGGCTAACACGGTCGCTCTGGCTAACACCTTCAGGCGACGGTCTCGCGTTCTTCGCCGGTGGCCAGCACGTGGGTCAGCGGCGGCCGCTCCAGCAGCTCGACCAGGTGCTCGTCCAGCCGCAGCCCGTCCGGGGTGCCCACCGCGTGCAGGTAGACGTCCCGCTGGGGCAGGGCCAGCATTTCGGACGGATCGTGGGCTACGGCGCCGCGTCCGGCCAGGTGGACCCGGCGGCCCAGGGCGCGCAGCACGGCCGAGCTCATCCGGGTCAGGTCGAACAGCGGCTGGTGCCGGTTCTGCCGGGTTTCCAGATCGACCTGGGCCATGGCCGACAGGCCCACCTCGTCCAGCACGTCGACCATCATCGCGATCTCGACCCCGTACCCGGTGGCGAACGGGATGCCGCACAGCAGCTCACGGCGGGCGGCGAACTCGCCCGCCAGCGGCTGCACGAACCCGGTCAGCTCGGGGTAGAAGAAGTTCAGCAGCGGCTTGGCCATCAGCTCGGTGACCCGGCCGCCGCCGTCCACGACGGCCTTGCCGTCCTGGCTGAACGGCCGCCGGAACGCCGCCTTGCTGAACTGGACCTCCGGGTCGGTCAGCAGCGGGCCGAGCGTGCCGTAGACGAAGTGCTCACGAAAGTCGGTCGAGTCGGAGTCGGCGAACATGACGATGTCGCCGCGGGCCACGGACAGGCTGCGCCACATGGCGTCGCCCTTGCCGTGCGCCCGGCCGTACTCGGGCAGCAGTTCGTTCTCGGAGTACACCTCCGCGCCGTGGGCGCGGGCGATGTCCGCCGTGCCGTCGGGCGAGTCGGCGTCGACGACCACGACCTGTTCGATGAGCCCCGTGCGCTCGTTCAGCTGGTTAACGGTGTCGAGGATGGGGCCGATCGTGTCGGCCGTGTTCCTGGTCGGCAGCACCAGGGTGGTGGTGAGCGGAAGCCGGTCCGCGCCTTCGGTGAGGCCGCGGAAGTCCCGGGAATGGAACGAGCGCTTCTCGAACCATTCCCACACAGTCATGTCCATGTAGATGTACGACTTTCGTTCAGGCCCGCGGATCATGAAGTCCTGCGGGGAGACTCGATCTGACCTGACTTTTCGTACGTCGTACTACGCCCCGTGCCGCCCAAGGCCCCAGCAGAAGGCGGAAAGACGATCTTATGCGGTGACCGTTGACGTCAGGTGACGGCAAGTTTCGGCCAGGTAAAACCTTGGTGCCTTATTGGCTTCCGGGGCCGGCCCTTAGAGTCTCTACTCGTGATCACAGTCATCGGCGAGGCCCTCGTCGACCTCGTGGTGTCCCCGGACTGGGGCTGTAACGCCGCGCCCGGCGGGGCGCCCGCCAACGTGGCCGTGGCCCTGGCCCGGCTGGGCCGGGATGTGTCGCTGCGGGCCCGCTTGTCCGGTGACGGGTTCGGGACCATGCTGCGCGAGCATCTGACCCGCAACGGCATCAGCCCACGGGACTTCGTGGACGCCCCGCAGCAGACCACGCTGGCCATCGCGACGCTGAGCGGCGACGGCCAGGCGTCCTACAGCTTCTACGCCAACGGCACCGCCGACTGGGCCTGGCGGGCCACCGACCTGGGGCCGCTCCCGGCCGACGTCGACGCGCTCTACCTGGGCTCGCTGGCGGCCGCGCTGCCGCCCGGTGCGGCCTACATCGAGTCGTTCACCCAGCTGGTGCGGTCCGCGGGCAAGGTCGTCATCGTCTACGACCCGAACCTGCGGCCCACCGCGACCCCGGACCGGGACGCCGAGCGGCTGCGGGTCGAACGGCAGCTGCGCCAGGTGCACGTGGCCAAGGCCAGCGCCGAGGACATGGACTGGCTGTATCCGGACCAGACCATCCGCGAGGTGGCCCGCCGCTGGCAGCGCATCGGGCCGGACCTGGTGGTGGTGACCATGGGCGGCGAGGGCGCGTTCGGGCTGAGCCGGGACGGCACCGAGCTGACCGTGCCCCCGGTGCCGGCCGAGGTGGTGGACACGATCGGCGCGGGAGACGCGTTTTCGGCCGGGCTGGTCGACGCCATGGCCGCCGACGGCCTGCTCGGCCGGGACGGCATCGCGGCGCTGGCCGAGCTCAGCCCGGTCCAGCTGGCCCGGCTGCTGACCAGCGCGGGCATCGTGGCCGCGCTGACCGTGGAGCGGCCGGGCGCGGACCCGCCGCGCAAGGCCCAGGTGCTGGAGCGGCTGGCCCAGCTCCGGACCGACCTGGAGGGACCCCAGGGGACGGCTTAGAGCTGCGGGAAGGGGGCGGTGAACTTGCGCTCGGAGAGCAGGTCCGGGGGTCCGATGATCTTGTTGTCGGGTGAGCCGACCAGCTCGTCGTCCTTGTTCGGGTAGTCGAACAGGGCCAGCACGTGCCGCATGGCCTCCAGCCGGGCCCGCTTCTTGTCGTTGCTCTTGACCACGGTCCACGGCGCGTAGGGCGTGTCCGTGTAGTGGAACATGGCCTCCTTGGCCTCGGTGTACTCGTCCCACTTGTCCAGCGACTCGATGTCCATCGGGCTGAGCTTCCACTGCCGGACCGGGTCGACCTGGCGGATGATGAACCGGGTCAGCTGCTCGTTCTGGGACACCGAGAACCAGAACTTGACCAGGTGGATGTCCGAGCGGACGATCATGCGCTCCAGGTCCGGGGCCTGCCGCATGAACTCCAGGTACTCGTCGTGGCTGCAGAACCCCATGACCCGTTCGACGCCGGCCCGGTTGTACCAGGACCGGTCGAAGAACACCATCTCGCCGTCAGCCGGCAGGTGCGTGATGTAGCGCTGGAAGTACCACTGGGTGCTCTCGCGCTCGCTCGGCTTCTCCAGGGCGACCACGACCGCGCCGCGCGGGTTCAGGTGCTCCATGAACCGCTTGATCGTGCCGCCCTTGCCCGCCGCGTCCCGGCCCTCGTTGACGATGACGAGCTTCTCGCCGGTGTCCTTCATCCAGTTCTGCAGCTTGACCAGCTCGATCTGGAGCAGCCGTTTGGTCAGCTCGTACTCGTGCCGCGGCATCCGCTCGTCGTACGGGTAGTCCTGCCGCCAGGTGTCCACCACCCGGCCGTCCGGGCGGATCAGGACCGGATCGTCATCGTCGTCGTCCTCGACCCGCAGCCCGGCCAGCATGGCCAGGTCGTCGGGGTCGTTGGACCCGGGGTGCGGCAGTCCTACCGGCTGGCCGACCGACTGGCCGATCGGCGGGGCAAGCGGCTCGGGAACGGTGTCGCTGGTCATCTGCCTAGCTCATCACATCCGGCGGCCGGGATCGAAGAGCGGATGGCATTGATTCACCTGCTGATCGCCGGACGGCCATCGGGCGGGGCGCTCGGTAGATTAGGCGGGCCATCGACGGGGAGGCACAAGTCCGTGACCAAGGAATACGACCTAATCGTGATCGGGGCCGGGCCGGCCGGGGAGAACGTCGCCGACCGGGCGGTCAAGCAGGGCCTGACCGCGGCGATCGTCGAGTCCGAGCTGGCCGGGGGTGAGTGCTCCTACTGGGCCTGCATGCCGAGCAAGGCGCTGCTCCGGCCGGTGGCGGCGACCGGCGACGCGCGCCACGTCCAGGGGGTGGCCGGGGCCACGCTCGAGCCCGCCGCGGTGCTGGACCGGCGCGACGCCTTCGCCTCGCACTGGAAGGACGACGGCCAGGTGAAGTGGCTGGTCAGTGCCCACGTGGACTTCTACCGCGGGCACGGCCGGCTCACCGGGCCGAAAACCGTGGCCGTGGACGGGGCGGACCCGGCCGAGCTGCGGGCCCGGCACGCGGTGGCCGTGACCACCGGGAGCGGGGCCCTGATCCCGCCCGTCCCCGGGCTGGCCGCGGCCCGGGCGGGGGCCCGCGGCGCGG
>CAXUJF010000027.1:18541-22997 GCA_964250865.1 uncultured Streptosporangiaceae bacterium
AGTGCGAGGCGACCAGCGCGCACGAGGTACCGGGGCGGCTGGCCGTGATCGGCGGCGGCGTGGTCGGCTGCGAGCTGGCCACGGCCTGGCAGGCCCTCGGGGCCCAGGTCACGCTGATCGCCCGGGAGGAGCGGCTGCTCGATCACACCGAGGAGTTCGCCGGGCAACTGGTCGCGGACGGCCTGCGCCAGGCCGGAGTGGACGTCCGGCTCGGGGCCGGCACCACCGCGGTGCGGCGGGCCCCGGGTGGGCCAGCCGGTGGCCCAGTCGGTGGCCCAGTCGGTGGCCCGGTCACGCTGGAGCTGGACGACGGGACCACGGTGCAGGCCGACGAGGTGCTGGCCGCGACGGGCCGGACCCCGCGCACCGGTGACCTGGGCCTGGAGACCGTGGGCCTGGAGCCGGACTCCTGGCTGGACGTGGACGACACGCTCCGGGTCCAGGGGGTGGACGGCGGCTGGCTGTACGCGGCCGGGGACGTCAACCACGTCGCGCTGCTGACCCACATGGGCAAGTACCAGGCCCGGATCTGCGGCGACGCGATCGCGGCCCGGGCCCACGGGCAGGAGCCGGCCGTGACCGCCTGGGCCGACCACAGCGCCGTGCCCCAGGTCATCTTCACCCAGCCCGAGGTGGCGTCGGTCGGGCCGACCGCGGCCCAGGCCGAAGCGGCGGGCCGGAACATCCGGGTGGTCGAATACGACCTCGGCGCGGTGGCCGGGTCCAAGCTGTTCGCCGACGGCTACACCGGTCAGGCCCGGATGGTGGTGGACAAGGACCGCCGGACGATGATCGGCGCCACGCTGGCCGGCCCGGGGGCGGGCGAGCTCATCCACGCGGCCACGGTGGCGGTGGCCGGGGAGGTGCCGCTGGACCGGCTCTGGCACGCGGTGCCGTCCTATCCGACCATGAGCGAGATCTGGCTGCGCCTGCTCGAGGCGTACGGTTTGTGACATGCATTCGGTGGGACTGGTCCTGCACCCGAAACGGGACTCCTTGGAAGCGGTCGAGGCCGTACTGGCCTGGGCCAATCAGCGCGGCATCAAGGTGTACGGCAACGCCAGCGAGCTGACCAGGCTGAAGTGCGCCGCGCTGCCGCTGTCCGAAGAGGAACTCGGCCGCCGGGTCGACCTGCTGGTCAGCCTGGGCGGCGACGGCACCATGCTGCGGGCCATGCGGCTGGCCGACCGGCAGCGCGCCCCGGTACTCGGGGTCAACCTGGGCAAGCTCGGCTTCCTGGCCGAGGTCGACGTGCCCGACCTGCCCGCCGCGCTGTCGGCTATCGACGCCCAGGCCTTCACCATCGAGGCGCGGCTGGCCATCGACGCCACGTTCGGCGGGCGGACCGTGACCGCGTTCAACGACGTCGCCGTGGTCCGGGTGCCAGGGAACCCGTCCGCGATGGTGTCGGTGAACGTCAGCGAGCAGCAGTTCGTCAGCTATGCGGCCGACGCGGTCATCGTGGCCACGCCCACCGGGTCGACCGCGTACAGCTTCTCGGCCGGGGGCCCGATCGTGCAGCCCGCGGTGGAGGCGCTGCTGGTCACGCCGGCCGCGCCGCACTCGGCCTACAACCGGGGCTTCGTGCTCTCGGTCACCGAGACGGTCGAGCTGGTCATGCTGCCCACCAGCGGCCGGCTCGCGGTCGAGGTGGACGGCATCGTCGAGGGCCACACCGAGCCGGGCGACCAGATCACGATGCGGGCCCGCCCGCAGGCGGCCAAGGTCATCCGGCTCGGCCGGACCACGTTCTACCAGCGGGCCCGGCGCAAGCTGCGGCTGACCGACTCGGCCGAGATCCCGGCCCGGCCAGGCGACGGTGACGGTGACCGGGACGGCGTCGTCGGCGACATGTTCCAGCTGGCCAACCCGCTCACGCACCGGGACGGCGGGGGTCCGGCCGAGCTGGGACCCCCGGGTGAATGAGCCGGTTACATATATTTAACAGCGCTACTTCGATGCGGTGTTCGCGCTGGGCGAGGCGTTGCCCTGCTCGATGTTTGCGGCCGCTTGCTGCGCGCCGGGGTGACCGGCTTCGGCGGCGGCCTGGCGCTCGGACTCGGCGTTGATCTCGCCGCCGAGCAGGACCGCGATCCCGGTCAGGTAGAGCCAGAAGATGAGCAGGGCCACGCCGGCGAACGGGCCGTAGGTCTTGCTGTAGGAGCTGCTGCCGAACTTGGTGACGTAGAACGAGAAGGCCAGGGAGGCGAGCAGGAAGATGACCGTGCCGACCACGCCGCCCGGGCTGACCCACTTCCAGCTCGGCATCTCCCGGTTGGGGCCGAAGTAGTAGTAGCAGGAGAACAGCAGCGAGACCAGGATGATGGTGAGCACCCAGCGGACGATGGTCCACACGATCGTGAACCCGATCCCGTGAAAGCCGATCAGGCTGGACAGCGCACTTCCCACCGGGGCGCCCTCCACGATGAAGATCGAGGCCAGGCCGCCGAGCACCACCGTGCACAGGATCAGGACGAACGCCTTGAGCCGCTTCTTGACGAACTTCGCGCTCTTGGGCACCTCGTAGGCCACGTCGAGCGCGGTCTCCAGCGCGACCATGCCACCAGAGGAGCTCCAGATGGCCAGCGCGATGCCCAGGATGACCGTGGCCAGCGCGCCGCTGGTCTTGCTGTTGGCTTGCTGGAGGGCGGTCGTGAACACGCCGGAGGCTCCGCCCGGCAGTGCCTGGCCCACGCCGGAGACCAGGTGCTTCAGCGGACCCTCACCCAGGTGGATCAGGCTGATGACGCCGATCGCCGCCACCACCGCCGGGAACATGGCGAAGAACCAGTGGTAGGCCAGGCTGCCCGCGGCCATCGTGCAGCGGTCCAGGGAAAACTTCTTCATCGACCGCTTGAGCGTGTTCTTCCAGCCGGTGGGGCCGATGTCCAGCGGGTTGTCCGGGCCGCCCTCCATCTGGTCGACCGGGGGGATGGCCTCGCCGTTCTGGGTCTCGTCGGACGGGTTGTCCTGCGCGTCACGCTGCGCCGGCACCGAGTTATCCGCGGTGGCGGTGTTGTCCGCGGCGGCGGCTTCTTTCTTCTTCGATCGCGAGAACACTGCCCCTCCTCAATCAGCTGCGGGCCTGCTACCTGCGCCTATGTTCCGGCGTGGGGCCTACCTACCCGCCATGGGCCAGGCCTAACGACCAAAACCCCAGGCCACAAAGGGCTTTCGCGAAGCTTCACTGGCCGGCCTCACGTTCCGGGGCCGCCCGGCGTCTACGGGACGTGACGATGAGGCCGTTCGAGCAGATCGTGACCGAGTACGGGCCGATGGTGCTGCGGGTCTGCCGCGCCATCCTCGGCCCGGTGGACGCCGACGACGCCTGGTCGGAGACGTTCCTGTCCGCGCTGACCGCGTACCCGCGGCTGGCCGAGACCGCGAACGTCGAAGCCTGGCTGGTCACGGTCGCGCACCGTAAGGCGATCGACGTGACCCGGTCCCGGGCCCGCCGCCCGGTGGTGGCCGGGGAGTTGCCGGAAAGGCCAGCCGCCGACGCGGCGGGCCAGCCCGGGAGCTGGGACGGCGAGCTGTGGGAGGCCCTGCGGGAGCTGCCGGACAAGCAGCGCCAGGCGGTGGCCTACCACTACCTGGCCGGCCTGCCCTACGCCGAGATCGCCGCCATCGTCGGCGGAACCGCGGACGCCTCCCGGCGTGCGGCCGCCGACGGCATCAGGAATTTGCGACGTACGTATCTGGAGGGAGCGACGCCATGAGCGCACCCGGGTTTGACGGCATGACCGAGACGGAAGAGGCGGCGGGCCTGTTCGGGGCCCAGGTTTTCGAAGCACTGCCGGAGATCGACGAGGCCGCGACTGCGCGGCTGCACGACCGGCTGGCGGAGGCGGCGGCCCGGGACGGCCTGCTGGACGTGGCCTACCGCGAGCTGGCCACCCCGGTCGGATCGCTGCTGCTGGCCGCGACCACCCACGGCCTGGTCCGGGTGGCCTACGAGGTTCAGGACCACGAGCAGGTGCTGGCCGCGCTGGCCGACACGGTGAGCCCGCGCATCCTGCGGGCCCCGGCCCGGCTGGACCCGGTGGCCCGGCAGCTGGAGGAGTACTTCGGCGGGCAACGGCACCAGTTCGACGTCCCGCTGGACTTCCGGCTGGCCGGCGGGTTCCGGCGCAGCGTGCTGCGCCACCTGCCCGACATCGGCTACGGGCACACCGAGAGCTACGCCCAGGTCGCCACGGCGGCGGGCAGCCCCCGCGCGGTGCGGGCGGTCGGCACCGCCTGCGCCCGGAACCCGCTACCGGTGGTGGTGCCCTGTCACCGGGTGATCCGCTCGGACGGGTCGCTGGGCCAGTACGCGGGCGGGGCGGCGGCCAAGGAGATCCTGCTGCACCTGGAGGGGGCGGCATGAGCGCCTTCGAGGAGCGGGTCGGCGCGGCGGACTGGGCCGCGGTGGGCCGGGAGCTGGACGACGAGGGCGGGGCGCTGCTGCCGCAGG
>CAXUJF010000028.1:0-3523 GCA_964250865.1 uncultured Streptosporangiaceae bacterium
GTGGCCACCAAGACGGGCGTAGATCTCGCCAAGGTCCGCAACATCGGGATCATGGCGCATATCGACGCGGGCAAGACGACGACGACCGAGCGGATTCTCTTTTACACCGGCATCAACTACAAGATCGGTGAGGTCCATGAGGGCGCTGCCACCATGGACTGGATGGAGCAGGAGCAGGAGCGGGGGATCACCATCACCTCCGCGGCCACGACCACGTCGTGGCGCGACAACACCATCAACATCATCGACACTCCCGGGCACGTTGACTTCACCGTCGAGGTCGAGCGTTCCCTTCGGGTGCTAGACGGCGCGGTCGCGGTGTTCGACGCGGTGGCCGGCGTCGAGCCGCAGTCTGAGACGGTGTGGCGGCAGGCTGACCGCTACAACGTGCCCCGGATCTGTTTCGTGAACAAGATGGACCGGGTGGGCGCGGAGTTCCACCGCTGCGTCGAGATGATCGTCGACCGGCTGGGCGCACAGCCCATCGTGGTTCAGCTGCCGTGGGGCGTCGAGGCCGACTTCCGCGGTGTCATCGACCTGATCCGGATGCGCGCGCTGCTGTGGCAGACCGAGGGCAAGGGCGACAAGTACGACGTCGTCGCGATCCCGGACGACCACGCCGACGCCGCCCGTGAGTGGCGGGACCGGCTGATCGAGGCCGTGGCCGAGAACGACGAGCAGGCGATGGAGCTGTACCTGGAGGGCACCGACCCCACCGAGGAGCAGCTGGTGGCGGCCATCCGGCGGATCACCATCGCCGGCGGCGTCACCCCCGTACTGTGCGGGACCGCGTTCAAGAACAAGGGCATCCAGCCGATGCTCGACGCGATCGTGGACTTCCTGCCCAGCCCGGTCGACATCCCCTCCATCCAGGGCCGCGCCGTGGGTGACGAGGAGACCGTGGTCGAGCGGCACGCCGACACCGAGGAGCCGTTCTCGGCTCTGGCCTTCAAGATCATGGCCGACCAGCACCTCGGCAAGCTCACCTACATCCGGGTCTACTCCGGGACGCTGGAGAGCGGCAGCACCGTGCTGAACGCGATCAAGGGTCGCAAGGAGCGGATCGGCAAGATCTACCAGATGCACGCGAACAAGCGCGAGGAGCGCCCGTTCGCGACCGCGGGCCAGATCGTGGCCGTGATGGGGCTCAAGGACACGAGCACGGGGGACACTCTGTGCGACACGGCCAAGCCGGTGGTGCTGGAGTCCATGACGTTCCCGGCGCCCGTGATCAACGTGGCCATCGAGCCGAAGACCAAGAGCGACCAGGAGAAGCTGGGCACTGCCATCCAGCGGCTCGCCGAGGAGGACCCGACCTTCCAGGTCAGGACCGACGAGGAGACCGGGCAGACCATCATCTCCGGCATGGGCGAGCTGCACCTGGAGGTGCTGGTCGACCGGATGCGCCGGGAGTTCAAGGTCGAGGCCAACATCGGCCGTCCGCAGGTGGCCTACCGCGAGACCGTGCGCAAGGCGGTCGAGAAGGTCGGCTACACGCACAAGAAGCAGACCGGTGGGTCTGGCCAGTTCGCCAAGGTCCAGATCAACCTGGCGCCGACGGGCGGCGACGGTGGTGGCTACGAGTTCGAGAACAAGGTCACCGGCGGACGCATCCCGCGTGAGTACATTCCGTCGGTCGACGCCGGGTGCCAGGAGGCCGCCGAGTTCGGCGTGCTGGCCGGCTACCCGATGGTCGACCTGAAGGTCACGCTGACCGATGGTGCCTACCACGAGGTGGACTCCTCGGAACTGGCCTTCAAGATTGCGGGCTCGATGGCCTTCAAGAAGGCGGCGGCTCAGGCCAACCCTGTGCTGCTCGAGCCGATTATGGCGGTCGAGGTCAGGACCCCCGATGACTACATGGGTGACGTCATCGGCGACCTCAACGCACGGCGCGGCCAGATTCAGGCCATGGAGGAACGCTCCGGGGCCCGGGTCATCAAGGCACACGTGCCGTTGTCGGAGATGTTCGGTTACGTGGGGGACCTGCGCAGCCGGACCCAGGGCCGGGCGGACTACAGCATGCAGTTCGATTCGTATGCCGAAGTCCCGCCCAGCATCGCCAAGGAGATCATCGCCAAAGCACGCGGCGAGTAATGCCGAAGTGCCGCGCAGTGTGATCGCCAAGGACATCACCGCCAAGGCTCGCGGCGAGTAAGGCCAAATTAAAACGTAAGGAACTCACGGCGCCCCCGGACCGGGGCGCCTGAGCCCCACCTAGTGGGGCGGATGCAACGAGGAGATACCAGTGGCGAAGGCCAAGTTCGAGCGGACCAAGCCGCACGTAAACATCGGCACCATTGGGCACATCGACCACGGCAAGACAACCCTGACCGCGGCGATCACCCGGGTGCTGCACGACAAGTACCCCGAGCTCAACCCCTTCACGCCGTTCGACCAGATCGACAACGCGAAGGAGGAGAAGGAGCGCGGGATCACGATCTCGATCTCGCACGTCGAGTACCAGACCGAGAAGCGCCACTACGCGCACGTGGACTGCCCGGGTCACGCGGACTACATCAAGAACATGATCACGGGTGCCGCCCAGATGGACGGTGCGATCCTGGTCGTGGCGGCCACCGATGGCCCGATGCCGCAGACCCGCGAGCACGTGCTGCTGGCCCGCCAGGTTGGTGTGCCGTACATCGTGGTCGCGCTGAACAAGGCCGACATGGTCGACGACGAGGAGATCCTCGAGCTGGTTGAGCTCGAGGTCCGGGACCTGCTCACCGAGTACGAGTTCCCCGGCGACGACGTCCCGGTGGTCCGGGTGTCCGCGCTCAAGGCGCTCGAGGGTGACGCCGAGTGGGGCGAGAAGGTCGCCGAGCTGCTTCAGGCGTGCGACGACAGCATCCCCCAGCCGGTGCGCGAGATCGACAAGCCGTTCCTGATGCCGGTGGAGGACGTTTTCTCCATCACCGGTCGCGGGACCGTGGTGACCGGCCGGATCGAGCGCGGTGTCATCAAGACTGGTGAGACCGTCGACCTCATCGGCATCAAGGAGAAGGCGCAGACCACCACCGTCACCGGTGTGGAGATGTTCCGCAAGATCCTTGACGATGGCCAGGCCGGCGACAACGTGGGCCTGCTCCTGCGTGGCATCAAGCGCGAGGACGTGGAGCGCGGCCAGGTCGTGATCAAGCCGGGCACCAACACCCCGCACACCTCCTTCGAGGGCCAGGTCTACATCCTGTCCAAGGACGAGGGTGGACGGCACACGCCGTTCTTCAACAACTACCGTCCGCAGTTCTACTTCCGGACCACCGACGTGACCGGCGTTGTCACTCTGCCTGAGGGCACGGAGATGGTGATGCCGGGCGACCGGACCGACATGCACGTTGAGCTGATTCAGCCCATCGCCATGGAGGAAGGCCTGCGGTTCGCGATCCGGGAAGGTGGCCGCACCGTCGGCGCCGGCCGGGTCACGAAGATTCTCAAGTAACAGCGGCTGTGACTAAGCGGCCCGGCCCCCCCCCCCCCCCCCCCGAACGCCCCCCACCCAAACCGCCGCGGGCCCCCCCGC
>CAXUJF010000028.1:3533-13391 GCA_964250865.1 uncultured Streptosporangiaceae bacterium
ACAATTAACCCGGGGGTTGTATAAGGGGGCGGGGCCTCCCCGGCCCGGCCGCTTAGCACGCCAAGGCAATGCGGCATCGGCACCACGGAAGCGAAGGACAAACAAGCCAATGGCGGGACAGAAGATCCGCATCCGGCTCAAGGCATATGACCACGAGGTCATCGACAACTCGGCGCGCAAGATCGTCGACACGGTGACCCGTACGGGCGCGCGCGTCGCGGGCCCGGTGCCGCTGCCTACTGAGAAGAACGTGTACTGCGTCATCCGCTCACCGCACAAGTACAAGGACTCGCGGGAGCACTTCGAGATGCGGACGCACAAGCGGCTGATCGACATCATCGATCCGACGCCGAAGACGGTTGACTCGCTCATGCGTCTTGACCTTCCGGCCGGCGTCGACATCGAGATCAAGCTCTGAGGGACGCACCGACAATGGCCAAGCAGATGAAAGGGATCCTGGGCACCAAGCTCGGGATGACCCAGGTATTCGACGACACCGGGCAGGTCACGCCGGTTACGGTCGTCAAGGCCGGCCCGTGCGTCGTCACTGCCGTGCGCACGCCGGACCGTGACGGCTACGCCGCCGTCCAGCTCGGCTTCGGCGAGATCAACCCGCGCAAGGTGACCAAGCCGGTCGCGGGTCTGTTTGCCGAGGCGGGCGTCACGCCTCGCCGCTTCCTGACCGAGCTGCGCACCGACGATGCGTCGGAGTACCAGATCGGCCAGGAGGTGACGGCCGAGGTCTTCGCGGCCGGGCAGCTCGTGGACGCCACCGGCACCAGCAAGGGCAAGGGCTTCGCCGGTGTCATGAAGCGACACGGCTTTAAGGGCCTGTCCTCCTCGCACGGTACGCAGCGCAAGCACCGCTCGCCCGGTTCGATTGGCGCCTGCGCCACGCCGGGCCGGGTGTTCAAGGGCGTGCGCATGGCCGGCCGGATGGGCGGCGTCCGTACCACCGTGCAGAGCCTCACCGTGCACTCGGTCGACACCGACCGCGGCTTGCTCCTGCTCAAGGGAGCGGTGCCGGGTTCGACCGGTGGCCTGATCATGGTCCGCAGCGCCGCCAAGGCGCCTGCTGCGAAGGAGGCCTGATGAGCACCGTCAACGTGGTGAGTCCGTCCGGTAAGTCCACCGAGACTGCGGAGCTCCCCGACGAGATCTTCGACGCGAAGGTCAACGTCCCGCTGATGCACCAGGTCGTGGTGGCCCAGCTGGCCGCCGCCCGGCAGGGTACGCACGCCACCAAGACGCGCGGCGAAGTGCGCGGGGGCGGCAAGAAGCCGTACCGCCAGAAGGGCACCGGCCGGGCCCGCCAGGGCTCGCTGCGCGCCCCGCAGTACGCCGGCGGTGGCGTCGTGCACGGCCCGCAGCCGCGGTCCTACGCCCAGCGGACGCCCAAGAAGATGAAGGCGGCCGCGCTGCGCGGTGCCCTCTCCGACCGGGCCCGGCACGGCCGGGTGCAGGTGGTGAGCGGGTTCGTCGACGGCGACGCGCCGCGGACCAAGGACGCGCTGGCCGTGCTGGCCACCGCGACCGGGACCGGCCGTGGTACCTCCCTGCTGGTGGTGCTGCGCCGCGACGACGAGCTGGGCCGCAAGAGCCTGCGCAACGCCGCCGGGGTCCAGGTCATCACCCAGGACCAGCTGAACACGTACGACGTGCTGGCCGCCGACCACGTGGTCTTCACCGCCGAGGCGCTGGAGGCGTTCGTGAGCCGCGGTTCGCGCAGCGAGGAGGCAGCCCAGTGAGCAGCACGCTCAGCGACAACCCGCGGGACGTCCTCCTGCGCCCGGTGATCTCGGAGAAGAGCTACGGCCTGCTCGACGAGGGCAAGTACACCTTCATCGTGGCGCCGGACGCCAACAAGACCCAGGTCCGCCTGGCCGTCGAAGAGGTCTTCGGCGTCAAGGTGACCGGGGTCAACACGGTCAACCGCAAGGGTAAGCGGCGCCGGACCAAGATCGGCTGGGGCAAGCGGCCGGACACCAAGCGCGCGATCGTCACCCTCGCCGAGGGCGACCGGATCGACATCTTCGGCGGCCCGGTCCGGTAACGGCAGGCCAGGTAACAGGAGATTTGAGCACACATGGCTATCCGTAAGTACAAGCCGACCACCCCGGGCCGGCGTGGGGCCAGCGGCTCCGACTTTTCCGAGATCACTCGGGATGAGCCGGAGAAGTCGCTGGTCCGGCCGCTGCACTCCAAGGGTGGCCGGAATGTGCATGGCCGCATCACCACCCGGCACCAGGGCGGCGGTCACAAGCGGGCCTACCGGCTGATCGACTTCCGTCGCCACGACAAGGACGGCGTTCCGGCCAAGGTCGCGCACATCGAATACGACCCCAACCGGACCGCCCGCATCGCGCTGCTGCACTATGCGGACGGCGAGAAGCGCTACATCATTGCTCCCCAGGGCTTGGCCCAGGGCGATTTGGTGGAGAACGGCGCGGGCGCCGACATCAAGCCCGGCAACTGCCTGCCGCTGCGCAACATCCCGACCGGCACCGTGGTGCACGCGATCGAGCTTCGGCCCGGTGGCGGCGCCAAGATCGCCCGGTCGGCCGGCTCCGGCGTGCAGCTGCTGGCCAAGGAAGGCAGTTACGCCCAGCTCCGGATGCCCTCGGGTGAGATCCGGCGGGTGGACGTGAGCTGCCGGGCCACCATCGGCGAGGTCGGCAACGCCGAGCAGGGCAACATCAAGCTCGGCAAGGCGGGCCGTAACCGGTGGAAGGGCAAGCGGCCGACCGTACGTGGTGTGGCCATGAACCCGGTCGACCACCCGCTCGGCGGCGGCGAGGGCAAGAGCTCCGGCGGCCGTCACCCAGTCAGCCCATGGGGCCAGCCGGAAGGCCGGACCCGGCGAGCCAACAAGGCCAGCGATCGGCTGATCAGCCGGCGCCGTAGCCGGAAGAAGCGGTAGGAGCAGTACCAGATGCCTCGTAGCCTTAAGAAAGGTCCTTTCGTCGACGACCACCTGCTCAAGAAGGTGGACGTGCAGAACGAGAAGGGCAGCAAGAACGTCATCCGGACGTGGTCCCGGCGCTCGATGATCATCCCGGCGATGCTGGGTCACACGATCGCCGTCCACGATGGCCGTAAGCACATCCCGGTGTTCATCACCGAGTCGATGGTCGGCCACAAGCTCGGGGAGTTCGCCCCCACGCGGACGTTCCGCAGCCACGTGAAAGACGATCGGCGCAGTCGGCGCTAGATCCAGTTGACGGCAGAGAGACGG
The DNA here is from genome assembly GCA_964250865.1 of uncultured Streptosporangiaceae bacterium. Lineage (GTDB taxonomy): Bacteria > Actinomycetota > Actinomycetes > Streptosporangiales > Streptosporangiaceae > Bog-532. The sequence goes on from CAXUJF010000028.1 coordinate 6,769, forward strand.
AGAAACTGATGGAAGCGAGGGCAAAGGCGCGCTACGTGCGCGTCACGCCGCGCAAGGCCCGCCGCGTGGTGGACCTGATCCGCGGGATGCCCGCCGACGAGGCCCAGGCGGTGCTCGCCTTCGCGCCGCAGTCCGCCAGTGGCCCGGTCGGCAAGGTGCTCGCGAGCGCGATCGCCAACGCCGGAGGCGGTGACCGGCGGTCCGACCGTGGTGCGCTGAGGGTGAGCCGGGCCTGGGTCGACGAGGGGCCGATGCTCAAGCGGTTCCGGCCGCGGGCCCAGGGCCGGGCCTACCGGGTCAACAAGCGCACCAGCCATATCACCGTGATCGTTTCCGACCACGCCGAAGGAGGGACCCGCTAGTGGGACAGAAAGTGAACCCGCATGGGTTCCGGCTTGGCATTACCACCGACTTCAACAGCCGCTGGTACGCGGACAAGCTGTACAAGGAATACGTCAAGGAAGACGTCGCGATCCGCCGCATGCTGCAGCGCGGCATGGAGCGGGCCGGCATCTCCAAGGTCGAGATCGAGCGGACTCGGGACCGCGTGCGGGTGGACATCCACACGGCGCGCCCGGGCATCGTCATCGGGCGCCGCGGCGCCGAGGCGGACCGCATCCGGACCGACCTGGAGAAGCTCACCGGCAAGCAGATCCAGCTGAACATCCTCGAGGTCAAGAACCCCGAGATCGACGCCCAGCTGGTGGCCCAGGGCGTGGCCGAGCAGCTGTCCAGCCGGGTTTCGTTCCGGCGGGCCATGCGCAAGGCGATGCAGAGCGCGATGAAGGGCGGCGCCAAAGGCATCCGGGTGCAGTGCTCCGGCCGCCTGGGCGGCGCGGAAATGTCGCGCTCGGAGTTCTACCGCGAGGGGCGAGTGCCGCTGCACACGCTGCGCGCGGACATCGACTACGGCTTCTACGAGGCCCGCACCACCTTCGGCCGGATCGGCGTGAAGGTCTGGATCTACAAGGGCGAGGCACCCGCCACCCGGGCCGCCCGCGAGGCCGCTGCTGCGGCCGCACGGGCCGGTGGCCCGCGCCGTGGTCCTGGGGACCGGCCAGGTGGCCCGCCCCAGCGCCGGCGGCCAGAGCGTCGTGAGCGTAGCGACCGGGGCCCGGATCGCGCCGCGGCCCCTGCGGCTTCGGCCGAGGCGCCCGCCACCGCTCCGGCGGGTGCGAGCGGAGCGGAGAACTAGACATGCTCGTTCCACGCAGAGTCAAGCACCGGAAGCAGCACCGGCCTGACCGCCATGGCAAGGCCAAGGGCGGTACGGCGGTCAGCTTCGGTGAGTTCGGTATCCAGGCCCTCGAGCACTCGTACGTGACCAACCGGCAGATCGAGGCCGCGCGTATCGCTATGACGCGGCACATCCGCCGAGGTGGCAAGGTCTGGATCAACATCTTCCCCGACCGGCCGCTGACCAAGAAGCCGGCCGAGACCCGGATGGGTTCCGGTAAGGGCTCGCCCGAGTGGTGGGTCGCGAACGTCAAGCCGGGCCGGGTCATGTTCGAGCTGTCCGGGGTGGCCGAGCCGGTCGCCCGGGAAGCGCTTCGCCGGGCGATCCACAAGCTCCCGATGAAGTGCCGGGTTGTCACGCGAGAGGGCGGTGAAGGCTGATGTTCAACATTAAGCTCCCGATGCTCTGCTTGCTGAAAACCTGCCGTGTCGTTACCCGAGAGGGCGGTGAGTCCTGATGGCCGCGAGCCTGACCGCTAACGATCTGCGGGCGTCCTCCGAGGAAGAGCTGGGCAGCAAGCTGGCCGAGGCCAAGGAGGAGCTGTTCAACCTCCGCTTCCAGGGGGCCACCGGCCAGCTGGAGAACCACGGGCGGCTCCGCGCCGTCCGCAAGGAGATCGCCCGGATCTACACGGTGATGCGGGAGCGCGAGCTCGGCATCGTCGTCGAGCTGACGGACGAAGAAACCAATGCCGGCACGGAGGCGGACGCCAAGTGAGTGAGAACACGGGGACCGCGGCCAGCCGGGCCGCGGCCCGCGGTTACCGCAAGGCCCGTGAGGGCCTGGTGACCAGCGCCAGGATGGACAAGACCGTCGTGGTCGAGGTCGAGGACCGCGTCAAGCACCCCAAGTACGGCAAGGTCATCCGCCGTACCAAGAAGTATCAGGCCCACGACGAAGCCAATGCCTGTGGCATCGGCGATCGCGTGCTCCTGATGGAGACCCGGCCCATGTCCGCCACCAAGCGGTGGCGCGTGGCCGAGATCCTGGAAAAGGCCAAGTAGTACAGAACCGCCGGCCACGATGCCCGGCGTGAGGAAGCAGGAGTTGACGTGATCCAGCAGGAGTCGCGGCTCAAGGTCGCCGACAACACGGGTGCCAAGGAGATCTTGTGCATCCGTGTGCTCGGTGGTTCCGGCCGGCGATACGCGGGCATCGGCGACATCATCGTGGCTACCGTGAAGGACGCTCTTCCCGGAGCCGGCGTGAAGAAGGGCGATGTGGTCAAGGCCGTCGTCGTGCGCACTCGTAAGGAGCGCCGCCGCGGTGACGGCTCCTACATCCGCTTCGACGAGAACGCGGCCGTACTGATCCGGGACGGCGGGGACCCCCGCGGCACCCGTATCTTCGGCCCGGTCGGTCGCGAACTGCGCGAGAAGCGGTTCATGCGGATCATCTCGCTCGCGCCGGAGGTGCTGTGATGAAGATCAAGAAGGGCGATCACGTGATCGTCGTGACGGGCAAGGACCGTGGCCGCGAGGGCACGGTCATCGCCTCCTACCCGGAGCGCGATCGGGTGCTCGTCGAGGGTGTGAACATGGTGAAGAAGAACACCAAGGTCACCCAGGGCATGCGCGGGAACAAAGAGGGCGGCATCGTCCATCAGGAAGCGCCGATCCACGTGAGCAACGTGCAGATCGTCGACCCGGACAGCAAGAAGCCGGCCCGCGTCGGCTACCGGATCGACGACGACGGCAAGAAGGTCCGGGTCTCCCGGTCAAGTGGTAAGGACATCTGATGTCGACAGCGACTGAAGCGCCGGCCGTGCCGCGCCTCAAGGAGCGCTACCTCAGCGAGACTGCGCCCGCGCTCCGCGACGAGTTCAGCTACGCCAACGTCATGCAGATCCCCGGTCTGTCCAAGATCGTGGTCAACATGGGTGTCGGTGAGGCCGCCCGTGACGCGAAGCTGATCGATGGCGCGGTGCGGGACCTGTCCCTCATCACCGGCCAGAAGCCGGCCGTGGCCCGGGCGAAGAAGTCCATCGCCCAGTTCAAGCTGCGCGAGGGCATGCCGATCGGCGCGCACGTGACGCTGCGCGGCGCTCGGATGTGGGAGTTCGCCGACCGCCTGCTCACCGTGGCGCTGCCGCGGATCCGTGACTTCCGCGGTCTGTCGCCCCGTCAGTTCGACGGCCGGGGCAACTACACGTTCGGCCTCAACGAGCAGACCATGTTCCGCGAGATCGACCCGGACCGGGTCGACCGGCCGCGGGGCATGGACATCACGTTCGTGACGACCGCAACCAACGACGAGGAAGGCCGCTCGCTGCTGCGGCGCCTCGGTTTCCCCTTTAGGGAGGGCTGACAGTGGCGAAGACTGCGCTCGTCGTCAAGGCGAACCGGAAGCCGAAGTTCGAGGTGCGCGGCTACACCCGCTGCACCCGTTGCGGGCGGCCGCGCGCCGTGTACCGCAAGTTCGGCCTGTGCCGTATCTGCTTCCGTTCCATGGCGCACCGCGGCGAACTGCCGGGCATCACCAAGTCCAGCTGGTAATCCAGCCGGGCTCTAATCCGAAGAGACCGACCCCCCGGGCGCTCCGTGCGCCCACTGACCACGCCGCAGGTCCGCAGGAAACCACGGCGAGGAGGGCCATCAGGCCATGACCATGACCGACCCGATCGCAGACATGCTGACTCGTCTGCGTAACGCGAACTCCGCGTACCACGACACCGCGGCCATGCCGTATTCGAAGATCAAGTCCCACATCGCCGAGATCCTCCAGCAGCAGGGCTACATCGCCGGCTGGAAGGTCGAGGACGCTGAGGTGGGCAGGAAGCTCGTGGTCACCCTCAAGTACGGCAACTCGCGCGAGCGCTCGATCGCGGGCATCAAGCGCGTGTCCAAGCCGGGCCTGCGGGTTTACGCGAAGAAGGACAATCTGCCGAAGGTCCTGGGTGGCCTGGGCGTCGCGATCATCTCGACGTCCGGTGGGCTGCTGACGGACAAGCAGGCCAACAAGCGCGGCGTGGGCGGCGAAGTCCTCGCCTACGTCTGGTAGCGGGGGAGGCGGATATGTCAAGAATTGGACGGCTCCCCATTACGGTGCCCGGTGGCGTGGACGTGGCTATTGAAGGTCAGCACGTGTCCGTCAAGGGACCGAAAGGGTCGCTCAGCTACACGGTGCCGGAACCGCTGACCGTCGTCCGCGAGGACAGCACGGTCAAGGTCACCCGGCCCGACGACGAGGGCAAGACCCGTGCGCTGCACGGGCTGTCTCGCACCCTGATCGCCAACATGGTGACCGGCGTGACCGACGGCTACCGCAAGACCCTGGAGATCGTCGGGGTTGGTTACCGCGTGCAGGCCCGTGGGCAGAACCTGGAGTTCTCCCTCGGGTACAGCCACCCGATCACCGTGACGCCGCCCGACGGCATCAGCTTCCGCGTCGAGGCGCCGACCCGATTCGTGGTCGAGGGCATCGACAAGCAGCAGGTGGGCGAGATCGCGGCGAAGATTCACAAGCTGCGCAAGCCGGACCCGTACAAGGGCAAGGGCGTGCGTTACCAGGGCGAGCAGGTTCGCCGCAAGGTCGGGAAGGCTGGGAAGTAGCGATGGCGAGCACGAAGACCAGGTCGCGCGCGCGCAGCGGGCGGCACCTGAGTGCCCGGGCTGCGGCACAGGCCAAGCGGCACCTCCGGGTGCGCAAGAAGGTCACCGGCAGCCCGCAGCGGCCCCGGCTGGTCGTGAACCGATCCTCGCGGCACATGTTCGCGCAGATCGTGGACGACACCAAGGGCTACACGCTGGCCTCGGCCTCCACCCTGGATGCGAGCATCCGCGAGGCGGACGGCGACAAGAAGGCCAAGGCACGCCAGGTCGGCACCCTGCTGGCCCGCAAGGCGACCGAGGCAGGCATCAGCACCGTGGTCTTCGACCGCGGCGGCTACGCCTACACCGGGCGGCTGGCGGCGCTGGCCGAGGGCGCCCGCGAAGGCGGGCTGGAGTTCTGATGACCTGTGTGAAGGCAATACCTGAGATGAGGACGAACTAATGCCAGGAGCTCCGCGTCGCGGATCCGGCGGCGAGCGGCGGGACCGCCGTGACGATCGCGGGGGTCGCGGGGGCGACAAGTCGCCGGCCTACCTTGAGCGCGTGGTCGCCATCAACCGGGTGGCCAAGGTGGTCAAGGGTGGCCGCCGGTTCAGCTTCACCGCGCTGGTCGTGGTGGGGGACGCCAACGGTATGGTCGGCGTCGGCTACGGCAAGGCCAAGGAGGTGCCCGCGGCGATCGCCAAGGGTGTCGAAGAGGCCAAGAAGCACTTCTTCCGGGTGCCGCGTATCGCCGGCACCATCCCGCACACGGTGCAGGGCGAGGATGCGGCCGGGGTCGTGCTGCTGAAGCCGGCCAGCCCCGGTACCGGCGTCATCGCCGGCGGCCCGGTGCGGGCCGTCCTGGAGTGCGCGGGTATTCACGACGTGCTCTCCCGGTCCCTCGGCTCCTCCAACCCGATCAACGTCGTGCACGCGACGGTGACCGCGCTGAAGGGCCTGAGCCGGCCGGAAGAGATCGCAGCCAAGCGCGGCCTGCCCATCGAGGATGTCGCCCCCGCGGCGATGCTCCGGGCCCGCGCGGCCGCGGCCAGCTAGGCGGGACACATCACCATGGCACAGTTGAAGGTCACCCAGATCAAGTCAGAGATCGGTGGCTCGCGGCCGCAGCGTGACTCGCTGCGCTCGCTGGGTCTGAAGCGGATCGGGCAGTCGGTGCTCAAGCCGGACAAGCCCGAGTTCCGCGGCATGATCCAGGCCGTGCGTCACCTGGTAAGCGTGGAGGAGGTGGACTGAGATGCCAGCTAAGAAGCCAGCCGACGAGCCAGCGGCGACGCCGGTGGAAGCGGGCCGTGGCCTGAAGCTGCACCACCTCCGGCCGGCGCCCGGCGCGAAGACCGCCAAGACGCGGGTCGGCCGCGGTGAGGCCTCTAAGGGCAAGACCGCGGGACGTGGCACCAAGGGCACGGGAGCGCGCACGACGATGCGTCCCGGGTTCGAGGGCGGCCAGATGCCGCTGTACCGGCGGGTGCCGAAGCTGAAGGGCTTCTCCAACGCCGGGTTCGGCACCAGCTATCAGGTGGTCAACACCGGACGGCTCGCGGAGCTGTACCCCTCGGGCGGCGACGTGACCCCGGAGGACCTGGTGGCCAAGGGCGCCATCCGCAAGGGTGAGCGGGTTAAGGTGCTGGCCGACGGAGATCTGTCGGTCGCACTGCGGGTGAGCGCGCACGCGTTCTCCGCATCCGCTCGCGAGCGGATCACCGGTGCGGGCGGTTCCGTTTCGGAACTGTAGAGCGCTCGCCCCACTCGCCTAAGTAAGTTCGGAGCGGCCCCCCCGGGGGGGGGGGGGCCCGGGTGGGGGGGGGGCAAAAGGCAACAAGCACGGGGGGGGG
>CAXUJF010000028.1:13401-19048 GCA_964250865.1 uncultured Streptosporangiaceae bacterium
GTTGCTCTCTGTGCCGCCCCCCCCCCCCCCCCCCATTCTTTGGGGGGGCCCCCCCCCGGGGGGGGGCCCGCTCCGGTCTTCTGGAGAAGACAATGCCAGAACTGCCGGGTAGGATACGGAAGCCGCACGGCTGGGTGACCCTGACCAATAGAACCGAGGATTGCGCATGCTGACCGCGTTCCTCCGGGCTTTCCGGACGCCAGACCTGCGCAAAAAGCTGCTCTTCACGCTCGGCATCATTGCGCTGTTCCGGTTCGGGGCGGCGGTGCCCACTCCGGGTATCGCGGAGAAGGCCATCACCTACTGTGCCGGCGTCGAGTCCAGCAGCGGCACCGCTCAGGGCGTCTATCAGCTGGTCAACTTGCTCAGCGGTAACGCGCTGCTGCGGATGTCGGTGTTCGCGCTGGGCATCATGCCCTACATCACCGCCAGCATCATCCTGCAGCTGCTCACCGTGGTCATCCCGCGGCTGGAGCAGCTGAAGCAGGAGGGCCAGGCCGGTCAGGCCAAGATCACCCAGTACACCCGGTACCTGACCATCGGGCTCGGCGTGCTGCAGTCCACCGGCTACGTGGAGCTGGCCCGGTCGGGCAAGCTGTACCCGAACTGCAGCGAGTCCCTGATCCCGAACTCGTCGATCTTCACGATCACGACAATGGTGATCACGATGGTGTCCGGCACCGCGGTGATCATGTGGATGGGCGAGCTGATCACCGACCGCGGCGTCGGCAACGGCATGTCGATCCTTATCTTCACCCAGGTCATTGCGGTCATCCCCGGTGGCCTGCTCGAGATCTACCGCACCAAGTCCGCCTTCATCACCGCGATCACCGTCGTCGTACTGATCGCGATCGTGGCCTTCGTGGTGTTCATGGAGCAGGCTCAGCGCCGGATCCCGGTGCAGTACGCCAAACGGATGGTCGGGCGGCGCATGTACGGCGGCACCTCGACCTACATCCCGCTCAAGGTCAACCAGGCCGGAGTCATCCCGGTCATCTTCGCTTCCTCGCTGCTGTACATCCCGCAGCTGGCGGCGTCGCTGTTCGGCAACTCGGCCAAGCCGCAGGGCTGGGTGGCGTGGATCGACCGCTACTTCACGTCCAGCAGCTCCGCCCTGTACCTGGCCCTGTTCTTCGTTCTGATCGTCGGCTTCACCTACTTCTACGTGTCGATCACGTTCAACCCGACTGAAGTCGCCGACAACATGAAGAAGTACGGCGGTTTCATCCCCGGCATCCGGCCGGGCCGGCCCACCGCCGAGTACCTCAACTTCGTACTCACGCGCCTCACCGCTCCAGGGTCGCTGTATCTGGCGGTGATCGGCCTGATCCCGGCCGTGGCGTTCGCGCTGATGGGCGTGTCCAACCAGATCCCGTTCGGCGGCACCAGCCTGCTGATCATGGTCGGGGTCGGCCTGGACACGGTGAAGCAGATCGAAAGCCAGTTGCAGCAGCGCAACTATGAGGGTTTCCTCCGATAGTGCGCATCGTCCTCGTTGGGCCCCCCGGAGCGGGCAAGGGGACACAGGCCCAGTTCATAGCCTCACACCTGGCGATCCCGAAGATATCGACCGGTGACATCTTCCGGTCCAACGTCAGCCAGGGCACGCCGCTGGGCCGTCAGGCCAAGGAGTACATGAACCGCGGCGACCTGGTGCCGGACGAGGTCACGATCGCCATGGTGCGGGACCGGCTGAGCGAGGAAGACGCCCAGCCCGGGTTCCTGCTGGACGGCTTCCCGCGCAACGTTCCCCAGGCCGAGACGCTGAAGAAGCAGCTGATGGACTGGGACACCCGGCTCACCGTGGTGCTCGAGCTGGTCGTGGACGAGGACGAGGTGGTGCGCCGGCTGTCGGGCCGGCGGACCTGCCGCCGCTGCGAGCGGGTCTGGCACATCATGTTCGACCCGCCCACCCGGGACGGGATCTGCGACGCCTGCGGCGGCGAGCTGTTCCAGCGTGATGACGACCGTGAGGAGACGGTCCGGCACCGTCTCGACGTCTACAAGCAGCAGACCGCGCCGCTGGTTTCCTACTACGCCGACGAGGGCGTCCTGATCGGTATCGACGCGACCGGACCGGTCGAGGAGGTCACCGAGCGCGCGCTGGCCGCGCTGCGCCCGTTCGCCCGCTGAGCCGAAGCGCAAGAACCCGCTGAGCCGAGAGGAGGCCGGGAATGCGAGCCAAGTCAGGGATCGAGATCAAGACTCCGGAGCAGATCGCGGCCATGCGCCGGGCCGGCCTGGTCGTGGCCCGTACGCTGCGGGTCCTGCGGGAAGCGGTCAAGCCGGGCATCAGCACCGCGGACCTGGACGCACTGGCCGCCCGCGAAATCCGCGGCGCCGGCGCCACCCCGTCGTTCCTGAACTACCACGGCTACCCGGCCGTGATCTGCACCTCCCCGAACGAGGTCATCGTGCACGGCATCCCGGGCCCGGGCACGGTCCTGAGCGAGGGCGACATCATCTCCATCGACTGCGGCGCGATCGTGGACGGCTGGCACGGAGACGCCGCGATCACCGTCGGGGTGGGCGAGATCAGCCCGGAGCTGACCCGGCTGCTGGAGGTGGGTGAGACCGCGCTGTGGCACGGCCTGGCTCAGGTGCGGGCCGGGGGCCGGCTCACCGACGTCTCGCACGCGGTCGAGGCCTCCGTCCGCGGCGCCGGCCCGTACGGCATCATCGAGGAGTACGTCGGGCACGGCATCGGCAGCGCCATGCACATGGACCCGCCCGTGCCCAACTACGGCCGCCCGGGCCGGGGGCTGAAGCTGCGCGAGGGAATGGCCCTGGCCGTCGAGCCGATGATCGTACTCGGCCAGCCGGAGACCGCGGTGCTGGAGGACGACTGGACCGTGGTCAGCGTGGACGGCAGCTACGCGGCCCACTTCGAGCACACCGCCGCCATCACTCCGGACGGCCCCTGGATCACCACCGCCGAGGACGGCGGGGAGGCCGGGTTCGCGGCCATCGGGCAGCTTGACCTCGGTCGGGCCGCCACCGCCCGGGTCGGCTGAGGAACTCGTCCGATGGCGTCAGACTCGTCGCGGCTCCGGGCCTCGGATGCGGACCGGGACCGGGTGGCGGCGCTGCTGCAGGAGCATCACGCCGAGGGGCGGCTGAGCGCCGAGGAGTTCGACGAGCGGCTGGACGTGGCCCTGCACGCCCGGACCCTGGGTGAGCTGGACGAGCTGCTGGCCGATCTGCCGCACGCCGACCGCCGCCGCTACCAGCTGCCGGACGCGGGCATAAATCCGCATCCGGATCGCTTATACGATCCGGGTGAGCCTGATCGAGGCGTTGAGGCGATTCAGTTCGCCAAACGCACCGCGTTCGCGTAAACTCGCGTTCGGCCCGTGGGCTGCTGTTCTCGCATAAGTTCGACCGCGAGGCGCCGACTCGGCCGTACCGATCCTGTCGACGCGGATCTTGCCGTTCAGGCATCCCACTCAGGATAAGCAGCAACGCAACGCCGCCCGTACGGAAGTGCGCGCGGTGAAGCCGGATAGCGAAACGCGGAGGACATGCCCAAGAAAGACGGCGCCATTGAGATCGAAGGCACAGTTGTCGAGTCCCTGCCGAACGCCTTCTTCAAGGTGGAGCTGGACAACGGGCACCAGGTTCTCGCTCACATCAGCGGGAAAATGCGGATGCACTACATCCGTATCCTGCCTGACGACCGGGTCGTGGTCGAGCTAAGTCCCTACGACCTCAGCCGTGGGCGGATCGTGTACCGGTACAAGTAAGCCGAGCGACCCAGGATTTCGGGCCGCTCACCGAGCGGACCCATGAGGAGAAGTGACCGTGAAGGTCAAGCCGAGTGTCAAGAAGATCTGCAGCAAGTGCCGGATCATCCGCCGGCACGGCCGGGTGATGGTCATCTGCTCAGATCCGCGGCACAAGCAGCGCCAGGGCTGACGCAAGCTCTGGCACCACACAACTGAATCGCGTACCGCAGTCCCGGGGCTTCGTGCTCCGGGACCACCCCCGGGGGAGGCCGGGGCTGGCTCGGGCAGGGTCAGGAGCGGCGCGAAGGACCTCCCAATCAACGAAGGAGCACTGCCCGAAGATGGCACGCCTTGTCGGCGTCGACCTCCCCCGCGATAAGCGGATGGAGATCGCGCTCACTTACATTTACGGCATCGGCCGTACCAGGGCCCACGAGACGCTGGAGGCCACCGGGGTCAGTCCTGACACCCGTGTGCACCAGCTGAGCGAGGAAGACCTGGTTCGCCTGCGCGACTGGATCGACGCGACCTACCGCGTCGAGGGCGACCTGCGACGCGAAGTCCAGGCCGACATCCGGCGCAAGATCGAGATCGGCTGCTACCAGGGGATCCGGCACCGCCGGGGACTGCCCGTGCACGGCCAGCGGACGCAGACCAACGCCCGCACCCGCAAGGGCAAGAAGAAGACCGTGGCTGGCAAGAAGAAGGCCGGCAAGAAGTAGTCCGTAGCCGCTGGCCATCGTCAGCAGCTCGACCGATCACCTCAGGAGTTAGAAGCAGATGCCGCCGAGGAGCCGCAATGCGGGCGCCAAGAAGGTGCGCCGCAAGGAGCGGAAGAACGTAGCTCATGGGCACGCCCATATCAGGAGCACGTTCAACAACACAATCGTTTCCATCACCGACCCGGCCGGGGCCGTCATCGCCTGGGCATCGTCCGGGCAGGTGGGGTTCAAGGGCTCGCGTAAGTCCACGCCGTTTGCCGCGCAGATGGCCGCTGAAGCCGCCGCACGCCGGGCCATGGAGCACGGCATGCGCAAGGTCGACGTATTCGTCAAGGGTCCCGGCTCGGGCCGTGAGACCGCCATCCGGTCGCTGCAGGCGACCGGGCTAGAGGTTGGCTCCATTCAGGACGTCACCCCGGTTCCGCACAATGGCTGCCGCCCGCCGAAGCGGCGCCGGGTCTGAGGGAGTTACACATGGCTCGAGACACTGGTCCGGACTGCAAGCGCTGCCGCCGCGAAAAGATGAAGCTGTTCCTCAAGGGCGCGAAGTGCGACTCGCCGAAGTGCCCGATTGAGATCCGGCCTTACCCGCCGGGCGAGCACGGCCGGAACCGCCCGAAGGAGAGCGAGTACCTCCTTCAGATCCGCGAGAAGCAGAAGGCCCGCCGGATGTATGGCGTGCTGGAGCGGCAGTTCCACAACTACTACGAAGAGGCCACCCGCCGTCACGGCCGGACCGGCGACAACCTGCTCCAGATCCTGGAGAGCCGCCTGGACAACGTGGTGTACCGGGCCGGCTTCGCCAAGAGCCGGGACATGGCCCGCCAGCTGACCACGCACGGCCACATCACGGTCAACGGCCGCAAGGTGGACATCCCCTCGTACCGCGTGGCCGAGAACGACATCATCGAGGTGCGGCAGAAGTCGCGCGACATAACGCCGTTCGTCGTGGCCCAGGCCGAGGCGGGTGAGCGTACGGTCCCCGCGTGGCTCGAGGTGATCCCGGAGCAGATGCGCATCCTGGTCCACGCGCTGCCGGTCCGCGCGCAGATCGACACGCAGGTCCAGGAACAGCTCATCGTTGAGCTTTACTCGAAGTAAGCAGTAACAGCTGGTCCCCCCGCCGCAACGCCGGGGGAACCCGGGGGGGCCCGGCGGCCCCCGCGGGCGGGGGGGCACAAGAGAGCGGGGGGCGGGGGG
>CAXUJF010000028.1:19058-20900 GCA_964250865.1 uncultured Streptosporangiaceae bacterium
ACACCCCCCGCCGGCCCCCCCCCCCCGCCCGCCCGGGGGGAACCGGCGGCCATGCGGCCGCCGGGAGGATCGTGACGTCAAATAGCGGGCGTCGCGGGACAGAGACGCGGGCGTCAAATAGCGGGCGCCGCGGGAAAAGGAAGTGCACATGCTTATCGCTCAGCGTCCCACCCTGACGGAAGAGCAGATAGGTGACGCCCGGTCGCGGTTCGTCATTGAGCCGCTGGAGCCGGGGTTCGGGTACACGATCGGTAACTCGCTCCGGCGGACGCTGCTGTCGTCCATCCCGGGCGCGGCCGTGACCAGCATCCGCATCGAGGGTGTCCTGCACGAGTTCTCCACCGTGCCGGGCGTCAAGGAGGATGTCACCGACGTCATCCTGAACCTCAAGGGTCTGGTGGTCTCCTCCGAGCACGACGAGCCCGTGGTCATGTACCTGCGCAAGCAGGGTCCGGGCCAGGTCACCGCGGCCGACATCACGCCGCCCGCGGGGGTCGAGGTCTACAACCCCGAGCTGCACATCGCCACGCTGAACGGCAAGGGCAAGCTGGAGATGGAGCTGACCGTCGAGCGCGGTCGCGGCTACGTCTCGGCGACCCAGAACAAGCAGCCCGGCCAGGAGATCGGCCGGGTGCCAATCGACTCGATCTACTCCCCGGTGACCCGGGTGAGCTACAAGGTCGAGGCGACCCGTGTCGAGCAGCGGACCGACTTTGACCGGCTGATTCTGGACGTGGAGACCAAGTCCTCCATCCGGCCCCGGGACGCGGTGGCGAGCGCGGGCAAGACCCTGGTCGAGCTGTTCGGCCTGGCCCGCGAGCTCAACGTCGACGCCGAGGGCATCGACGTTGGCCCGTCGCCCACGGACGCGGCGCTGGCCGCGGATCTGGCTCTGCCCATTGAGGACCTGAACCTCACGGTCCGCTCTTACAACTGCCTCAAGCGCGAGGGCATCCACACGGTCGGCGAGCTCGTCTCCCGTAGCGAGCAGGACCTCCTTGATATAAGGAACTTCGGTGCCAAGTCCATCGAGGAAGTCAAGCAGAAGCTGATCGACATGGGCCTGGCCCTCAAGGACTCCCCGCCCGGGTTCGACCCGAGCGCCGTGGTGGACAATTACGCCGCCGATGAGGATGACAGCTACGTCGAGACCGAGCAGTACTGACGCTGCGCCGGACCTGACCACACCGAGAAGAGGAATTCATGCCCACGCCCACGAAAGGGGCGCGGCTGGGCGGCAGTTCGGCCCACCAGCGTCACATCCTGTCGAACCTGGCCACTGCGCTGTTCGAGCATGGGCGGATCACCACCACCGAGGCCAAGGCCCGTCGGCTGCGCCCGGTGGCCGAGCGGCTGATCACCTTCGCCAAGCGGGGTGACATGCACGCCCGGCGGCAGGTGCTCACGGTCGTCACCGACAAGGGGATCGTGCACTCGCTGTTCACCGAGATCGGCCCCGGCTTCGCCGAACGCCACGGTGGCTACACCCGGATCACCAAGATCGGGCCGCGTAAGGGCGACAACGCCCCCATGGCCGTGATCGAGCTGGTCCGGGACGAGGTCACCTCCCGGCCACGGCGTCGGCCTGCCCGCCGCCAGCGCCAGGAGACCCCGGCCGCCACTACCGAGGCTCCGGCCACCGGCGCTACGGCCGTCGAGGCGACCGACACTGAGGCGGCCGACGCTGAGGAGACGACCCCCGAGGAGACGGCGCCCGCCGCCGTGACCGAGGAGACCGCCGGCGACGAAGCGGCGACGGACGAGGCTACGGACGACGAATCCAAGTCTGCCTGAGCCTCAGGTAAGCCAGCATCACAGCGGGCTGTCCCGGTACCACGGGAC